>CAJCHN010000044.1 GCA_903970285.1 Rhodanobacteraceae bacterium | reverse complement strand
GCCTCTCCGACTGGACCGCCGTCAAGATGGGTCCGCACCGCGACTTGTGGGGCGATCTGGCGAAGGCCGTCCGCGCCGACGGCATGCACCTCGGCGCATCGTCCCACCGCGTGGAGCATGACTGGTTCATGGAAGGCGGACGCCGCGAGCCCTCCGATGTCAACGATCCCGCCAACGCCGGACTCTACGGCCCCGCGCACCAGCGGCTGAACGACAACCACGATCCGCTGGTGTGGGACTTCACCTTTGCCAGCCCGGCCTACCTGAACGACTGGCTGGCGCGCTCGTCCGAGATCGTCGAGAAATATCATCCCGACCTGGTGTACTTCGACTGGTGGATCGGCCAGGCTTCGGTCCGGCCCTACCTCGCCAGGTTCGCCGCGTTCTACTACAACGAGTCGACCAGCCGCGGCACGCAGGGCATCATCAACTACAAGGACCAGGCAATGCGCGAAGGCACGGGCACGCTCGACATCGAACGCGGCCAGCTGGAGGACATCCGCAAGCTTTACTGGCAGACCGATACCTCGGTCAGCATCGGTTCGTGGGGCTACATCGAGCGCGACCAGTTCAAGACGCCCGATGTGATCGTGCATCAACTGGTGGACATCGTAAGCAAGAACGGCAACCTGCTGCTGAACATCGGGCCACGCTCCGACGGAACGATCCCCGAGGAAGTGAAGCGGGTGCTGCTGGATATTGGCGGCTGGCTGAAGGTGAACGGCGACGCGATCTACGGCACGCGTCCCTGGACCACGTTCGGCGAAGGCCCCACCAAGGTGGTCGCCGGCACCTTCCACGACGTGGATACCAAGCCCTACACCTCGCAGGATTTTCGTTTCACCGCGAAGCATGGCGTGCTGTACGCGACCGAACTCGCCTGGCCCACGGACGGCCACGCGGTGATCCATACGCTGGGCACCTCCAGGCCCGCGGCGAAGCAGGTGGCGAAGGTGGAGCTGCTGGGTTCGCCGGCGCCGGTGGCGTTCCGGCAGACCGCGGACGGCCTTGAGCTGACGCTTCCCGGCGCGCCTCCCACACCCTATGCGTCGAGCTTCCGGATTACGTTTACCGGCGGCAAATAGTGGATTTTCGGGCATCCTGCAAGCCGCGAAAAAGAAGCTTGACATGCTTATCCGCGACTCGCTATAAGGACTGTCGCTGCGAAAAGACGCGAAACGCCGCAACCGTTACCAAATACAGCCCGCTGAGAAAAGGTTTTCTGAAGCTTTTTGAACGTGCTGAGGCAGCAAAGCAACCTACGAGAAGGGCGCACGACGTTCTTCGGGAAAATGTTTACCCAGCATCGGCGGACGGCCGGCCAAGGCCTCCCGCCAGGCATGCAGGCCAGGTCCTTTTGAGGAGAGTCGCATGATGGTTTCAGGCAGGTTCAGGCACGCACTTCTAGCTCTGTTGCTCTCGGTGTTTTCCGTCTTCACGCTGCGGCCGGCGCAAGCGCAGATCAACACAGGTTCGCTGGGTGGCACGGTCGCCGACTCGACCGGCGCGGTGGTGCCGAACGCGCAGTTGACCGCGGTCGAGCAGGAGTCGAAGACCGTCTATAAGACGACCAGTTCGTCTTCCGGCGAGTATGTCTTCCCCTCGCTGCGGCCGGGAACCTATACGATCAGCGTGAGCGCGCCGTCTTTCAAGGAGGCGCGCGTTACCGCGCTTCCGATTTACGTCTCGACCCGCGCCGCGGAGAACTTCACGCTGGCAATCGGTGGCGCCAGCGACACCGTGACCGTGGAAGCAAATGGGCCGACGCTCGAGACCCAGACCTCGGACATCGGGACGGTGATCACGCCGCAGCAGGTGGAGGAGCTCCCTCTCCCATCGGGTGGCAGCACCCGATCGCTGACCACGCTGGCCTTCCTGGTGCCGGGCGCGGTTGGCCCCGGAACCAACGGCGGTACGACCTATGACAAGATTGGCGGCGGCCAGACCGAAGGCAGCGACCTGCTGATCGACGGTATCAGCACCTTCCGCTCAGAAAACGGTTCGGGCTACTTCGACCAGGACACGCCCAATCCGGACTCGATTGAAGAGTTCAAGGTGGAGACGTTTTCGATCCCCGCCTACTTCGGCCGCACCACCGGCGGCATTGAGAACTTCAAGACCCGCGCTGGTACCAACGCGTACCACGGCACGGTTTACGACTACTTCAGGAATAGAATCTTCGATGCCAACAACTGGTTCAACAAGGGCACGGCAAACCTGAACGGCGGCACCCAGGACACCATCAAGGCGGACCAGCGCCCGGTCGATACGCATAACGATTACGGCACCACGCTGGGTGGGCCGGTGTACATCCCCCACATCTACAACGGCAAGGACAAGACGTTCTTCTTCTTCGGGTTTGACAACGTTCCGAATCACTTCGGCTATGTGAGCGATTCGCAGGTGCTGACGCTGGCGGAGCGCGGACTGACGAACGGAAGCAACGGAACCGTGGGCGATTTCTCCTCCTTTCTGACCAATACCCAGGTGGGCACCAACCCGTGCACCGGCCAGCCTATTTACCAGGGGCAGATCTTCGATCCGAGCACGACCAAGACCATTATGGTGAACGGAAGCCTGGTGGAGTGCCGTACGCCGTTCAACATGAACCAGGTTCCCTTCGGCAACAGCGCGGTGGTGAACAAGATCCTGGCGCTGATGCCGCTGCCGAACTACACGACCACGGTGGGCACCTCGAACTACCAGATCGCGGGCAGTCTGCCCAGCACGCAGACGGTGTTTACGCTGCGGGTGGACCAGAACATCGGCGCGCGCAACCACATCTTCGCTTTTGGCAGCGCGCGAGAGAATTACTCGCTGGGTACGCCGGACTTCAACGGGCCGATCAACAGTGGGTCGAACCAGCAGGATCTGTATTCAAAGTACCTGCGGCTGGGCTGGGCGTTTACCATCACGCCGCGCATCGTCAACAACCTTACGTTCGGCGGCAACCGCACCAACAGCTACAACGATGCTCCGATCACGAACGCCGGAACCAACTGGGATCAGGCGCTGGGCATCCCGAATGCGCCGAACCCGGGGACGACCTTTCCGATCATCAATATCGGCGGCGGCATCACCGGCCTGGGCAGCGCGAACTTCGACGACAATGCCGACAACGCGTTGATCGTCGATGACATTGTGAGCTGGCAGAAGGGCCGGCACGGAATCTCGATCGGCGGTAACTATCGCTACCAGCAGTTCAGCTATGTCAACAGCGGACCGGCGGCGGGCAACTTCAACTTCTCATCGACTCAGACCTCGGCGGTCAACACGGGCGGCGATCCGGAGAACAAGTCGGGCAACAGCATTGCGAGCTTCCTGCTGGGTGATTTGAGTTCGTCGGGCCGGACGGTTCAACTGCAGGCTCCGCGCTGGATCCAGAACTACTTTGCCACTTTCATTCAGGACGACTGGAAGGCGAGGAAGGATCTGACGCTGAACCTCGGCTTCCGCTACAGCATCGACACACCGCGCCACGAAGCGCACGGCAACATTACATCGTTCGATCCGAACGTTCCAAACCCGGAGGCCGGCATCAACGGTGCATTGAGGTTTGGCGGCGTGGGCGCGGGCCGCGACGGGAACAAGAACGAGACGTTCGCGCAGACCTACTACAAAAATTTCGAACCGCGCATTGGTTTCGCCTATGCTCCCGACTACTGGAATCAGAAGGTGGTGCTGCGCGGGGCGTACACCATCATGTACGGTGCGCTGGCTTACTCCGACTACGGCCAGGGCCTGAACCAGGGCTTTACGGTCAACACGCCGTCGGCGAACAACGATCCCTTCCTGGGTTCGGGCACCATCGATGCGGGCCCGTTGAGCGTGCCCACCAAGCCGAATCTCGATCCGGGCCAATTGAACAACAACACCGCGGATTATGTGCTGCCGACCGATGGCCGGCCGGGCATGGTGCAGAACTACTCGATGGAAGTGCAGACGCAACTGGCGCCCGACCTGATCCTGACCACGGGCTTTCTGGGGCAGCATGGCACGCACCTGCGGGCGCTGGTGTTCTATGCGAACTCGCTCAATCCTGCGTACTTCGCGCTGGGCAACCTGCTCTATCAGCCGGTTACCTCGCCGGCAGCGCAGGCGGCGGGCATCAAGATTCCGTTCCCGAACTTCCAGGCGGTGACCGGCGGCAACGACCTGGTCGGGCAGGCGCTGGAGCCGTTTCCGCAGATGGGCTATCTGAACAACGACAGCTATCTGCAGAATCGCGGGCAGTCGACCTACGATGCGCTGGAGGTGAAGCTCGACCGCAAGTTCCGCAGCGGGCTGAGCCTGCTGCTCTCGTACACGTGGTCGAAGACACTGACCGACGCCGACTCGATTCAGCCGTTCTACGCGACGGTTCTCGGCCAGGGCGGAACCCAGAATCCTTACGACCTGAAGGCGGAGAAGAGCGTCAGTACGCAGGATGTGCCGACCAACTTTGTGGCCAGCTACCTGTATGAGCTGCCGGTAGGCAAGGGCAAGAAGTTCCTGGGCGGCTCGAACAAGCTGGTGGACGCGCTGGTGGGCGGGTACCGCATCGGCGGGATCCAGCGCTACCTGAGCGGACAGCCGGTGAGCTTCTTCGGAGCGACCGGCGTCGGGTACTTCGACGGCGGCATCCGGTTCAATAAGGTTCCCGGACAGGACTTTGAGAATCCGGTTGCTTCCGGAGGCAAGTTCAACCCGTTCCACTATGTGGCGAACTACAACACCAACGTCAACAATCCGACCGGGTTCTGGAATCGGAACGCCTTCTCCGACCCGAATGCCAACGTAGGCAGCGTGGGCGGTCCGAGCGGCTTCAGCTTCGGCAATCTGCCGCGGAACGAGGCGCTGGCGCGAACCCCGGCTTACTTCAACGAGGATATGAACATTAACAAACACTTCACGGTCAAAGAGGGGATCGGAGCGGATCTGCGATTCGAGGTGTTCAATGTGTTCAACCGGCACGTGTTCGGGAAGCCGGACTCGGGCATCAACGATGGTGGAGCGTTCGGGGAGATCTACGGTCTGAACGATACGCAACGACAAGCGCAACTGGTGCTGAAGATCCGCTACTGATCCTCTTGCTCCGGGCGGCCGCCGAATTTCTTCGGCGGCCGCGCACGTTTCATGACGCACTTTCGGGGCGGTAAGCTGGACTCGCGGCAGAAGAGAGCTTCGAGGTGGGATGTTGATGCAGAGGTGGGTCAAAGGGATCGTAGTGTGGGCGGCGGTGCTGGTGGCCGCGCCGGTGCTGGCGAGCGCGGCGCAGCAGGCACGGGCTGGCCAGGATCGAGGGACTGCCGCCAACGCAGTCGGCGCGCAGGCCGACCAGGCGATGATGGCCGGGACGGATGCGTTGAAGCAGGGCGATTTAAAGACGGCGGTGGCGAGCTTCAAGACTGCAACCGAGTTGCGACCGCAGTTTGCCGAGGCTTGGCTCGACCTGGGGCTGGCGCTGGAGCAGGAGGAAGACTATACAGCGGCCGAGGCGGCGCTGGGAAAAGCCTGCGCGTTGAAGCCGGGACTGCGCGGCGCCAACCTGTTTCTCGGCATCGCCGCGTACCAGACGGGTCACGGTCGCGAGGCGGAAGCAGCGTTGAAGCGCGAGGTGAAGGCGAATCCGAAGGATGCGAAGGCGCTGATGTGGCTGGGCGTGGCGGAGATGGGCAACGATGAGCCGGCGACAGCAGCCACGGCGCTCGACCAGGCGTATGCACTGGCTCCGAAAGATGCCGACATCCTGTACCACCGCGGACGGGCTCACCTGCTGGTCTCCAAGCAGAGCTACCAGGAGATGTACACGGCCGATCCGGAAGGATACCGGGTGCACGAGGTGCTGGCGCAGGCGGATGTGGAGGCCGACCGGAACGCGGAGGCGATCGCCGAGTACAAGCTGGCAATCGAGCGTGCTCCGCGGCAGAGCGGACTGCATGAGGCTCTGGCCGATCTTTACTGGACGACGGGCAAGCTCGATGAGGCGGACGCCGCCTACCAGCAGGAACTCGCGATCGACCCGTACAGCGCGACCAGCAACTACAAGCTGGGCAGTCTGCGCGTGATCGTCGGCAAGCCGGCGGAGGGAATTGCGTATCTGAAGCAGGCGGTGAAGCTCGACCCCGACTTTGGCAGCGCCTTCTACTATCTGGGACGGGCGCAGGTGGATAGCGGCGACGATGCCGAAGGCCTGGCAAACCTGCAGCGGGCCAGCACGATGCCGGGCGATGCGACCGTGAACACGCTGGCCTTCTACCAGATGTCGCGGGCGTACCGGCGGCTGCACCGGATGGACGAGGCGAATGCTGCGCTGGCCCGGTTTAGAGAGCTGCGCGACGCCGCCGCGCAGAAGGAGACGGACAAGGAGACTCGGCGCGTCGAGCAGCACCGCAGCCTGCCGCAGGCGGAGCCGCTTCCGACCGATGCCGAGGCGGCGGGACAGAGCTGAGCGGGCGCCGCTGTCAAAAGGACGAATCAAAGGAGATCAGGATGAAGCACAGAATCGTGTCCGCAGGGCTGGCGCTGGCGGGGCTTTGGGCGGGTGGTGCGGCGTGGGCCCAGGATGCGGGTGCGGCGCCGCAGGGAGAGGGTGCGAACCAGGCACCGCAGGCGCTGGTGCTGAGCGGGCAGTTTGCGGGGACGCACGATCCCTCGATCGCCGAGGATCACGGGAAATTTTACGTGTTTGCGACGGGAGCGGCCTTTCCGCCGCGTCCGAACGGGGCGGATGTTCCGCCGCCACCGGCGCCTCCGGGTACGGCTGCGGGCGGAGCTGGTGCTGCCGCGGGCTCCGCGGCGCCGAAGCGCCCCGACACGCGCATGCTGCCGCAGTTTCCGATCCGCTGCTCCGACGATCTGCATCACTGGACGCGGTGCGGCGAGGTGTTTCCGGAGATTCCGCAGTGGATTCAGCAGACCAGCCCGAAGACGCAGGAGCTGTGGGCACCGGATAGCTCGTACTTCGATGGGCTGTATCACCTTTACTACGCGTTCTCGGCGTTCGGCAAGAACACCTCGGGAATCGCGCTCGCGACCAACGAGACGCTGGATCGGACGAGCCCGAAGTACAAGTGGGTGGATCGCGGGCTGGTGCTCCGCTCGTATGAGCAGGACGATTTCAACGCGATCGATCCGAACCTGGTGCTCGATGCCAAGGGCGATGCGTGGCTTTCGTTCGGCAGCTTCTGGAGCGGGATCAAGATGCGCAAGCTCGACCGCGCGACCGGGCTGCTCTCGAAGACGGACACCAGAACCTACGCGCTCGCCTCGCGCGGCGTGCACAACACCGGACCACGCAATCCGGACCTGCCGCCGGACAATGAGGCGGTCGAGGCTCCGTTCGTCTTTCGCCATGGCGGCTACTACTATCTGTTCGTCAGTTGGGATCTATGCTGCCGCGGCACCAAGAGTACATACAAGACGATGGTCGGACGTTCCGCGAACGTGACCGGACCGTACCTGGACAAGGACGGCAAGCCGATGGAGAGCGGCGGCGGATCGCAGATCCTGTTCAGCAACGCGCAGTGGATCGGGCCGGGCGGCGAGTCGCTGCTGCATGTCGCGGACCGCTCCGGCGGGGAAGACCTGATCGTCTTCCACGCCTACAGCGCGGCCAATGGGCGTCCGTCGCTGCATATCTCGACGCTCGGCTGGAAGGATGGCTGGCCGCAGGCGAGGCTGGAAGGCGACGGGCAGTGACGCGGTGCGCTCTTTCCCGAGGGCTGCCGCTGACGCGAAGGCGCTGACTGGTGGGAAGAGCTGCTGGAGTCCTGGCGGATCGACCGAAAGCGGATTCAACCAAGCAGATCAACCAAAAGGTGGAGGACATCCGCGGGAACGGAATGGTAAGAATGGACGAACCGGAAATGAGTGCAGCGACCGCGTCTGACGGGGCTGCTGCCACGGCGTCACCCATGGTGCACCAGGAGCAGGAGGCATGTGGGTGAAGCGGTTGGCCTGGCGATGGGCGTCGTCTGCCCGCGAGAAGTTCTCCGCCAGTCAATGCGGCCGCAACCAACGGGAGTTTGCACGAGCAGGGGCCGGAAAGCAGAGATGAGATTGAATCGGGAGAGGTTTGGAGTTTTGACGGCCGGCATCGCCGCCTTGCTGACGCTGGCCGCCGCGGCGCCGGCTCCGGGACAATCGACCGTGGATCAGCAGGCGCAGCGGCCGGCGGAAGGCGCGCAGCCGGCAGCGATGGGCGGTGTCAACACCGGCGCGCCGCACGCCGCGGTGTTCGACGCGGAGCATCGTCCGATCACCGCCGGCGGCTTCGTCAAGAGCGGGCCGGTGATTTTCGAAGATATCGCCGAGAGTGCCGGTCTGGCCAAGTGGCACCACACCATGGGGACGCCGGAGAAGACGTTCATCCTGGAGACGGTGGGGTCGGGTGTTGGGCTGATCGACTACGACAACGACGGCTGGATGGACATCTACCTGGTCAACGGCGCGACCTACGACTCGCTCAACGGAAAGGCGACGCCCCCGCATGCGGCGCTGTTTCACAACAACCACGATGGGACGTTTACCGATGTGACCGCCAAGGCGGGCGTGGCCAACGATCGCTGGGGCTTCGGAGTCGCGATCGCGGACTACGACAACGACGGCTGGCCGGATATCTACGTTTCAAACTACGGCAAGAACCGGCTCTACCATAACAATCACGACGGAACGTTCAGCGATGTTGCCGAGAAAGCCGGCGTGGCACTGGGCAACTGGTCCACGGGCGCGACCTGGGGCGACTATGACGGCGACGGCAAGCTGGACCTTTTTGTGCCGGGGTACGTTCACTACGATCTGGCGGAGCCGCCGGCGCAGGGCTCGAAGGCCGTCAGCTACCAGTTCTGCCAGTTCCGCGGAGTCAAGGTGATGTGCGGGCCGCGCGGCCTGAAGGGTGAGGGCGATCACCTGTTCCACAACAACGGCGACGGCACCTTTACCGACGTGAGCGACGCCACCGGCACCAGCGACAAATCGGGCTACTACGGGCTGGCGTCGCTGTTTATCGACGTGAACAACGACGGCAAGGTCGACCTGCTGGTGGCGGACGACTCGACGCCGAACTACCTTTACCTGAACAACGGCAAGGGCGGCTTCGACGATGCGAGCTTTGCCTCGGGCTACGCACTGAACGAGGGTGGCCGCGAGACGGCCAGCATGGGCATCGCAGCCGGCGACATCTCGCACAACGGCCGGATCGACCTGTTCAACACGACATTCTCCGACGACTACAAGCCGCTTTACCGCAACGATGGCGACGCCAACTTCACCGACATCAGCTACCAGATGGGCATCGCGGAGTCGACGGTTCCCTTTCTCGGCTGGGGCACCGCGTTCTTCGACTACGACAACGACGGCTGGCTGGACCTGATGGAGGCCAACGGCCACGTCTATCCGCAGGCGGACGGGCTGCCGTGGGGAACCAGCTGGGCGCAGCGTCCGCTGCTCTTTCACAATGTAGCGGGCAAACTGGAGCTGGTCCCGGCGGTTGAAGGCACGGGGCTGGCGCGGCTCGGGGTGGGGCGCGGCCTGGCGTTCGGAGACCTTTTCAACGACGGCAAGATCGACGTCGTGATCAACAACATGGACGGCACGCCGACGCTGTTGCGCAACGTGGATAAGAACTCGAACCACTGGCTGGAGTTGAAGCTGGTGGGCGGCGCGAAGAGTCCGCGCGATGCCGTGGGCGCGGCCGTGTACGTGAAGGCGAACGGCTTTACCCAGCGGGCCGATGTGGTGAGCGGCGGAAGCTTTGCGTCGACCTCCGACCCGCGGCTGCACTTCGGGCTGGGGGCTGCGACGTCGGTGGATTCAGTGGAAGTGCACTGGCCCGGCGGGGCTGTGGAGAAGATTCTGGTTCCCGGCGTTGACGGGATCTACACGGTGGTTGAAGGCAGCGGCAAGGGAGTGCCCGCGGCCAAGGCGGTGACGCGATGAAGCGGTGCTGGTCAGGCGTGGCAGGATGTCTGGTGGCGGGGTTTGCGGTTGCCGCCGCAGTGGTGCGGGTGCTGCCGGAGAAGACGGCCGAGGCCAGCGAAGACCCGGTGGCGGCGCGCCACGTCTTCAGCGAAGAGGTGGCGGCGAAGTACGACTTCCACTACGGCAAGGAGAAGCCGTTTCTACCGTCCAATGCGAACACCGATACCGGCGAGTTTCTGGATCCGAAGACGTTTCCGGATGCAGCCTACTGCGGTCACTGCCACCAGGAGGCGCACAAGCAGTGGCGGCAATCGGCGCATGCAAATTCGTTCCGTGCGCCGTGGTACAAGAAGAACGTCAACCTGCTGATGACGCAGAAGGGCAATGAATTTGCGCGCCACTGCGAGGGCTGCCACAATCCGCTGGCGATGCTCTCAGGCACGCTGACCAAGGGCGCATCGCAGAAGCGGCCTACGGACGACGATGGCATCACCTGCACGGTGTGCCACTCCATCAAGTCAGTAGACCGCCGCGGGACCGGCAGCTATGTGCTGGCGCAGGCCACGGTGCTGCTCGATGCCGAGGGCAAGCCGATCTACGGCAAGGTTCCGGACGCGGATATCCTGGCACATCTCGACCGGCACAGCGCGGCGGTGATGAAGCCGTTCTACCGCACCACGGACTTCTGCGCCGCGTGCCACAAAGCGGCGCTGCCGCGCGAGTTGAACGACTACAAATGGCAGCGCGCAATCTTTCTTTCGGATGAGTGGCAGAACTCGTCCTTCGCCAAGCAGTCGCCGCTTCCGTTCTATGTGAAGCCGACCGTCTCGACCTGCCAGACGTGCCACATGGGCCGCGACGTGTTGAGCGTGCCGGACCCGGGCGCGAAGGAAGGGAAGTTCGCGTCGCATCGCTGGCTGGGCGCGAATACGCTGCTGCCCACGTATTACAAGTACGACGAGCAGTTGCAGAAGACGACAGCCTTCCTGCAGAACGGCGTCTTCAACGTGGATCTGTTCGCGCTCGAAGATGGGCGGGATGGGCAGGCGACCGCGCCTCTGGGCACGCAGCCGTTCCGGTTGCGCGGAGGCGACCCGGTGACGGTTACGGTGGTGATCCAGAACAAGGGCGCGGCGCACTCGCATGTGCCGGAGCAGCGCGACATGTACGAGAGCTGGGTGCAGTTTACGGTGAAGCAGCTGGACGGCGCGGGCGGCGAAAAGATCGTGATGCAGAGCGGCTTTCTGAAGCCGGATGGAGAGCTGGACGAACGCGCGCACAGCTTCACGAATCGGCTGATCAACAAGGAAGGTACGCTGAACGATCTGCACCAGGTGTGGGCGAACCGGGTGGTTCCTTATAACAACACCATTCAGTCGGGGCGGTCGCAGGTGGTGCGCTACCAGTTCCGCGTGCCCGAGGGGATGGACGCCGGAACGCTCTCGGTGACGGCGCAGGTGAACTACCGGCGATTCAACCAGCACTTCATCAACTTCGGGCTGAGCAAGGGCTACGTGCAGCCGGTGGTGGTGATGGCGCAGCGGACGCGCCTGCTGCGCATCGGCCAGAACGACGCCGTGTCGAACGATCCACAGGATAATCCGCTGTGGATGCGATGGAACAACTACGGGATTGGCCTGCTGGATGCGCAGCAGTATGCGGATTCCGTGCACGCGTTCGAGCAGGTGGCGAAGCTGCGGCCGGACTATCCGGATGCGTATACCAACATCGCCCTGGCCAACTTTCAGTGGGAGAAATACGACAAGGCTCGGGTCTCGCTGGAGAAGGCGCTGGAGATGGTGAAGAGCGCGAAGCCAGGGAATGCGACCGACACCAGCCGGGCGCGGGCGCTGTATTACCTGGCGCTGGTGGAGCGCAACGAGGGCAACCTGGATGGCGCGATCGAGGACCTGAAGCAGGTGGCGGCGGCGTTTCCGCAGTCGCGCGACGCGCACCGTGAGCTTGGCTTCTCGTACTATCAGCAGCACAAGTACGAGCCGGCGCGGCAGGAGTACGAGCAGGTACAGGCGATCGATCCGGACGACCTGGCCGCACACTACAACCTGGCTATCCTCTATCGGCGGCTGGGGATGAAGGACAAGGCGGCGATCGAGGCGGCGAAGTTTGCCGATCAGAAGGACGATCCGACGGCGAATACCTACGCGCTCGAATTCCTGCGCAAGCACGATGAGATTGCCGCGGAGAGCGTACCGTGGCATGTGCATGGCGATCTGGATGTGGGTGCGGCGAAGGCGGGCAGCGGGCGTTGAGACGGTTGGCGACAAGATGCTGTGCGGTCGGGCTGGCGTGGGGATTGGCTGCAGGCGCGGCTGTGATTGTTTCGCCGGGGCAGGCGCCGGCGCAGACGGGGAGTGCGAGCCACGAGCCGAAGCCGGACGGGCCGAAGCCGGACGGGCCGAAGCCGGATGGGCCGAAGCCGGATGGGCCGAAGCTGGATGGGCCGGGGCTGTTTCGGGAGCGCGGATGCGCGCAGTGCCATGAGATTGGCGGAGTGGGAGGGCACAAGGGTCCGGACCTGAGCGGGGTGGGACGGCGCTTGAAGCAGCCGGCGATCCGGCAGCAGATTGTGGTGGGGGGCGATGCGATGCCGGCGTTTGGGGAAGCGCTTACGCAGGATGAGGTGACGCTTCTGGTGAAGTATCTGCACCACTGCAAGGCGAAGGTTCCGGCGTGGCGCAAGCCTGCACTTTCACCGGAGTTACCGTCTGCTTCACCGGATTCACAAGGGGGTTGACAAGGGTTGGAGCGACTCCGTAGATTTGATGCGCGTCGAGGAAACGTTTTCCGAGCCAACGCGAATCTACCCCGCCCGCTCATCCCCACCTCCTCCGCTCCAGGAGCTTCGCATGTTCAACGTTGTGTCCTCTCCCTTCTCGATGCGCCAGATGTTGCTGGCGGGTAGTCTGTGCCTGGCGCTGTCCGGCTGCGGAGGCTCCTCGAACTCCTCTCCCACGCCGACCCCTACCCCCCCGGCGCCGGTCGCGGTCATCCCGACCATGGCTCCGAGCAATGCGCCGACCCTCGACTGCATTCACGATCCGGCGATCATCGAGCAGGCCGGGATTTATTACGTGCTTTCGACCGATCCGGGAAATGGCTGCGGGGGCAACCAACAGACCGGATATATTCCGATTTATTCCTCGACCGACCTGAAGACCTGGCAGCGGGTCAGCTCAGTCTTCACCAGCGTGCCCGCTTACGTGCAGAACTACTTTCCCGGACAGAACTTCCAGGTCTTCTGGGCTCCGGATGTGAGTTATTTCAACGGTCTGTATCACGTGTATTTTGCCGCGTCGGGGTTCGGCGCGAATCACTCGCTGATTGGCCTGGCGACCAGCCCGACCATGAATCCCAACGACCCGAACTACGGCTGGACCAGCCAGGGCATGGTGATTTCTTCGGCGACAACGGATGACTTCAACGCCATCGATCCGAGCATTCTGGTGGATACGGATTCGACCGGAACCGCCAACGGAAACATCTACCTGCAGTACGGCAGCTTCTGGGGCGGAATTTATCAGCAGCAGATCGATCCCACAACCGGCATGTTGAAGACGGGCTCAACGCCGACGCTGCTGGCAACCCGCTCGAGCACCGCATCGAGCGATGCGATCGAGGGTTCGAACCTGGTGAAGAAGGGTTCTTATTACTACCTGTTTGCCTCCTTCGGCTTCTGCTGCGAGTCGACCGCGGCGGCGGATACCTACCAGATTGCAGTCGGCCGCTCGACCAGTCCTACGGGCCCGTTCACGGATATGGATGGGACGGCGATGACGAGCGGCGGTGGCACCATCCTGCTCGAGGGGAACGGATCCACGTGGTTCGCGCCGGGTGGCTCGACGGCCCTGATTGGCTCTCCGGCGGGAGACCTGATCGTCTACCATGCGCTGCAACCGAGCACGCTCGACTACCTGTTTGCGGATACGCTGACGTTTACCAGCGCGGGCTGGCCGGTGATCAACCAGTAGAGTTGCCCAGGTAGAAGACGCCGCTGGCCTGCGCTCAGGGTCAGCGGCGTCTCTTTTTGCGGTGCAGGCGCGGCACGATGCCGCTCAGGGCGTGGCGGGGCAGGCCGGTGGTCTGGCGCACGATCAGGCGGGTCTGAATTCTGGTCTTGCTGTGGGCCTCGGCGCGGCCTTCGGTGGGCTGCATGTGGGCGAGCAGGCTCGATACGGCGGCCTGGGCGAGGTCTTTGCAGGACATGCGCACGGTGGTGAGCGGCGGGATGGTGTACTCGGCGAGGTGTACATCGTCGAAGCCGATCAGCGAGAAGTCGTCGGGCACGCGCAGCTTGGCTTCGAAGAGGGCATGCTGCACGCCGATGGCGGTCATATCGTTCGAACACATGACGGCGGTGGGCCAGTTCGGCAGCTCCAGGATCTTCTGCATGGCGTCGCGTCCGCTGTCGAGGTCGTGGTTGCCTTCGATCAGCCAGTCCTGCTCGACCGAAAGCCCTGCGAGGCGCATGCATTCGATGAAGGCATTCTTGCGCGTCTCGGCGGAGCGAAGCTTCAGCGGGCCGCTGATGAAGGCGATCTTGCGATGTCCGAGGACGGCGAGATGCTGCACGCCTTCGTTGATGCCGGCGCGGTAGTCGACGGCGAGGATGGAGCTGCGCGGCTGCTTGGAGGCGACGTCGATGAAGATGACGGGGATGTCGTCGGCGGCGAATCGATCGAGCAGGAACTCCTCGACGCCGAAGGTCATGATGGCGACGCCATCGACCTTGCGTTCGAGCATGCGCCGGGCGCAGAGCTCCATGGTCTTGGGCTCGTAGTTGGTGCTTCCGATGAGGATTTCGTAGCCGCGGGCGACGGCGATCTGTTCAAACTCGGAGATGAGTTCGGGAAAGAACGGATTGGTGATCTCGGAGACGATCAGGCCGAGCAGCTTGCTCTTGCCTGAGACCAGAGCGCGCGCCTGGGTGTTGGGAAAGTAGTTGAGCTCGGCGACGGCCTTCCAGACCCGTGCCGCCAGGACGGGATCGACGGTGGGCACGTGATTGATGGTGCGAGAGACGGTGGCGATGGAGACCCGGGCGTGCGAAGCGACTCCACGGATATCGATTTTGGGTGCGGTGCCACCTTTAGGAGAACGTTTCATGCGCCGCCTTTCTCAACTTGCCCATTATTGCAGCAGGAGCGGGGGATGGAGAGCCCGGATGGGTTGGGGAAATGGGTTGACAGAGGTGGTGAGGAGCTTATAGGTTTTGCGTGGTGTAGAAAACGTTTACACAAGTAGCCGGTTTTGATCCACCGAAAGCAGATCTACCCGAGGAAGCGCGAGCCATGGCCATTGCTGCTGGAGTCGATTTTGGCACGTTGAGCGTCCGCGTGACGCTGCTGGACAGCGAACGCGGACGCCTGGGCACGGCTTCGGCCAGCTACGCCCTGCACCGGCGGCGCGACGACCCGGATTACGCGACGCAATCGCACCAGGAACAGATGGACGCACTAGCCCGGGCGACCCGCGAGGTGCTGGCGCAGACCGCGGTCGAGGGCGGCCAGGTGGTGGCGCTGGCGCTCGACACGACAGGCTCCAGCGTGATCTTTGTCGATGCGGAGATGCAGCCGCTGGACGAGTACATGCTGTGGTGCGACCATCGGGCGCACCGCGAGGCGCAGCAGATTACCGAACTGGCGCATGCCGAGAAGCTCGAAGCCATCGAGTGGTGCGGCGGCGTGTACTCCCATGAGTGGGGCTTCGCCAAGCTGCTTTACTGGCTGCGGCACAACCCGGAGAAGCGCGAGCGGTTTGCATCGGCGTTCGAGCATTGCGACATGGTGGCGGCGACGCTGATCGGCATCAGGAATCCGAAGCTGGCGCCGCGCAGCGTGTGCGCGATGGGACACAAGTGGATGTGGAATGAGCGCTGGGGCGGGCTGCCGCCACAGTCGTTTCTCTCGAAGCTCGACCCGCTGCTGGATGGGGTGCGTGAGAAGCTTCAGGGGCGCTATACGACGTCCGACGAAGTGGCCGGCCACCTGAGTGAGGAGTGGGCGTCGCGCATGGGGCTGGCGGCCGGCATTCCCATCCCGGTCGGTGCCTTCGACGCCCATTGGGATGCAATCGGCGCGGGCTGCAAGGAAGGCGACGTGGTGAACGTCGTCGGCACATCCACCTGCATTATCGCGATGAGCCGGGAGACGCGGCTGGTGCCGGGCGTATGCGGCGTGGTGCCGGGGTCGGTCGATCCGGAGTTCACCGGGATTGAGGCCGGGCTTTCGGCGACGGGCGACATCTTCGAGGCGATCGCACGTCGCGCCGGCACGGACGTCAAGACGCTCTCGCAGGGACTGGAGGCCTACCAGGCGGGCCAGACGGGATTGCTGCGGTTGAGCTGGGACAACGGCGATCGTACCGTGCTGGTCAACCCGGAGCTGGGCGGGATCACGCTGGGCTGGAACCTGATCCACACCGCGAAGGATGAGCTGTTTGCCGCGATCGAGGGCACGGCGTTCCACACGCGGATCATCCTCGAGCGCATGGCGGAGTACGGCGTGCCGGTGGAGCGGGTGATCAACGCGGGCGGCATCCCGCAGCACAACCCGGTGCTGAACCAGGTATACGCCGACGTGCTGAACAAGCCGGTGCTGGTGCCGAACGGCGTGCCGACCAGCCTGGGCTCGGGCATATTCGCGCTGGTCGCCGCCGGGGTGTTCGCGTCGGTGGAAGAGGCGCAGGCGAAGCTGTGCCTGCCATTCCGGGAGTACCAGCCGCAGGCAGCGGCTGTGGAACGGTATGAGCGTCTGTTCCGGCTCTACCGCGAAGTCTACTTCGGCTTCGGGCGGCGCGGCGGGGAAGCGCAGCACCTGGGCGATGTTCTGCCGGAACTGCGCCGGATTGCGGCTGAGGCTCGCTGATCGAGTTCGATCAGGCGCGGTCTACCGGACCAACAACGAAGATTGAAGGCAATAATATACTTGACTGAAGCAAGGTAAATCCGTACTTTTGAGGTATGGAAAGCCCCAAGACACTCATCGAGGCCATTCAGTTCTTTAGCGATGCCGAAAACTGCCGTCACTTCATGATCGCGATTCGCTGGGGAGATGGGATTGTGCGTTGCCCGCAGTGTGGGGCTGAAGCAACGTACATGGAAAGATCCAAGCTGTACTTCTGCAAAACCAAACACCCGAAACAGAAGTTCTCTCTCAAGGTTGGGACTATCTTCGAGGATTCTCCCATCGGCCTCGACAAATGGCTTCCCGCATCTTGGCTTGTGTCAAATTGCAAGAATGGCATTAGCAGCTACGAGATTGCAAGGGCTTTGGGCGTTACGCAGAAGAGTGCATGGTTTATGGCGCGTCGCATCCGTGAGGCTTTGAAACAGGACAACGCATTGTTGGGCGAAGGTCCTGTAGAGGTTGATGAGGTTTTCTTGGGTGGTAAGCCGAGCAATATGCACGCCGATAAACGATTTCGCAACGGCCAAGAGATTCTGAAGGGTGAGCGCAAGACGGTTGTGCTTGGGATGCTAGATCGTGGAAGCCGTGAGGTCCGCGCTAAGGTCATTCCCAACGCCAAGCGCGAGACGTTGCAGAAGGAGATTCTTGCTCAGGTTGGCTTTGGGTCAACGGTCTAGACCGATGGTTGGAAGGGTTACAGCGGCCTAGAGCGTCAGAAGTTCGTGCATGAGACTGTTAGCCATATGAACGAGTATCTACGCGGACAGGTGCATACGCAGGGTATCGAGAACTTCTGGTCTTGCTCTAGCGTGGTTTGACTGGGACATACGTTGCGGTCGAACCGTTCCACATGGACGCCTACGTGGATGAGCTTCAACAACCGCAAGCTGAAAGACGGCGCACGGTTCAAGAAAGCCGTTGGCAAGTGGTCGGCAAACGTCTCACATATGCCCAGGTGACGGGTAGATGCGACGCCGATAACGCAGGTGGGAACGGCAAACGTACAGCGTTCTAGGGGTTTGCCTTTTGTGCGGCAGGGACGGGGGAAGCGGAAGCAGGAATAGGCTGCTTCTCTTTCTTCTTGATAATCACAGCTCGCATCAAATTAGTAAACTCCGCAAAATCCCCTCTTACAGATAACGTGGATTCCTTTGCTGGTTCGCCCTTTACCGGGTTTTTCCATCCGGTCTTCAAGTCTCTCTCCTCTGCACAAAACCATGTAATTGTTTCGCCATTTCACGGCGCGCGGCGTAGAATTCTTTCATGTCAACGCCGAATCCTCGTGAAGTCTTAGATCTCGCAAATGAAATCGTGAAAGCCGAAGACCACCTGAGTACCCTCAAACAGCGATGGGAAGTCTTGTTTGCTGGACAGTCACGTTTCACGGCGAACGGAGAAGCGGCTATCCTACAACCAAAGAAACCTGGCCGTCCCGCGCGATCTGGCAGCCTGAGTTCTATGGTACTCGCGCTCATAAACTCAGGAACGACAGAATTTTACGATGTCAATTACATCAGCCAAACGCTTAGCGAGGATCGTGAACGGGTATCCAACACCTTACATAATTTGGTCGTGGCTAAGAAGATAAACCGCGTCCGGCGCGGAATTTATGCGCCGTTGAATTACAGGAATGAAATTGCTCGAACGGAGATAGCACATTGATTGTCCCGAATTTCGGAATGAGATTAAGTAGAAGTCTCTCCCAGGCCATCGCTGAGAGCGGCGTAAACGACGGAACCCCACGATAGCACTCCTGCTTGGCGGCTAGAGCTATCGTGGGGCCAGATGGAACAGTAACCACCCGCAAGCGGATTGCTACGCTTGCGGCCCTCTCTATCGTCGGGGGTCACTCCCCTAGTGTATTCCAATGCAGAGAAAATTAAAAGGGGCTTTAAGATGGCGCTGTATCTGATTAGCTATGACATCAACGAGAAAGACGCATACGAGTACGACAGTCTCTACGCCTCGCTGAAGGCCTTAAGAGCCACTCGAATCCTTTACTCCGAGTGGGTTGTCATCGCTAAGGTTGGGGAGGCAGGGGATATCTACAACTCCCTTGTACTCAACGTTCAAGCGAAGGACAAGCTACTCGTTCAGGAGATTTTAGCCGACGCTTATTGGGGAAAGCTGATGATCTCCGACGATGCTTTCAGGACTCTCCTCAACAGCGCCCGTAGGTGACGGAGTATAGGGAGGGATTGGTCTGCTTCCGCTAATCACGGTGCGCCGACCACTCTGTCCCTCTGTAACCACATCATCACCAGACTCTTCCTGCGTTTCCGAGTATTCGAGAGCACTCTTCATTTGGGACACCCCTCTGTTATGATTTGAGTGCGTACCCAAACCCCAGACCCTCGCCTGCCAGCGGGGGTTTTCCATTTGCGCTGGTTTTACCCTGTCACGGCCTCTACAGTATATTTCAGTCAAGTATGTTATTGCCAGATTGAAGTGCGTCGAGCAGGCGGGCTGTGATGCGGAGCGGCACTGCATCGGGCATCGCGGCGATGTGGGTTCGGGCAGGAGTTTGACACTCACGGTTCGCTGAAGATTCGATCCCCTCGACCTGCTGCGAGGCAGAAAGAAACCCCATGGTTCGCGCCCAGCAGGGGCTCGAACCATGGGGCTTTGTCTGAATGATCGACCCTATGCTACGGCAGGGTGTAGACGTGGATGTAGTCGAAGTAGGCGGTGTAGCCGGCGGTGTTTCCGGCGAACAGGCCGATCTTCTGGGTGGCTCCGGCTGCGTAGAACTTGATCCAGGTGGGACCCTTGATGTAGTTCACGCCGTCGGTGCTGGTGTACGCGGTATAGGTGCAGGAGCCGTACTCGCCCGCGTTGACGTGCTTGGCGAGCCGGAGGTAAGTGCTGGCGGCGAAGTTGGGCGTTCCGGTGGGGGCGAACGCGACCACGCCGGAGGCGACCTGGTTCAGGTATTCAATCTGCCTGGTTTCAAAGACAGGGACCTGGTCCATCCGCAGGTAGTCGGTGTCGGTGTTGTAGATGAAGATTCCGCCCTGGTTGTAGTTGAAGACGTAGCCCGCGGCGGGATCGGAGGACGAGAGTTTGACCTCGAGCAGGTAGTCTCCGGCTGGCTCCGGCTCCGACAGGATGGGCAGGCTCGGCATGCTCGAAGCGATGGTGGATTCGGCGTTGACCGACTGCACGGCATAGGCGCTTCCGGTCATGCTGTAGGGCGCGGTCAGGTGGAGGAAGGACCACTGGTTGAGGTTGAGTGTCGCTTCGTTGAAGTCGTCGGACGAGGCGGCGATCAGCGTTCCAGGGGTGTCCGGCACGTTGAAGGAAGCGATGTAACCGTTGGTGGCTCCGGGTTGCGCGGCCGGCACCGGCTGGGGCAGTGTGAGGTCAGAGGGACCATTGCCGCCGCGTGCGACGGGCCATCCGCTGGGGGTCCAGTCGAGCGCGTCCATCATCAGTTGGCGCGCGGTGAAGAAGCTGGGATAGTTGGGTACCGTGGACTGATTCTGCGAGACGCCGGAATAGATGATGTACATCTGGCCGGACTCATCGGTGATGACGGTGTTCGAGCCGGCGCCGACGATATCGTTTCCGTTCATGACCAGCACGGGATCTCCGCCGACGCCGGCCGGCGGCGCGCCGCCCTCATCCACGTAGAGCGGGTTGCCCTCGGCGTCGAGGTACGGGCCGGTGATGGAGGCGGAGCGGCCGACGTGTACGTTGAGGGTGGAGATGGCGCCCTGGTTGTTGCTGCCGGCACTGAGGAACTCGTAATAGTAGCCGTTGTAGTAGAGGATGTACGGATCCATGTAGTAGTTGTCGGAGCCGATGAGGGTGTCGGTGGTGGCGTCGGAGGTGAGGCCGTCGGCTGAAAGCTTGCGGATGGAGATGCCGCCGTAGACTCCGCCGTAGACGATCCATTCCTGGCCGGTCTGGTCGGCGATGACCTCGGGGGCGAAGGTGGTGCGATCGCAGGTGCCTCCGCAGGCAGCGGTGGCAGCGATGACGGGGCCGCCCGAATCGGTGAACGGACCTGCCGGGGTGGTGGCGGTGGCGACGCCGATGGCCGGGCCCTGGGCAAGTGGCGGAACCGGGTTGTTGGGGGGCGCGCCGTTGCCGTAGTAGAGGTGATACATGCCGTTGAAGTAGCTGATGGCGGGCGTCTGCAGCTCATTGCCGGCCTGGATCCAGGTGGGCAGGGCGGTCAGGGCGTCGCTCAGGTAGGTCCAGTTGACCAGGTCGGTGGAGGTGAAGATGGAGATGAGGTGGGTCCTGGGGGCCCCGCCGGGGGTGACCGTGTCGTTGGCGTTGAAGGGGTCGCCGGTGCAGTAGGCGTACCAGGTGTCTGCGCCGCCTGCCTGGTACTTGATGACCGAAGGATCGGGGCAGTTGTAGACCTTGCCCAGAGAGCCGGCGGTCACATTGAGCGGATTGGTGTAGGTGGGTCCGGCGTAAGGCGAGAGGGTAAGCGCGGCGCTGGGCGAGGTGGATGGCGCGTAGAAGAGGTCACCCGCGAAGCTTGCGCTCAGCGTGTTCGAGCCTGGCTTGAACTGCTTGGTGGTGAGCGTCGCCGTATTGCCCGAGAGGGTGGCGGTTCCAATCGCGGTGCTGCCATCGAGGAACGTGACCATGCCGGTGAGCGGCAGGCCGCTGCTGGTGCTGGACGGAGTGACCGTGGCGGTCAGGGTGACCTGGGTTCCAGCCGAAGCGGTGGCTGTCGAGGTGGTAAGGGCGACCGTGGTGGTAATGAGGGCGCCGTGAACCTCGACGGTGGCAGGCGCGGAGGTGGATCCGAGCAGGAAGCCGTTGGCTCCCAGCACCGCGGTGACGGAGTCGACGCCGACCGGCAGGGCGGTGGTGTTGAGCACCGACAGCCCGTTGCTTCCTGTGCTGCTGGCCGGGACGATGCCGGCGGTACCCAGGGCGGTGGTTCCGCTGAAGAAGGTCACCGTGCCGGTGGGAACGGCGGGGCCCCCGGTGAGCGTGGCGGTGAGCATCACGGGCGATCCCTGGGCGACCAGCGTGGGATTTGCAGCCAGCGTGATGGTGGTGGGCTGGAAGACGTTTACTGTGGCCGCCGAAGAGGTGGAACCCGCGTTGAAGGGATCGCCGTAGTAGGAGGCGGTGATGGTGTGGGTGCCGGCGCCGAGCGAACTGATCGTGGTGCTGACGGTATACCCGTTCTGGAGCGTGATGGGCGGCGGCAACGCGGTGGCTCCGTCATAGAAGGTGATGGCTCCTATGGGCTTGTCGGAAGTGCTTCCACCACTGAGAGTTGCGGAGAGCGTAAGGGGTCCACCGACGTTGAGCGTGGTAGCGGAGGCGGTGAGGGCCACGGAGGTGGCGACCGGCGTGATGGTGTTGGGGTTGTAACTGGAGCATCCAGTGAAGAGGGTGAGGGTAAGGGCGGCGAGCGCGGCTCCAGCTTGCTGGATGCGAGCGCGCAGGTTCGGCAGGTTCATGGTGGGATCCCCTTGGCTGGAAGCCGTAGTTTAGGAAAACGTATACTCAAATCGCCGAGCGATCCACACCTACTCTTCCAGGAAGCGAATGGCTTGCTTTCACCCGGCCCTCGCGGACGCCTGCGGCAAGACCGGTCTGCATCCGTCCGATGGAGTGCACTCTCAGCGCGGGAACTATATCCAGTTGCAGCAAAGAGAAGCAAGAACTTTTTTCCCGCCGCGGTTTCCCTGGGCAAGTTGGCGGGTGCTCCGGGAAATGTTTTCTGAAGCGGCATCTCCGGTGGCGATTCGGAAGGGCGCAAGGCGACTTTCCCGCACCACCGCCTTTGCACGCGCGGCAGGATCCTGAGAGGCTGGGGGCAACTTCCGTGCGATGCTGGTTGACATCGGCGTTTGCCGCTTGTACCGTGTGGGAGTTTAGAAAACGTTTTCCGCTAAATCCCTCACAGAGGATGATACGATGATGGATTTCCGTAGCCTGGAAGTGTGGTTTGTCACCGGCAGCCAGCACCTTTACGGCGCCGAAGCGCTGACGCAGGTGGCGCAGAATGCGCGGCAGATCGCGGCATCGCTCGATGCCGACCCCACGCTCCCGTTCCGCATCGTGGCCAAGCCGGTGATGACCACGGCGGACGAGATCCGGCGCCTGTGCCGCGAGGCCAACAATGCGGAAGACTGCATTGGCCTGGTGCTGTGGATGCATACGTTTTCTCCAGCGAAGATGTGGATCGCGGGGTTGAACTCGCTGGCGCGGCCGCTGCTGCATCTGCATACGCAATCGAATCGCGCGCTGCCGTGGGCAACCATCGACATGGACTTCATGAACCTGAACCAGGCGGCGCACGGCGATCGCGAGTTCGGTTTCATGACGGCGCGGCTAGGATTGGCGCGCAAGGTGGTGGTCGGATTCTGGCAGGATGAAGAGACGATCCGGGAGATTGCGGCGTGGGCGCGCGCGGCGGCCGGGTGGCACGAATCGCAGAACCTGAAGGTGGCGCGTTTTGGCGACAACATGCGCGACGTCGCCGTGACGGAAGGCGATAAAGTCGCGGCCGAGATCGAACTGGGCTACAGCGTGAACGGGTACGGGGTGGGCGACCTGGCGGAGCGCATGCTTCAGTTCTCGGACGCCGAGGTGGCGAAGCTGGTGGCGGAATATCGCGACACCTACACCATAGCGCCGGGGCACGATCGCGACGACGCGCTGCAGGTGGCGGCACGCATCGAACTCGGGCTGACCGCCTTTCTCAGCGAGGGGGGATTCGGAGCTTTCACCGATACGTTCCAGGACCTGCATGGGCTCGACCAGCTGCCGGGCATCGCGGTGCAGCGGCTGATGGCGGCCGGATACGGCTTCGCCGGCGAAGGAGACTGGAAGACGGCGGCACTGGTGCGGACGATGAAGGTGATGGCGCACGGTCTGCCGGGCGGCACGTCGTTCATGGAGGATTACACCTACGATTTCAGCGGTCAGCCGAAGGTGCTGGGCTCGCACATGCTCGAGATCTGCCCGAGCATTGCGGCGGATCGTCCGTCGCTTGAAGTGCATGCGCTGGGTATCGGCGGCAAGGCGGACCCGGTGCGGCTGGTGTTTACCGCGCCCAGCGGGCCGGCGGTGGTGGCTTCGCTGGTGGACATGGGCAACCGCTTCCGCCTGATCGTGAACGAAGTCGACGTGATCCAGCCCGAACAGAGCCTGCCGAAGCTGCCGGTCGCGCGCGCGGTGTGGCTGCCCAAGCCGAGCCTGAAGGTTGCGGCCGCGGCCTGGATCTATGCGGGCGGCGCGCACCATACGGGCTTCAGCCAGGCGCTGACGACGGAGCATCTGGCGGACTTCGCCGAGATCGCAGGGGTGGAGTTGATCGTCATCGACAGCGAGACCAGGCTGCGGGAGTTCCGGCAGATGCTGCGGTGGGAAGAGCAAGCGTACTCCTGATCCGCTGCCGGGGCTGGGCTCTCCATCGCTCCCGATGTGTTGGCAGATACCCGCAAGGCAGGCAATGCAGGCTGGGCAGCCGGGATGCAAGTGGCTGAATCATGATGTTCTCCTGGCAGGGATTGCATTCGCCCTGGCTCGACAGGAGAGGACTTCACGGGGCAGGAGCGGACATCGATCGCGCCCGGCAACAATTTGCTTTACATCGGATCGCGGGTGGACCAGAATTCCAGCCACCGGCCTGATTACGAATCCGTTCTCCTCTTACGATGAGCGCGATCGTGAGTGGAAGCGGCGGGCCGCCTGGGGTTGGAAGGTTCCATGGGCAAACACAGATCTGCCTCGAAGGCGCCGATCTTCGAGGGTGCGGTACGCCGGGCCACGCGGGGCAGGTTCTCCTCAGTCCTTGGGCTGCTCCTGGTGGTGCTGATCTTTGCCGGCAGGCCGGCCGCGGCAGTCGCGCAGCAGACACGCACCGGCAGCAGAATGGTGACCCACGTGAACCGGGACGGAAGTGTAAGCCGCCGTCCCGAGACCATTCAGATCCGGAGTCGCTTGCCTCAGCCGGCACGGCCTTTGAAACTCGGCTCGATGCCTCATGCTGGGTCTCCGCCCCCGCGTCCGCAGAGGAAAGGTGTGCGCCCGGACGGCAACGGACCGCCGCCAGGCTCTGCAGCCCAGGTGAACGCGCAGAACTTCGGCAGCGTCGCGGTCGGCGCAACGCCGGTCGCCATCACCCTTACGTATCCGGAGCCTGACGGCGCGAACGGCCTGACCGCGGCCGTCACAGTAGGGCAAAGTTTCTCCAGCGGCCAGGTGAACTGCGTGGATGGCTCCTGCAGCGTGCAGGTCACGTTTACTCCGGCCTATCCGGGCATTCTCCGCGATTCGATCAAGATTTCGGATGGCAGCGGGAACGTTGATTTCGAGACCTTTCTGTATGGAGTCGGCACCGCGCCCCAGTTCGGGTACGACCTGGGGCAGGAGTCGGTTTATGTCAGCTACATCGCGGCTCCGACAAGCGTGACGGTCGGTCCCGATGGAAACCTGTATATCGGGGATACGTCCACCAACACGGTGGTACAGGTGGGGCCGAATTTTTCCTCCCAAAACACGCTTGCGATTCAGAATCTCGGCACGCCCGCTGGCGTCGCAGTGGACGGCAACAACACTCTCTACGTGGTCGACCAGACCAACAACGTAGTGCGCACGTTCAACACCGGCAATCAGATCCAGGGCGTGTTGAACACCAGCGCCCTGCTCCAGCCGACAGGAGTCGCGGTTGACGGCACTGGCGCGGTCTACATTACGGATACTGGCAACGGCCGCCTGATCAAGATCGACAACCAGGGCAATGAGACGACGCTGGCGAGCTCGATTACCGCGCCCGCAGGTATTGCGCTCGACAGTGCGGGGGACGTTTTTTACGTCGACACGGGCAACAGCGGCGAGGTCACCGAGCTTCCTGCCGGAGGCGGATCGCCGATTTCGGTCTTGACCATGCTGGGGCCGATTCACGATCTGGCCGTCGATGCCGGTGGCCGGATCTACATCTCCTCCGGCATGGGCACCTCCGACGACAGCGAAATCCTGTACTCCCCCAACGATGAATTTGTCACCTACTACAGCGGCCTCACGAATTACGGCATGGCCGTCGATCTGCAGGGAGACATCATTACGACCCAGCCGTCGGGCAGCAGCGTGGCCATCTTTACCCGGTCTGGCGGGAACTTCATCCTCAGCACCCAGGTGGGTACGTCCACCACGGGCCAGAGTGATCTCTCGAATACAGGCAATACTCCGCTGACTCTGAGCGGAATTGCGATCAGCGGAACCGAATTCACTCTGGATTCGAGCAACGGCTGCACCAACGGCCTGGTCATCCAGCCGGGCCAGACCTGCACCTATGTCGTCGATTTCACACCACCCGCCGCCCAGAACTACCAGGAGAGTCTCACCTCCACCTCCAACAGCCTGAACGTGGCGGGAACGACCGACGTCTTCACGCTCTACGGCCAGGGGATTGGACTGGCAACGGCAACCTCGCTGACCGCTTCAGCCTACGATATCCGCACGGGAGCACCGGAGACCTTCACCGCCATGGTCACCACCTCGGCGGATACCGACTCAACGCCGACCGGCAGCGTCACCTTCATGGACGGCAGCACCGTCCTCGGCATGGGGACGCTCGACCCGTACAGCGGACAAGCGCAATACACCACCTCCACCCTGGCTGCCGGCATGCACGCGATCACCGCCGTCTATAGCGGCGACTCCACCTTCGCGACCAGCACCAGCGCGGCGCAGAATATTACCGTGAATGCCGCCGTGGCGACTACGACCAGCCTGAGCGCCACACCCGGGAGCACGACGCAGGGACAGCCGGTGACGCTTTCGGTCACCATCGGCTACACGATGCAGGTGGGCATGCTGCCGGATGGGTCGGTGGAGTATCTCGACACCGATGGAACGGTCATCGGAACCTCGTACCTGAGCGGCTACTCGGCCATGGTGCAATACACCACGTCCAGCCTGGCGCCGGGCACGCACAGCATTACCGCAGCCTACAGCGGGGACCAGAACTACGCGCCGAGCACGAGCGCGCCGCAAATGGTGACTATCACCTCCGGCGCGGCCACGACCACCACCACGCTGACGATCACGCCCGCGGCCGCGGTGTATCGCCAGCCGGTGACGTTGACGGCCTCCACCCTTACCGCGTTGGGTGGCCCGGTCACCGCAGGTCAGGTCATCTTCTGCTCCGCTTCCGCGAAGACCTGCACGCCGGAGCTAAGCCTGGCGTCGGCCCAGGTGAACTCCGCCGGGACGGCGTCGGTCAAGCTGCCTGCGGGACTCATCGGGACGCATGGCTACATTGCTGCCTTCCTGGGCGTGACCGGATTTCAATCCAGCACCAGCGCCAGCCAAAACGTGATGGTGACCGGAACGTATCCGACCTCGACGACGGTGACTTCCACCGGCGCCGCGGGGGATTACACGCTCACCGGCACGGTCGCCGGCTTTGGTTTGCGCAGCGCGGGTCCAACCGGCACGGTCACCTTCAACGACACCAGCAACGCCAATTCGCCGCTGCTGGGGACGGCGACGCTGGGTGCGGCTGCGCCTGGATTTACCGCGGTGCAGCCGGCCGGCTCGCCCTTCGCCGCCGGGGGGGAGCCGTACGGGGTGGCGACGGGCGACTTCAACGGCGACGGCTTTCTGGACGTGGTGACCGAGAACTACGGCGCGGGCACGGTGAGTGTCCTGCTGGGCAATGGGGATGGTACCTTCCAGGCGCCGGTAACCTACGGCGTGGGAGCTCTGCCGGAGCGTGTGCTGGTCGCTGACTTCAACGCTGACGGCAAATCCGATCTGGTGGTTGCGAATACCGCGAGCGGCACGGTCAGCATCCTGCTGGGCAACGGCGATGGGACCTTCCAGCCGCAGGTTACGTACGCGACCGGGGGCTCTCCGGTGGGGCTGGGAGTTCTCGATCTGAATCACGACGGGTTTGCGGACATCGTCGCGGGAGATTACTACGACAACACCATCAGCGTTCTGCTGGGTAACGGCGACGGCACCTTCAAGGCCTACGTCACCTACCCGACCGGCGGTACACCGCAGACACTCGCCGAAGGCGACTTCAACGGCGACGGCAACGTGGACGTCGTCGTGGGGAATGAGACTGGCGGCACCGTTGGCGTCTTCCTGGGCAACGGCGACGGCACCTTCCAGGCGCAGGTGACCTACCCGGTTGGGAAAGCGCCGCAGGGAGTGCAGGTAGGCGACTTCAACGGCGACGGAATTGACGATCTCGCGGTTTCGAACAGCAGCGACAACACCATCAGCGTGCTACTGGGCAAGGGCGACGGCACCTTCCAGCCGCAGGTCACCTATCCGGTGGGCGCAGGTCCGGTGGGGATCGTGATCGCCGACTTCAACGGCGACGGCATCCAGGATCTCTCGGTCGGGAACACCTCGCAGTCCGCACTGACACAAAGCATCCTTCTGGGGAATGGCGACGGCACCTTCCAGCCGCAACTGACCTTTCCGACCGGCAACTTCCCCTATGGCGAGGCGGTCGGCGACTTCGACAACGACGGCTATCCGGATCTCGCCATCTCGGACTTCAGCGATGGCACGGAGACCATCCTGCTGAGCCGCGTCACCCAGACGGCTACCGCGTCGATCTCGAACGTGAGCCTGGGCGGGACGCCGGGCACGCACAACGTCAGCGCCAGCTACCCGGGCGATCCGAACTTCAGCCAGAGCACGTCGCCGGCGATTCCGCTGATCAGCGCGGCGCTTGCGCCGTCCAGCGTGAACCTGACCATCATGCCCGCAGCGCCGACCGTCGGCCAGACGATCGTCTTCTCGGCCACGGTTGCCGGCACCATGCAGACTTCGCCGCCGCCGACCGGCACGGTGACGCTCACGGATGGGCCGGTGACGCAGCCGACCATGTTGGGCACCATCAATCTGGGCACGACGGGCTCCGGCACGTTCAGCACCAGCGGGCTGCCGGCCGGCACCTACAGCATCGTTGCCACGTACAGCGGCGACTCCGTGTATGCGCCGAGTGCGGGCCAGCCGATGCAACTGGTGGTTTCACGGGTGTCGCAGACGATCACCTTCCCGCCGATCCCGAACCAGATCGTCGGCGCGGCGCCGTTCGCCCTGGCCGCGACAGCGTCGTCGGGGCTGCCTGTCTCTTATACCGTGACCGCCGGTCCGGCAACCGTCTCGGGCAACATGGTGACGGTGAGCGGCGCGGGCATGGTGACCATCCAGGCGTCGCAGCCCGGCAACTCGACCTATGCTCCGGCGACTCCGGTCTCGCAGAGCTTTACCGTTTCGGCGAGCGTTCCGACGCTGACCGGAATCGCGCCCGCGGCCGGCATGCTAGGCAGCGCGGCAACGACCGTGACCTTGACCGGCACCAACTTCAACACCGGTGACCTGGTGCTGTTGAACGGCAGCCAGATTCCTTCCATGTTCGGCAGCGCGACCATGCTCTCGGCCACCATTCCGGCGAGCTTCTTTGCGACCGCAGGGACGGGGCTCATCACGGTGTTCGACCCCGCGAGCGGGACGACTACCGCGGCGCAGGACTTCGTGGTGCTTCCAGCCCCGCAGATTGTGTTCTCCGGACCATCGACCGCCGGCTCCGACCAGCAGCCCATGCTGACGCTGACGCTGGTCAATCCGTATCCCTACCCGCTTGCCGGCGCCTTGACGCTGACGTTTGCGCCGCTGGCATCGACCGGGCTCGCCGACGATCCGATGGTGGCATTTGCCAGCGGCGGCCGCACCTTGACCTTTACCATTCCGGCAAACTCGACGCTGACGCCCGCCGTGCTGTTGCAGACGGGAACGATAGCGGGGGCGGCGACGGTGACCGCTGCCGTGACTGCGCAGGGCGTGAATGTGACCCCAGCCAGCGTGGCGCCGGTGGTGATCACGGTGGCGGCGGCGGTGCCGACGGCGGATTCTGCGACGATAACCAGAACGGGACAGAACCTGGATGTGGCCGTGGTCGGCTTCTCGAACACGCGCGAGATGGTGAACGCCACCTTCCACTTCACGCCGACGGCGGGGAACACCATCGCCAACCCGGATGTGACGGTGCCGGTGACCGCCGACTTCGCGGCCTGGTACGGGACAGCAGCTTCCGACGCCTACGGTTCGATGTTTACCTACACCCAGAGCTTCAGCCTGGATGTGGACGCAGCCGTCGTCCAAAGCGTCACTGTGACGCTGACGAATACGGTGGGGGCTTCCGCGGTGCTGACCGCACAGTAGCGCAGAGGGAAGCCGCGCTTCCGAACGATGGCCTTACGATGCAGACGTTTTTCGATAGGATTGCAGTCAGAGTTTGGGCATGGCGCATACCAGTTCACCGGCAAAGAACGAGACTCAGAATCAGGGCTGAGTTTCGCCAGTACGTATCCATGATGGGGAGGTGGCTGTCACCCGATCCAAGAGGCAAACTCCGTCGCAGACTTTGCGAACCCGCAGAGCTGGAATATGTATAGCTACGTGCTCAACAATCCTCTGAAATACGTCGATCCATTCGGCCTTGACTGCGCCTATCTCAACGATGCCGGAAACGGCATCGAGAGCACCGACCGAAATTCGAGTATTGGAGAGTGCAACGGAAGCGGGGGTTATTGGGTAAGCGGTCAGGTAAATACCCTCAATGTGGACAGCAGCGGCGGATACCACTTCGGCTATTCAGGAGTGAGTTCGGACGGCACCCTTCAGGTGACCGTTTATGACCACTATCTCGGCCCGAATACGACAACTCGCTCTCGTCTGCTTATGGGGCGGCAGCAAGTCTTCTCGGCGACTTCCTGACCGGTACTGGCGATACGGTACGGAATTACGACCTCAGCACGATCCAGGGTCAAGACATCCTTCGTTCTAAGGGCATCCAGCAGCTTAATGCGAGGATCAAAGCCGGATGTGCTGCAGGACAGCAATCGGGGCCGGTGAATCTGAGTTCTGGTCAGGCGGCGGCGAACATCCCCTATGACGCGGCGAACTCCCCAACCGGAGGACAGGTTGGCGGGTACGCTGGGGGAACTTACACCAACAACGGCGATAGCACAGACATCAGCTTCACAAATGTTGCGGGAGCGAAATCGTTCAACTATCACGCGACTCCTGATCGTCCCAGCGGCTCTACCGGGCCGGAGCGTTCGATCACCCAAAACTTCACACTCAGCGAGCCGAATCCATGCACTCATCCTTAGCCCATGAAGGCGCGAGAAGTGTGCCTCTAATGACCACCGGCCAAGTGATCCGATGGTGGGAGCTGCGTCGGCTGCTCTACAACGCCATCCTGCTCATCGTTGGCGTAGCGGCCATCGCAGGCATGGAGTGGCTAATGACGAAGGTGATCCCGTTAGGAGAGGACGCCGTGGAGCCGATGATCTTGGTTCTAGGCGTCTTGGTCTACGGCTTCATGGCGAATCTCTGCTACACACTGGGATGGATCGTCGAGCTATGGGGGCGTAAGGCCAATCCCGCGTCTGCCCGGCGACGTGGGCAATGGATGTTCCGGGCGGGTCTGGTGTTCTCATGTGTACTAACGAGCGCACCGTTCTGGCTTGCCTGTGTGTACTGGATCACGCATCGCAGCTCAGCTCACTAAGCCTCTTGCTGCGTCTGCTGTCCTCTGGCCTCCGTTGCGCCCTTGGAGAAAGTACGCGGTGCTCTGCATCGGCTGTAGGGTGACACGTCATGTATGAAAGCGCATGTTGTCAAGGGGAATGTTTTTGCAGTTGTTTTTCTTTTAGCCGCGCGGTTTCGCGAGGCCGTGGCGGGAGCGGCTGGTTGGGCGATCGTCTTCTTCGCTTCTCCTTCCTGTGGTTCTTGCTCTTCGTCCCTGGTTGGCTCGCGATCTGGCTTCGTCGTGAATCATGTATTCGCCGTGGTTTCCGGCATGAGCCTGTGCGAATCGGCTGCCGCATTCACCCTTGAGCGTTGGTGGCCGAATACCCTCCGCTCGGGCGTCCGTCAAGGCGCTTCGCCCGCTGGCGCGGCGCGCTCAGCCATCCCACGCGGGTAAGTGCGGCCCGCGCGGGAACCATGGCGACGCGCGGCCCTGACCGACGCCTCCGCTACGGGTGGTGCGCTGGTCATGAGAAGAATGTCTTCTTCTCATGTTCGAGGAACATGCGAGAGCGGCGGCGGGGCCGGTGCTAGGATCGTGCTCCATCTGGAATCGTTGGGGGGGCCGGATTGAGTACGACCGGGATTTTTGTCGGTTGCCGCCCGCCCGCGCGGGCTGAACTGCGCTCAAACAGTATGCTCGTTGCATGCAGGTGTTCAGATTTCCACTTCGGTTTGGACGCCGCGGCTCTCCGGTCTTCGCGCGGGAAGAGCTGCTCCGGCTTACGCTGCGATTTACCGAAGCCGTGTCTTTGGACCTCCAGATCCGTCGCGCCGGACGCCTGTTTGGCTTCATCCTGCAGTCCGCAGACGCACACACCACCGCCAACCATCTGGCGCAGTGGACAGAACTCGTCGAGCATGACGCGCTCCTGAAGGAGCGGTTCCAGACATCCTGGGTCCGGATGCTGACCGCACTCGATGCGGTCTCGCTCTTCGCCGAGTCTGGTCTGCCCCACCATAACGCCCTCCCAGCCGAAGTGCTGCGCAGACTCTTCGAACGTCTGCTGCCATCGGCGCGCCACGAGCATGATGCGGGCCGGCTGTTCGCCCACATCTTTCCGTCGCATCGTGCCGTCGCGCGCTTTCTCCACCTGCCGGACCCAATCCTGTCGCGCCTGGAGTCTGTGCTCTCAAGCAGCAACAGTCCGCTCATCAAGCTGCGCCTGAGCCGCGATGCCCGGCAGGCACTTTGTCTGCTGGCTGCCCGCGTGGCAGGACGCGGCGCCTCGGACGCGGTGCGCCAGAGAGGCTCGACCCAGGACATCGAGCAGTCGCCCTTCTACAAGCTTCTCTTCCGGACGCAAAGTCTGGTTGAAGCCCTGCAAATCCCCGGCGGCGATCGGGACGCAGCAGCGATCTGGAACGAGACTGTGTTGGCCTGCCGCGAAGAACTCAACCAGGTTCATCTCCACATGGAAGACGCCGGCGTCAATTCCGCGCTGGTCTTCGATCTCCGCAGCATCGAGGCCACGCTCGATCGCATGGAGCTGCTCGCGCGCTTCTTCGCCGGCGACCCGAAGCACGCGGAGACTGACAGCTCTGAAGCCGTCCACCCGGGGCGCCACCTGCTGCAGGCGCTGGTTCGCGGCCGCTATGAAGATACCCGCCTCACCTATCTCTTCCAGCAGAACCTCAACCTGCTGGCGCGCAAGACGGTCGAGCGCACCGGCCGCGGCGGAGAACACTCCATCGCGCACACCCAGGCCGAATACGCGGCCATGTGGGGCGCCGCTGCGGCCGGCGGCCTGCTGACCGTGTTTACCGCTGCGCTCAAGATGCGGATTCTCGAGGCTCACCTGCCGCTCTTCGTAGAAGGGCTGGCCATCAGCGTCGATTACTCGGTGAGCTTCGTCCTGCTGCAGATCTTCGGCTTCGCCCTCGCGACCAAGCAGCCCTCCATGACCGCGGCCACGCTCGCCGGCATCGTTCGCGACAACCACGGCCTCGCGCGCAACAGTAAGATCGCCGAGTTCGCGGCGGACATCAGCCGCACCCAGCTGGCGGCGGCGTTCGGCAACATCCTCACCGTATGCGTGGGCGCGGTCGCCTTCGAAGCCGTTTGGGCGCGGCTGTTTCGTACCCACTACCTGCCCGTCGCGAGTGCCCGCCACGTCTACCAGACGCTCCACCCGTTCACCTCGGGAACGGCGGTCTTCGCCGCCTTCACCGGCATTCTGCTCTGGATCGCGGCGATGATCGGTGGCTGGTTTGAAAACTTTCTCGTCTACCACCGCATCTCCGATGCCGTGCGTCAGCATCCGCTCGGCCACCGGGTCAGCCCTCGGACCATGCAGCGCGCAGCCGACTGGCTGGAGCGCAACATCGCCAGTTGGAGCACCAGCATCGCGCTCGGCATGCTGCTCGGTTTTGCTCCCGTCATCGCCCGCTTCTTCGGTATTCCGCTGGATGTGCGGCATGTCACCCTGAGCACCGGCACGCTCGCCCTGGCCGCCGCCCGATTCGGCACCAGCTCTTTCCGTTACGGCTGGTTCTACTACGCGGTGGCCGGCATCGGCGTGACCTTCGTCCTGAATCTGAGCGTCAGCTTCGTCATCGCGTCGATCGTGGCGCTGCGCGCCTACGAAGTTCCGCCGGGCGAACAGCTGCGCATCCTGCTCTACGTCGTCAAAGACTTTCTACAGTCTCCCCTATCCTTCGTCGTTCCCGAGAAGCCAGATGTGCTGACCATCGCGCAAGCCCAGCAGCATCCCGGCGAGGATCGAGGATAAAGCCCAGGAGCATCCGGAAGCGGCCGATCCGGATGCGGCTCATCCAGCCGCGGCAATCAAGCCTCCACCGTCTTCACCGCCGCCTCCACCGAGAGCCGCCGCGCCAGGCCGGTCGCCACCCGCGTGCTCAGTTGTGGAATGGTGAAAGGCTTGGTCAGGTAGTCGGTCGCGCCAGCCTCAAACGCCGCCCGCGTGTTGCCTTCGTCGCCCGATGCGGTCAGCACCAGCACCGGCAGCCCGGCGAGCAGGGGATCCGCGCGCAGCTGCTCCAGCAGCGTCAGGCCCCCCATCTTCGGCATGTTCAGGTCGAGCACGATCATATCCGGTGTACTCTGGCGCACCGTCTCCAGGCACCCTTCGCCATCTTCCGAGGTCGTCAGGTCGTAGTCCTTGCCCAGCGCCTCCTCGGCGAGCAGGTGGATGTTGACGTCGTCATCCACCACCAGCACGCTCAGCCGCCGCTGCTGCCGGCTGCTGGTCGTCTGCCGGATCGACTCTGCTTTCACCGGACCGGCGCCCGTCTGCACGATCAGGCTTTCGCCCTCGCGCGCGCAGAACACGCGCGGCCCATCCTTATACTTGCGGGCGAATTCGATTGCACTCTGTTCGATCTCCAGCATCTTTTCGTCGTTGTGCATGGGATCGTGATGGATGAGCGCGAGCTGCTTCACGCCCGCGGCGGCCGCCATCTCCAGGGCGTATTCATAGGTGCTGTGACCCCAGTTCTTCTTGGTGGCGTACTCCTTCGGCGTGTACTGGCTGTCGTGGATCACCAGGTCGGCGCCGCGCATGAAGTCCGCGTGCCGGCGATCGCCCGTGTGCAGGATTGAATCGATCGTCCCCGGCTCTGCCCCGGCGCGCCACAGGGTGTCGGAAAACGGCTCGTGATCCGTCAGGTACGCGACCGAAACCCCGTCGGCTTCAATCCGGTAGCCCAGGCACATCGCCGGATGGTTCAGGTACTGCGTGGCCACGCGCAGCCCGTCAACCTCGTAGAAGTCCTCGCCCAGGTCGCGATAGGTGATCCTGCCCGGCAGCTGGTCCAGCCGCACCGGAAAATAGGTGTACTCCATCTGCCCCGCCAGCACGTCAGCCAGCGAAGCGCCCACGCCCTCCGGCGCGCAGATGGTGAATTCGTTGCCGGGAATGAACAGGGGAGCGAAGAAAGGGAAGCCCTGGATATGATCCCAGTGCGTATGCGTCAGCAGGATCGTCGCCCGCACCGGCGGAGCTGACTTCAGCATCTCCATGCCCAGCAGCCGCAACCCGGTGCCGCAGTCCAGGATCAGGCGGGTTCCGGCGCTGGTCACCAGCTCCACGCACAGCGTGTTGCCTCCAAACTGCACCGTACCGGCACCCGGCGTGGCAATCGATCCGCGGGTTCCCCAGAAATGGACGCGCATGTCTTACTCCCTTTCGGCTGAGCTTTCCAGCACCTGCTCAAGATAGCCCGCGAACCGTTCGACTGCGCGGTGAATTTCGTGCCAACGCCCCTCTTTCGCAGCCTGCTCCAGCTCGGCGCCCAGATCGGTGAATCTGGGGAAGCCGAAGCTCGCCCCGTTGCCATGCAGATTGTGGCCGATTCGCTGCACTGTTGCATCATCCTTCGCGGCTTCGGCATCGCGCAAGGCCTTCAGCTCTTTCGTCATGTTCTTCAGGTAACGCGGCGCCAGCGCAGCCAGCGAGGAGTCATGCCGCGGCGCCGGTCCTGTCCGCACGGCACCCTCCGGGCCGGCCGGCGGTGCCACCACGGCGGCGGTCTGCACCGGACCCGCCGGCGTCCCCGCGAAGCTCCTCTCGGGACTGCGGCGGCACTTGAGTGCATACCGCCGCACCGCCTCCACCAGCGTCGCCTTGTCGATCGGCTTGGTCAGGTGCGCGTTGCATCCGGCCGCGGCACTCTGGTCCGCCGCCTCCTTGAAGGCGTCGGCCGTCAGCGCCAGGATGGGGAGCGGCGGCTGTCCGTGGCGCTGCTCCCACACCCGCATCGCCTGGGTGGCGGTATACCCGTCCATCATCGGCATGTGCGCGTCCATCAGCACCAGGTCGTAATGGCGGCTCTTCATCTTGCTCAGCGCGATCTCGCCATTCTCCGCGAAATCGAGCGTGCACGCGGAGTGCTTCAGATACTCGCCCATCAGGAAGCGGTTGTCTTCGGAGTCGTCCGCCAGCAGGATGTGCGACGGCGGCAGAGGAGCCGGCTCGGCTGGTTTGCGGGCCGCGTCGTCCGGCGAAGCTTCGAGCGCGGGGCGGTCTGACACGCCCATCCTGACCGTGAACAGGAACGTGCTGCCTTGCCCAGGCTCGCTCTCCACCCAGATGCGGCCGCCCATCAGCCCCACCAGCCGCTTCGAGATGGCCAGCCCCAGGCCGGTGCCGCCGTACTTTCGCGTGGTGGACGAGTCTGCCTGGGAGAAATTCTCGAAGATGCTTTCCAGCTTCTCCGGCGGAATTCCGATGCCGGTGTCGCGCACCTGGAACTGCAGCGCCCCCGGCGCCGGATCTTCGGGATCCTGGCCGACCCGGACCTCGAGCCTGCCGGCATCGGTAAACTTCATCGCGTTCCCCAACAGGTTCAGCAGGATCTGGCGCAGCCGCAGCGGATCGCCCACCAGAACCCGCGGAACTTCGTCCGCGAAGGTCGACTCCAGCTCGAGGCCCTTGGCAGAGGCTCGGACCCGGGTCAACTCCAGCACCCGGCCGATGGTCTCCGCGAGGTCGAACTCCACCGACTCCAGCTCCAGGTGACCGGCTTCTACCTTTGACAGATCCAGAATGTCGTTGATCAGGCCAAGCAGATTGGCTCCGGCACGCTGGAAGATGCCCACATAGCGCCTCTGATCGCTGTCCAGTTCCGTCTCCGCCAGCAGGTCCGCCATGCCCAGCATCGCGTTCAGCGGCGTCCGCATCTCGTGGCTCATGGTGGCGAGGAACTGGCTCTTGGCCTGGGTCGCCTGTTCCACCTCGCGGTTCAACTGGATGATGGTCTCGTACAGGTTGACCATCTCTCGCGCGTAAATCTGCAGCTGCTCATGGTTGACGTAGGTCGCATCCGCACGCTCGATCGCCAGAAAGTGGCGTCCGCCGGTGGTGACCGCGACCGCCAGCAGGTGATATTCATTCCCATCCAGATCGGTCTCGGTAAAGAAATCCGATTGCAGCGGAGTCTCCGAGCCGGATGCCCAGCAGGCCTCCGCGGTGGGCAGAAAGCCTTCCAGGGCCGAAAACTGGCGGGCGAGCGCCACCGGAGGCCCTTCCGCCGTCCGCTGCTGCAGCCGCTCGAACCACGCCGGAGCGGCATTCACCTGGAGGAAGCGCTCCGGAGCGGTGCGCTCGAAGACCGCATACTGCAGCCCGGAGAGCAGCAGCGCCGCCGCCTCGGCAGGGTCGCGGCTTGAACCTGCTGGACCTCCGTTTTGCTCCGGCATCGCGCTCTCCCGCACCGCACTAGCGGCCTTTTCAGATCCCCTGCGCACCTGCGCAAGCCCGATTGTAAGGGGTCGCCCGGGTTGTCCACGGACCCGAAATCAAGGACGTAGAGGCGCAGAGGATTCACAGAAGCCGACCGGAACTACCGGCTCTGCGGCTTCTCGCTCCCCGTGTTCGCCTTCTCCGTATTCGCCTGCTGTTCCTGGCCGGTCACCGCCCTGAGGAAGGCCCTTCGACCCACAAATAAGTGCATGCCCGAAAAATGGTGCAGCGGCCGGACAGACTTCGGGACACGAGGTCTGAGTACAACCCTTTTGTTGTGAATACTTTGCACGCATCCAGGGAGGGTGGAGGGTGGATCCTCGAATTCGTGCCGCCCGTGACGAAATGCTCTGGCTACTGCCCGAAGAGATTCGCGCGCGCCTGCCGCGACGTCCTCCTCCGGCCCGGAATCTACGCAGAAGGCAGCGCGATACTCGACCCTTTGCAGCCGTCAAGTCTCGTTTTCACGGATCTCTGCGCAGACCGCGTTGCGATATTCCTCGAGCGCCGTCTGCAATCCGTCCAGTACCGCGCAGGCGAAGTTCCAGCCCCCCTGCTCACTCCGGTACTCGCGAGCCAGGGTCGACAGGGCATCCATCACCTGTCGCATATGCACAGGATTGGTCTCGGCGTCGGCCAGATCCTCGCGCATCTCCCAGCGCGCTCGAAGCGCTGCTCCGAGGATGCTGAAACGGGAAGCGTGCACGCCGAGCGGATCGCAGGGAACACTCTGCGGTGTAGTCGCCAGCGCCTAGCCCCTCCAGTATTCGCCACTCCCCAGCAACTCCCGCGTTCTGCCTAGAAGGCGCAGCGCGAGATCGGTCCCTCGAACCCCCTCCACCGGCATCGCACTCCAGACATCCGAAACTTCAACCAACCACATACCGGTTGAGATGCATGCAGCGGGCCACTCCGTGTTACCAGGTAACCGGAAAGTAACCACCTGAATCGAAGCAAAGGAACTATTGTGTTTGCAGTCGCTTAGCGGTCGAGTGGAGTCGCCGCGAAGGATAAGAGGCACTCAGATCTTCGCCGGGCAAGCGAGGTCCGCAGGCTGATCCGGGCAAAAGGGACCGATACGCATGTAAATCTTTCCTCATGAGCGAGATGGGCGACGGGAGAGTCTCGGGCTGCCGGCTGTGCGTCCTATCAAGCAGACTCATGTTCGGACATTCCTCCCCAAGCCGTTTCGCCCACGCATGGCGCGCTCTGCGCCATCGCAACTTTCGCCTCTTCGTCGAAGGCCAGAGCATCTCCCTCATCGGCACCTGGATGACCCGCGTCGCCACGAGCTGGCTGGTCTACCGTCTCACCGGTTCGGCGCTGCTGCTGGGCGCGGTCGGCTTCTCGAGCCAGATTCCGACATTTCTGCTGGCGCCGTTCGCCGGCGTGCTGGTCGACCGGATGGACCGCCACAAGCTGCTGATCGCGACGCAGGTGCTTGCCTCCGTGCAGTCGCTGGTGCTCGCCGCTCTCACCATCAGCCACCGCATCACCATCGCGGAGGTGATCGCACTCTCGGTCTTTCAGGGCCTGATCAACGCCTTCGACATGCCGGTGCGGCAGTCGTTCCTGGTGCAAATGGTCGAGAGTCGCAGCGATCTCGGCAACGCCATCGCACTCAACTCCTCCATGGTGAACGTCGCCCGGCTGATCGGTCCGGCGCTGGCCGGCATCGTCATCGGCGCTGTCGGCGAGGGCTACTGCTTCCTGCTCGACGGGTTCAGCTACTTCGCGGTCATCGCCACGCTGCTGCTTATGCGCCTGACGGTTGTTCCACCGACGAAGCCTGCCATGTCGATGTTTCACCAGCTGCACGAGGGCTGGACCTATGTTGTCCATTTCTCCCCCATCCGGACGATCCTGACGCTGTTCGCGATCATGAGCCTGATGGGCATGCCTTATCTCATCCTGATGCCGATCTTCGCAACTGAGGTTCTGCGCGGGGGACCCCACACGCTGGGCTGGCTGTTGGGATCTTCGGGGCTTGGCGCACTCGCCTCGGCCGTAGCGCTGGCACTGAAGAAGTCGGTGCGCGGATTGACTTCAGCGATCCAGCGTGCCGCCTTCTTCGCGGGTGCGGGACTGATCTGCTTCGGATTCTCCCGCAATCTTTGGATCTCGCTGCTCTTCATGGCGGTGACCGGCTTCGGCCTGATGCAGGGTCTGGCCGCCAGCAATACCGTCATCCAGACGCTGGTGCCGGAGGACAAGCGTGGCCGCGTCATGAGTTTTTACACGGTTGCCTTCGTCGGGATGGCGCCATTCGGCAGCCTGCTGGCAGGCGAACTTGCACACCGTTTCGGCGCGCCCCACACGGTCATCTTCACCGGAGCCTGCTGTCTGGCCGGAGCAGCGTGGTTCACGACTCAGCTCAAGCCGATCCGCAACGTCATGCGGCCCATTTACGAGCAGATGGGTATTCTCCAGACGGCTGGCTCTGCGGCTGCAAACGACAGCGCGGGGCGTTGACGGGGGCGGTGTCCTACGCGGCTCTGCGCACTTCGTGGATCGCCGCTGCGGCTTCGCCCTCGGCCACAGTCGCTTCCAAGGCGGCAGCGCTGGCGCGCGCCAGTGCAGCTTGCGCAACTGCCTCGAGAGCCGCCGCATGAGCCCGCGCCGCCGCTGCGTTGGCACGCAGCGCGGCGATCTCCGCTCGTAAGACTCTGCCCGGCTGCACGGACGGCGTCCGCTTCAAGGCGGACGGGTCACTTAGATCGCCCCACGGTGAGCGGGGCAGGGTGCCCGAACGCACCTGCGATTCCGGCCGAAGCTGCGCCCGCGTCTGAGCACGAGCCGCAACCTGAC
>CAJCHN010000043.1 GCA_903970285.1 Rhodanobacteraceae bacterium | reverse complement strand
CGGAGTTGCAGGCGACGCTGGCGGCAGGGGGGCAGGTGCTGGACGCGCGGCCGGCGGGGCGGTTTGCGGGGACAGCGCCGGAGCCTCGGCCGGGTTTGAACTCCGGGCATATGCCGGGTGCGAGGAGCCTCCCCTTTACCGAGCTGGTTTCAGATGGGCGGTTAAGGCCGGTGGAGGAGCTTGCACGGGTGTTCGCGGAGCGGGGGGTGGACCCGGAGCGAACGGTGACGACGAGTTGCGGTTCCGGGGTGACGGCGGCGGTGCTGGCGCTGGGGCTGGAGCTGTGCGGGGCGAAGAAGGTGCGGCTGTACGACGGGTCGTGGGCGGAGTATGCGCAGCGGCCGGGGGCGGTGATTGTGAAGGGGGAGGTCTAAGCCGAGGCGCGGTCCGCCGCGGTTTGGTCCGTGGAATCGCTGGCAGACGGCTTTCCGTTTGGGCTGGAGGTTGGCACAGGGAGCGAGGGCGCATGGGTGACGAATCCGGTTACAAATTGAGTTGGCGGCGGTTAGGGTGTAGCCTGCGACTGTGGCGAGGCGAGGCGCCGCCGGCGCGCAGAGCGGCTACGGAACTTTCGCGGGTGCGCGTTCGTATGAACGGGTCGGGCCGATGACGGATCGCGGACACGCGAGCGAGGAGCAAGCGATGCAAAGCAGGATTTTTGGGACCACGATGCCGGTGCTGGAGGTGATGCTGCAGCCGGGGGAGGCTGTCATCTCGGAGGCTGGGGAACTGAGCTGGATGACGCAATCGATCCAGATGACCACGCATACGCAGATGGCGGGCGGCGGCGGGTTCTTTGGCGCGATCAAGCGCGTGGCGGGCGGCGGAACGCTGTTCATGACCGAGTACGCGGCGCAGGGGATGCCGGGCGAGGTGGCGTTCGCGACCAAAGTGCCGGGGCACATCCTGCCGGTTGAGGTAGGTGGCGGGCAGGAGTTTTACGTGCATCGGCACGGCTTCTTGTGCGCGACGAACCAGATTCAGCTTGGCGTGGGTTTCCAGCAGTCGCTGGGGGCAGGCATCTTCGGCGGCGATGGGTTTCTGCTTCAGAAGGTCTCAGGGTTTGGGACCGCATGGCTGGAGCTTTCGGGCGAGGTAATCGTTAAGGACCTGCGACCGGGGGAGATGCTGCGGGTGCACCCCGGCCATGTGGGAGCGTTTACCGGTGGTGTTTCCTTCCAGATCACCATGATTCGGGGGATAAAGAACCTGATATTTGGCGGCGATGGAATTTTCCTGGCCGCGCTGACCGGGCCGGGCCGGGTATGGCTGCAGACGCTGCCCATCTCCCGCCTGGCGCACCAGATCCTGGAGTATGCCCCGGGCGAGCGGCGCGCCCAGAACGTGGGGAGCGGGATCGCCGGCGGGGTTGTGGGGTCCATTCTGGATGGGATCACAAGGGGATAGTGGTGATCCTCGAAGGAGTGCTATTTTCTTAGCAGCACCGGGGGTGGAGCATGCCGGCACTCAGGTCTCGCAAAGATTCTTGCTTTCGGCCCTGTATCCGATCGTTCATGCTGACGACACTTCTCATCGCTTTGTTGACCGGCGGCTCGGCGCAGACGATTCATTTCGCTTGTGGTCCGGCGTGGCCTGGAGAAAAAACCTTTACCGGGCGTGAAAACCAGGCGTTGGCTGACAAAGCGGTGCGCGAGACCCCGGACCTCGCTCTGCTGACCGGCAACGATAAGGAGTTTGTCCTGCGATATGGGTCGCCGGAGAACGAGGCGCGTATGTGGAGCGATTACCTCGCAGACCGCCCAGCGATGCTGCAGCATGCAGTCGTGGTGGGTGCCACTGCTTCGACAGTTTCGGTTCGATGTGGGGAAGAGGCGTTCCGATCGGGGACGGCGGATTTTGCCCTGCACTTCGCTTCCACAGTTGATCCAGGAAACTTCCCGCCTGGATCGATGGTCACATTTCGAGGCGTTGTCAGGGCTCACGACCGGGAGCCCTTTGTGATCAGCATCTCCGACGCCGCGATTGTTCCCTTGGCGCCGCCTGCACTGTCTGTGCCCCGCTGAGAGAGCAGCGCGGCAGCTGAAGAGGGGAACCAGCCTTCTCTACCGCCGCTTGACGCCTGTGTATGGGTAGACTTGGAGCACACTCGCAGCGTTTTCAGCGCTGCGGGTTGCATTCAATCTAAGTGGAGGCAATATGGGACACGGAATCTTCTGGTGGCTGGTAGTAGGCGTCATTGCGGGATGGCTGACGGGCAAGATCATGAAGGGCGAGGGCTACGGTTTCGTCGTGGACATCATTGTTGGGATTGTCGGTGCGTTTGTGGGCGGCTTCGTCATGACGCACCTGGGATTTGCCGGGGCGGGCGGAATGATTTACACGATCTTTGTAGCCGTGGTTGGTGCGATTCTGCTGACGTGGCTGGTACGGCTGGTGACGGGTGGACGAGAGCGGGATCTTTGAGCGGTGAAGCCGGTTGCCGCCAGGTTCTTTGCTGCGTTGGATTCGCCGCCGAAACAAATTGCGCTACACCGGCGGGCGGTTAAGAGTCAAGCAGGTTTTCAGGAAATCCCATGACAATCGTAGGCGCGAAGGACTATAGTGCGCATCAAACAGGGGTGAGGTGAGCTGCGGAGTCGCAGGCGCCTTGACCGCGGCGAAGGAGTATCGGCCATGATATTGACCAAAAAGCGGCTGGAGGCGCTCGGTGGGGTGGGTTCGATCCTGACCGGGCTGATGTGTTCAGGAATTGGCGTCTACGACTATCAGAATGGACAGAGCTGGAAGATCTGGGTGGTGATGACCCTCGTGTTGATCGTGAACGGCATCGCGATGCTGCGTCACGCTGCGCAGCGGTCGGAGGAAGCTCCGCTGCTGGCGCCGGTGCCACGGGTGGAAGAGGCTCCGCTGGGTGGTCCTGCGGTGCAGGGGGTTGTGAGAGCACGAACATAGGGTTGCGCGAGCGATTGCAGGGGGAGCGCGGGCGCGGGTAGACTCGCTGGCATGAGAGATGGCGGGGTTGCTTGCTTCGGGGTGTGGCGGGTAGTGTGTGTTGCGCTGGGGCTGACTGCTGCAGGTTCTGCGTGGGGGCAGGACTGGGCCAAGGCCAAGCTGGAACAGAGTCCCCGGCACCGGGAATATGTAACCGTCAAGCATGATGGCCGCGCGATCCAGACACTGGTGGTGTATCCGGAGATTAGCCGCAAGGCGCCAGTCGTGGTGCTCATCCACGAAATATACGGTCTGAGCGACTGGATGAAGCTGGAGGCGGATGAGCTGGCTGCAGCCGGCTACATTGTTTTGGCGCCGGATCTGGTAAGCGGCCTGGGGCCGAACGGCGGTGGCTCGGATGCGCTGTACGCCTCGCCCGGCGGGCAAGATGCGGTGATCAAGGCGGTGGTGGGGCTGGACGCTTCGCATGTAAACGCCGACCTGGACGCGGTGGCGGACTACGGTAAGCGGCTGCCGGCGGCGAGCGGCAAGCTGGCGGTAGGCGGCTTCTGCTGGGGCGGCGGCAAGAGCTTCGAGTATGCGACGCATCGCCATGACCTGGGAGCGGCGTTCGTCTTCTATGGAACTCCGCCGCCCGCAGGTGAGATGGCGCAGATCACTGCGCCGGTCTATGGCTTCTACGCGGGCAATGACGCCCGGGTGACCTCCACGGTTCCCGAGGCTACGGCGGAGATGAAGGAGGCGGGCAAAGCCTACGAACCCGTGACCTATGACGGAGCGGGACACGGATTCATGCGTGCGGGCCAGGCGCCGGATGCCTCGCCAGCGAACCAGAAAGCATGGCGTGAAGGATTTGCGCGGATGCTGGAAGAACTGAAAGCGATGAAGTAGGGCGTCGTCCCCTGAGGAGGAAATGGCTCTGGGACGCAGGCGCGGACCGGCTCAGGCGCGGTGAAGCTGCGTGGCGGGTGCGGCCGCGGAATCCGCAACGAAGGTGCGGGGCCAGCGAATGCGAAACTTTGAACCCTGGCCGGGCTGGGATTCGACTTCGACGACGGCGTGATGCCGGTCCAGGATGTGTTTGACGGTCCACAATCCCATGCCGTTTCCGCGTTCGCCCTTCGTGGTGCGGCCGAACTGGAACAGGTTAGGCAGAAGCTCGGACGGGATGCCCATGCCCTGATCGGAAACGACAATCTCAACGTAATTCAGCCGGCCGGTCAGGGTGATGTCGACGCTGCAGCCAGGGCTCGAGCATGCCTCGCAGGCGTTGCGGATGAGGTTGAGCAAGACCTGCCGGGCCTCGCCCGCCAGAGCGTAGACGGTAAGGTCTCCGGAGCCATCGATGTGCAGGTGGACGTCTTGTCTTTCGAGCGTCGACCCGAGGACGTGGCGCACTGATTCGGTCGCGGCAAAGAGGTCAGTGCGTTCGGGCTCGTCGCTCTGGCGGAAGAAGGAGAGCGTGGACTTGGAGATGGTGAGGACCCGCGAGGCCTCTTCGTCGGCCGTGGCTGCGAGCTGGATGATGTCCGGGGAGACGTTTTCCTGGGTGCGAATGAGATAGAGCAGGTTGTGGATGGCTTCGAGCGGGTTCGAGATTTCGTGCGCGACGACGGCCGACATGCGGCTCCAATCCTCAAGCTTCTGCGAGGCGAGCAGGGACTCCTCCATCTGTTGCTTTTCAGTTTCGGCATTGGCGAGCCTGCCGGCATAGTCGTTGATGCTGAAGCCAATGACCGTGACGCGCCGGATAAGCTGGATCGCGACGTAGGCCGAGAGCACGGCGGTGACGATGTTCGTCCAGGCATCGACCCAGAAGATAGGGTCCCAGGTGGTGATGACTTCGAGCAGGTGAGTGCTGCCGCAGGCGACGATGAAGAGCGCGAAACCGACGACGAAGAAGGCCCAGTCGCGGGCGATGACTCGGCCAGTGCGCCGGCCCAGGAAGAGCAGAGTAATGCAGATGCTGAGGTAGCTGAGGAAGGTGACAGCGTTGGTGACGACCATGGTCCACACCAGCTTCGGAGCGGCGGCCCAGCAGACGGCATGCGGCATCAACGAGGCAGGGACAACCATAGGGAGCGCAACCAGTCGACTCAGTGCGTCAAGGGTGACGTGCAAGTTCTATCCGTGGAAAAGACGTTGTGAGACCCAAGACTGGATTGGTCCACCGTTTCCATGCCGGATTAGTGAGTTCGATGCAGCAAAGCGGAGCGGGGTGGGATGAGCACCGGCGAAATCACGGCCATCAGCAGCAATCAAGTGGCTGGATGCAGAAAGGCAAAGCGGAGAAGGAAGAGGATGGCCAGGACGTACAACATCCAGTGAGCGCGGGAGGCGCGGCCGGTGAGCACTTCGAGCGCGGCATAGGCGATCAGGCCGAAGCTGAGACCGGTGGCGATGGAGTAGGTGAGCGGGATGGTGATGAGCGTAAGGAAGGCCGGGATCGCGATGCGGGGCTCGTCCCAGTCGATGGTGGCGGTGGGTTGGAGCATGAGGCAGCCGACCAGGATGAGCGCGGGGCTGTAGGCAAAGGGCGGGATAACGCCCACCCGCGGCGCGACAAAGATGGAGACCAGGAACAGCAGGCCGGTGACGATGGCCGTAACGCCGGTTCGTCCCCCGGCGGCTACGCCCGCTGAGGACTCGATATAACTGGTGACGGTGCTGGTGCCGGCAAGCGAGCCAAAGATGGTTGCCGTGGCGTCGGCAAAGAAGATTTTTTCGAGCCGCGGGATGGTGTGGTCGGGCGCGATCAGACCGGCACGCTCGGTCACGGCGACCAGGGTTCCGATGTTGTCAAAGAGATCGACGAAGAGGAAGACGAAGATGATCTCGAAGGCGCCAATTCTGACCGCGCCCGGGATGTCGAGGTGGAGGGCGGTACTGGCAAGGCTTCCCAGGTTGAGCGGCTTGGGCGCGAGCGGAACCTGATGGAAGAGGATGCCGGCAACCAGGGTTCCGAGCACCCCGAGGAGCATGGAGCCTTTGACTCTGAGCGCCTGCAGAATGGCGATCAGCGCGATGCCGAAGATGGCAAGCTGCACGGTGCGGTCGTGGAGGTTGCCGAGCCTGACCAGGGTAATAGGATCGCCGGCGATGATGCCCGAGCGGTTGAGGCCGATGAGCGCGATGAAGAGGCCGATGCCTCCGGCGACGGCGGCGTGCAGCTGGTGGGGGATGGCTCCGACCAGGCGCTGGCGGATGCCGCCGAAGGTGAGCAGGAGAAAGATGATGCCGGAGAGGAAGACGGCGCCGAGCGCGGTCTGCCACGGCACGTGCATGCCAAGGACCACAGAGTAGGTAAAGTATGCGTTGAGACCCATGCCCGGGGCGAGTGCCAGGGGATAGTTGGCGAGCGCTCCCATGAGAATGGAGCCGAAGCCGGCGCACAGGCAGGTCGAGATGGTGACCGCGGACAGCGGCATCCCGGTCTCGTGCAGGATCGCGGGGTTGACGAAGATGATGTACGCCATGGTGACGAAGGTGGTGAGTCCGGCCAGGGCCTCGGTTCGCCACGTGGTCTGGTGCTGCTGAAATTCGAAGTGCGCTTCGAGACGGGATTGGATGGAGGCCATCAGACTCTTGGGTTCGGGTTGGACCTTGGTGTCGAAGACAGAGGAACGCCTCATAACCAGCTCCGCGAGCGTGAGCTGGTCATGAGGCGAAAGAGTTTAGAAGAGGAAACGAAGCGACATTTGAATCTGGCGCGCACTGCCGATGGTGTGGGTGACGATGCCGAGCTGGTTTGGGCAGCTGTAGAAGTAATTGCCTGTGGAGGGCTGCGCCGATGCGATGCCGCTGCTGGTGGAGCAGGTGGACCCGCTGGGTGCAACACCCAGTGGATAGTTGGGCGGGACGTAGGCGGAGGGAAATGCGTTGTAGTTGTAGTTCTGCGCGACCTCGTTGCCGGGAACGTCGAAGCTGGGGGTGTTGGTGAGGTTGAACACGTCGAAGGTGTATTTGAGGCTGTAGCGCTCGGTGAACTTGGTGACCTTTACCAGGGAAGCGTCAGCACGCTTCTGGAAGGACTGGCGGAAGATGTTGCGCTGGCCGGTGGTGAAGCCTGTCTCGTAAGGGTCAGACGTTGGGATGGCCTGATTGAGTCCACCTGCCGCAAGCAGCGGAAGTGTGAAACAGGCGGCGTTGAGCGCTGCTCCGGCGCCGGTCGATGGATTGTAGAACGCGCCGGAGAGCCCGGTCTTCGCCGATTTGGGCGAGCACTTGCTGTAGTCGAGGGGAACGATCGGGTTGGTAATGCCGTCGCTGGTGCTGTAGTAGATGCTTCCGACGGCACCGCTGAAGTCGATGATGCTGTAAGGCTGGCCGCTTTGCAGCACGGTCAGTCCAACCAGCGACCAACCGTCGGTAAACTTACCGGGCAGAGTAGCTTCGCTGTAGAAGTTCTTCAGCCGCAGCACGTAGTTGAAGTTGAGCACATGGGTGCGGTCGAAGTCGGAAGAAGCGTAGCCGTCCCGCAGGTTGAGCGGATTATTGCCGTTGTAGAAGAGGCCTAGGCCGCTCTGTTCGTCGAGCGCATGCGAGTAGGTGTAGGACAGCCCCACCTGGACGCCGTGGCTCATGCGCTTATCCACATGGGCGGTGAGCGCGTTGTAGGCGTCAACGCCGGCGGCTTTGTAGTCGATGGATTCAGCCGCGTAGCCCACGTAGGGAACGCGATGGTCCACGTTGCCGCCTTCGTAGTCCGCGTCGTAGGGGTTGCCGTTTGGCAGCACGGAGCCGCCTCCCACCGTGTAGCCGTACGAGTAGCTCTCGCCATGAATTGGATTCGAAGGCGATGCGATGCCTGGCTGGTTGAACGGTACAGGAATAACCTGGTGACGGCCGAGATTACCGACATAGCCAAGTTCGATCGCCAGGTCGTTGCGCGGCTGCCACTGGACGTCCAGCGTGTAATTGTACGTGTAGGGCAGCTTGTTGGCGCGATCGTAGACACCCAGCGAGACCGGCGGAAGCGACGCGTTGCTAATCGCCGCGAGGTTCGGCAGGTAGGAGCTGAGGTCCGACGCCTTGGGGTTCGCGGGCGCGGCGAGCTGAGCGGTGCCGTAGGGATTTTCGAGGTCGCCCTCGGTATCCTTCTGGGCCTGGTTCGCCGGCGCGTTGGGCGGCCCGTACGGGTTATCTCCGCCGCAGGTGGGGATGTAGTACTCATATAGTGAGCGATTGGCGATAGGACAGTTCTGCGCGTTGACGAAGGGAAGCTGCTGGTTCGCGCCGAACGGACCGCCGGTTACTGTTCCAATGGCGTAGCCCGGGGAGAAGTAGCTGAAGAGCTCGCCACGATCGTAGTAGATGCCGCCGCCGGCGCGGATCACCAATTTGTTATCGAACTTCTTGGGCGACCAGGCTGCGCCGAGGCGTGGAGCGATTCCCCACTGGCGCCCGGTGAGCGTTGTGTTGCTGACACCGGGTGTTCCATTCGCATTGTTGCCCGCGATGATGAAACCTGGGTTGGTGATGGTGTCCGACCCCGCGTCGTAGTTGTAGATCGACGGGTCGAAGTTGAAGATGCGTCCGTATTTTTCGGTCAGACCGCCGTCCCAGTCATAGCGCAGTCCGGCCGTGAGTGAAAGATTAGGAGTCACCTGGAACTTGTCCTGGACATAAGTGCCCAGGTCGTTCGCACGATAGTAGCGGTTGGCATTGCCGCGCAGGAATGAGCTCACATAGAAGCCGGTGGAGGAGCTGCCCGGGGTGACGTAGCCCTGCGCAAAGGCGCTGAGATCGTCCGTGGCGATGGTGCCGGTATTGGTGCGGTGATCGATGGTATTAAGCTGCGTGAAGTTATAGCTTGTGCCAAAGCTGAGCGTATGCTTGCCGAGCGTCCAGAACACATTGCCCGAAGGTTGAATGCGGTTCTGAAATGCCCCCGTGTTGGGCGCCTGGCCCTCTGCATTGGGACCGATATTGAGGATCCCTGGACTGGGCAGACCGGCGGCGCCGCTGCCGAAGACGTTGTAGATCGAGACGCCCGGGAAGTAAGTCGATCCGAACTGGTTGATGGTCACATTTCCGAGCGAACCACCCGGGATCGAGGAGGGGCCGAAGGGCTGCTCATTGTCACCGTAGATTTTCTCGCGGATGAAGCCGATCGTCTGCGAGGTACTGAGGTTCGACTTGAGCAGAAAGGTGTTGATGATGGAGAAGACCTGGGTGCCGGAGTCGAGATGCTCGGTAAATCCGGGTACGCTCGAGTAGGAGTAGGGAGCGAGCGTCGGGTCGTGCTGGTAGTAGTACTTCAACGCGACCGTATCTTTCCGTGTGGCGTTGTAGTCCAGGTTGGCCACGGCGAGATCCGCATCGAACCTGCCGGTTCCGGGCAGAAAGGCGTTGAACGGGTGATTCGGGGTAGGAGCGATGCCGGTGTCGTTAGGGATGAGCCACTTGCCTGGTTCCCCCGGCAGCGACGGAGAGTTGAACAGGGCGAGGGCGACAGGATCGATGTTGCCCGCGGTCAGGGGCGCTCCGCTCGGACTATCGCCAGCGAAGTTGTTGTTGACCAGGGTGGCGAAGCTGTTGGCATCGCGGGTGGTGTCGGATAAGCCGAGCGGCACAGCCAGAAAACCATCGCCCACTTCCTGATCTGCGACGTGCAGGTGCTGGTATGCCAGAAAAGCGAACAGCTTATTCTTAATGATCGGTCCGCCCACCGTGCCTCCCAGCGAGTAACGGTGCAGTTCAGGATTTCTCAGGTTGGCGGGAATGTTGAGGTCGTTCTTGAAGAAGAACGGCGCCGCATTCAGCCAGTTGGTGCCGCGATGGCCGTAGAGCGTGCCGTGAATGTCGTTGGTTCCGGAGGATGTGCTCAGGTCGATGTGCGCACCGGACGTGGATCCCTGCTGCGCGTCGTACATCGAGGCATTGACGCGAACCTCTTCGATGGTGTCGGGCGCGGGAGTCGGGATGGCGTTGCCGATCGAGATGTAGATGGAGGCGGCGGTCTGGATGATTCCACCGCCGCTGATGGTGGTGGAGACGCCGGTCGAGTTGATGACACGGGCCGAACCAACCTGCGACGTGCTCTTCCCGTTGAAGAGATTGCTGGCGTCGACACCGTTCAGAGAGAAGCTGTTGCTGGTGTCGCGCTGGCCATTGGCCCAGATGGGGAGGTTGCCAAGACCGGCGTTGGAGCCGGTGCCGCTTGGCAGTTCGGCGTTGACGCCCGGCGAGAGGATTGCAGCCTGGGTAAAGCTGCCGGTGGTAAGCGGAATGGATTCGATCTGCGCTTTATCCAGCACGTAGCCGTTGGTGGTGTCGGTCGCATTCAGTAGCGGTGTTGCTTCGACGGTGACGGATTCGGTGGTCGCACCCACCTTGAGTTGCGCGGGCAGGCTGACGGTTCGATCCGCCTGCACGATGATGCCAGGGAATTTCTCCGCCTCGAAGCCGTCGCGGGTGAAGGTGAGGGTGTAGGTGCCGATGGGCAGGTCGGGGAAGATGTAGAAACCGTTCGAGCCGGCGGTGGCGGTGCGTTGCAGGCCGGTGCCTTCGCCGACCAGGGTGACCGAGGTTCCGGGAAGGATGCTGCCTTCGGGATCGGTGACCAGGCCGGTGATGCTGCCGAGCGTCTGCTGGGCATGCGCCGCTGGATGCAGGGTGAAGAGGCTGACGACGGTAAGCAGGAGGGCGAAGACGGAGACACGGCGGCGGCGACAGATCATGTGGCAGCTCCTACAGCTTTCAGTTGTGTCGATCCAACGAGACGGCGGGTACAGGACGGCGACCGGATACGGGGGTATCGTGGTGATTCCGCACAGAGAAAGAAGGACGCTGAAGTGCGCGAGGCACTCCCGGATGCGCCCGGAAAGCAAATGACGAGAGGTTGTAAAACGACGATAAACGAGGTGTGGCCGAAAGCCTAGAAGAAATTTATCCTCCGGTCATCTCATTGACACGCAGGACTCGGATTGCTGTTCCGGGGACGGAAAGCGACTGCCTGAGAGGCAGAATGAAGTCCGGGCTGATTCAGTCGCCTACGAGAGCCTGGTAGCGTTCGATTTGGGCCAGGGTGAAGGCGTGCATATCCGCCGCGGCCTGCCAGGCGCGATACCAGGCGACCAGCATCTCCAGCGCCTGGTCGAGACGCAGGCGCGGCACCCAGCCGAGGTCGGCACGGGCACGGCTCGCGTCGAGCTTCAGGTAGCCGGCCTCATGCGGGCTGTCGGCGGTGTCCTGCACCCAGGAGGCGCCGTCGCCCCAGAAGCGGGTCATGCGTTCAGCGATCCAGCCGACCGGACGAGCGTCGTCTTCGACGGGGCCAAAGTTGTAGGCGGTGGCAAAGCGTGGGTCGTGGGTGAGCAGCTTTTCGGCGAGCAGCAGGTAGCCGTGCAGCGGCTCGAGCACATGCTGCCAGGGACGGATGGCGTGCGGCCGGCGGATGAGGACTGGCTCGCCCGAGAGGAAGCCGCGCACCAGGTCGGGGATGAGGCGGTCGGTGGACCAGTCGCCGCCGCCGATGACGTTGCCGGCGCGAGCCGTTGCCACGGCTACGCAATGGCCGGACGGCTGGCCAAGCTCGGCGACCGGAAAGTAGGACTGGCGGAACGCCGCGCTGACGATCTCGGCGCATGCCTTGGAGCTGGAGTAGGGATCGTAGCCGCCGAGCGGATCAGTCTCGCGATAGGGCCAGACCCACTCTTTATTGTCGTAGCACTTGTCGGTGGTGACGGAGACGACGGCGCGCACGCTTGGGGTGCGGCGGACGCAGTCCAGCACGTGCGCGGTTCCCATGACATTGGTCTCGAAGGTGCCGATGGGATCCTGGTAGGAGTAGCGGACCAGCGGCTGGGCGGCGAGGTGGAAGACGACTTCGGGAGCGAACTCCTGCATGGCGCGCTCGAGCGCGGCCGCATCGCGGATGTCGCCGCGCACATCTTCGACGACCGAACCGACGCGGGCGGCGGTGAAGAGGTTGGGATCGGTGGCCGGGTCGAGCGCGTAGCCGCGCACTTCCGCTCCCAGGCGAGCCAGCCATAGCGCCAGCCAACCGCCTTTGAAGCCGGTGTGACCCGTAAGCAAGACCTTGCGTCCGCGCCAGGAGAACGGCGTTACCAGGTCTTCCATGGCGCCTTTCCGGAGTTCCAGAGCTCTTCCAACTGGTGCTTGTCGCGAAGCGTATCCATGGCCCGCCAGAAGCCGCGATGAAAGAAGGCGTGCACCTCGCCGCGGGCGACCAGCGCCTCGATGGGTTCGCGTTCGAACATCTGGCTGTCGTCGGTGATGTCGTCGAAGATCTGCGGCTTGAGGACAAAGAATCCGCCGTTGATCCAACCGCCTTCGTCGCTGGGCTTCTCGTGGAAGGAGTAGATCTTGGTGTCGATCAGGCCGAGCGCACCAAAGCGCGCGGCGGGCTGCACGCTGGTCATGGTAACGGCTTTGCCATGTGCTTTATGAAAGGCGATCGACGCGGTGATGTCCACGTCGGCGACGCCATCGCCGTAGGTCATGCAGAAGTCTTCTTCGCCTTCCACGAACCTGGCGATGCGCCTCAGGCGTCCTCCGGTGCCGGTCTGGTCGCCGGTGTCGACCAGCGTGACGCGCCACGGCTCTGCCACCGAGTTGTGCACCGTCATCTTGTTCTCGGTCATGTCGAAGGTAACGTCGGAGGTATGCAGGAAGTAGTTGGCGAAATACTCCTTGATGACATAGCCCTTGTATCCGCAGCAGATGATGAAATCGTTGACGCCGTGCGCGGAGTAGAGCTTGAGGATGTGCCACAGGATGGGAAGACCGCCGATCTCCACCATAGGCTTGGGTCGCAGCGACGTTTCTTCACTAATCCTGGTGCCGAGACCGCCTGCAAGTATTACAGCCTTCATCCGATGGAACCCCGAATTGCATTGAGCCGATTATATGGGACGCATTGCCGGCCCCGGCGCCGCGATAGAACTGGGACGGGCGAGTCTCTCGCGGTCGTGATGCTAAAGCGAATCTCCTTTTGCTTTGGAGTTCAAGATTTCATTCAATACACCCGAAGGAGATCCGCTCTAGCTGCGCAGGACGTTCCAGGCGGCGGTGCGGCGGACGGCCTCCGTCAGGGAGATGGTCTGGCGGAGCCCGAGTTGCTGCTGTGCTTTCTGCGTGGAGGGAACGTAGCGCAACGGGGAAGCACCTTCAACCGGCTGCTTCGCGACGTGGATGCGAGCCTCCGGGTTGAGGGTGGCGGCGATGAGAGAAGCGAGCTCAAAGATGCTGATGGCTTCTTCGGAGCCGACGTTGAAGGCCTGCATGGATGGGCCCTTGAAGAGGAGGGTCCAGAGCCAGATGGTAAGGTCGGCGGCGTAGAGGTAGGAGCGGAAGTTGGTGCCGTCGCCGGCGATGTGGATGGTATCGCCTGCAAGCGCGTCTCGAATGAAGTTGCCGAGCGCGAAGTGGCTATCGAGCGGCAGGCACGGGCCCGCCAGGGCGTAGCAGCGTGCGATCTTGAACTCGATTGCGGATTGCTCCGCGTAGAGCGCGCACATGAGTTCGGATGCACGCTTCCCTTCTCCGTAGGTTGAGGCGGAAGTGAGTGGGTCGGGCGCACCGGCGTAGTCTTCCGGAACGTGAGAGAGCGTGGACGGCTGCTTGCCATAGACCGCGCCCGAGCTGGTGAGGAGGAACTTACGCGTGCCATGGGTGGCGGCGAAGTCGAGCACACGCGCGGTCCCGTCGGCGATGGCGGAGTAGCGATCGAGCGGGTGCACGTTGGCGGCGATGTGGATGACGTCAGTCGCCGCATGAATGACGAAATCGAAGCTGCCCGAGGGCATGTCGAAGGTGCGCATGTCTCCCGGGAGCAGGGTGATAGCCGGATGCTGAGCAAGGTGTGGAACACGAGCGGCAAAGTGTGCGGGATTACGCGAGAGCACCGTTGCGCTGGCATGGAGGGCAAGAGCCTGATTGGCGTGCAGGAAGGAAGAGAGCAGCCAGGAACCGAAGAAGCCCGTGCCCCCAGTGATGAAAATGCGTTGATTGCGCATCTCGTCCCACAGAGGACGTGTAAGTTCTAGGATGAGGTCGAGATCGGCGTCCGCGATAGGGTGCTCGGGCATCGGGCGACTCAGATTCCTTTCAGCGCGACGGCTTGGCGCTCGATTTGGTGAGAGTTGGATCCGGCAAGCAGCGCGAGCGGTCCGGAGACTACAGCAGCGACATCATCTTCGATGTAATGTGAGCCGCCGACAGCTCGTGGCTTGCATACATGGTTGTGTCCGACCCGGCGACCTTGATCGGCCTGGCCTGGAGATACATGGCGGCGAAGCGCGGATGGAAGATGGAGGGAGCGAGTACTTCGGCGACGGCGCTGCCAAGACCGCCGATACCGTGATTTTCCACCGTAACAATTCTGCCGGTGTTTTTGGCAGCACGAAGGATGGCCTCATGGTCCAGCGGCGCAAGCGACGGCATGCTGAGTACGGAGACGTGAACACCGCGCTCAGCCAGTTCGTCAGCTGCTTTCAAGGTCATCGCCAGCGTGCCTCCGGTGCTGATGAGCGTTCCGGCGTCCCCGTCGCGCAGGACGATGGCTTTCCCGATCGAGAGCTGCGGCGTGCAGGTGTGGACAATCGGCTCGCCCGCCTTTCCCAGGCGCAGATAGCAGGGACCGGGACGCTCCGTTGCCGCGGCCGTCAGCAGCCGCGTTTCGATTGGATCGCCCGGTGCAAGGACAGTCATGTTGGGCAGCGTGCGCATCATGGCAAGGTCTTCGGTTCCATGATGGGTGTAGCCGGCCGAGCCATACGCGAAGCCGCCGCCGACCGACACGACCTTGACGTTCAGATTGTGCGCACACACGTCGTCGCGAATTTGTTCGAGGCAACGGATGACCGGAAAATTCGCAATGGAATAGGTGAAGACGATCTTGCCGGAGAGCGCGAGCCCGGCGGCCACGCCTGTCATATTCTGCTCGGCAACACCTACGTTCACATAGCGCTTCGGAAAAGCCTGCGCAAACCTCTCCAGAACCGAGAAGCCGAGATCCGCGCAGAGGAGCCATATGCGCTCGTCCTTTCCCGCAAGATCCTCCAGTGTTTCAATGAACGCAGTTCTCAAGATGAGTATCCAAGTTCTTTAAGGGCCTCTTCGAGCTGTAGAGGGTTTGGTGGCTTGTAGTGCCACTCCAGGCGATTCTCCATGAAGCTGACGCCTTTGCCTTTAATGGTGTGAGCGATGATAGCGGTCGGCCTGCCGGCTTCGCGGGGAAGGCGGCTGAGCGTCTCCTGCAACTGCCTGTGGTCGTGGCCATCGACCTCGACCGTATGCCAATGAAACGCGGCCCATTTGGCCGCGAGTGGATCGAGATCCAACACTTCCTTCACGGTTCCAAAGCTTTGTATCTTGTTGTAGTCGACAATTGCCGTAAGGTTGCTGAGTCGCTGATGACCTGCAAACAGGATCGCTTCCCAGCAGGATCCCTCGTCCAACTCACCGTCGCTCAACACCACGAAGGTGCGGTTCGGCAGGCCGTCGCGCTGCGCAGCCAGAGCCATGCCGCAGGCGATGGGAAGGCCATGCCCAAGCGAGCCCGTGGAGACCTCAACGCCGGGCACATGATGGCTGACATGGGCCAGCAGCTTGGATCCTTCTTTGCAGTACCCCGGCAGCCAATCCAGGGGGAAGAATCCCCGCTCCGCGAGGGTGGCGTAAAGAATCGAAGTGGCGTGTCCCTTGCTCAGCACCAGACGGTCCCGCTCTGGCCAGTCGGGGTTTGCGGGGTCGACGCGCAGAATCTGGGTGTAGAGAACGCTGAGGATATCGGCAATCGACAAGGAACTGCCAATGTGGGAGGAGTTTGCGCTGTTCGCCATTCGCAACGCATGGGCGCGAATCCTTGCGGAGAATTCCTCTGCAAGTTGGGGTTCAGCAGGCATGGGCCTATGGTACCCCAAGATTTCTATCTGAGGTTGCGCTCAGCCGGGAAGATTGGGTCTGGCATGGTGGCCTTCGCGCCGCAACGTCACAAAAGGAGATCCCCGCGCGACCTCCGGATTCTCGCCCGCAGCGCCAGGTTTACGGCAGGCTTGACTCAGGATTATGAGACACTAACAGCGGTGAGAGAGAAGTTGGGCTACATCCCGACCCTGGACGGGTGGCGTGCGATTGCCATCACCGGAGTCATATTCGCTCACAGCAGACAGGGCATCGTGCCGTGGCTGGGACCACGGTGGGGCTTCTATCTGTGGGCGATGGGGGGACACGGCGTCGACCTCTTCTTTGCGATCAGCGGCCTGCTCATCACGTCACGCCTTCTTGACGAAGAAAAGAAGTTCGGGCGGATCAGCCTGCGTGGCTTTTATGTCCGCCGGGCCTTCAGAATTCTTCCCCCGGCCATTCTGTATCTCGCTGTGGTAGGCCTTCTTTCGCTCATCGGCGTCCTCAACATATCCAAGCTCGACTGGTTCGCCAGCCTCTTCTTCTTTCGCAACTACACCGTCATCCTTACGCCTCCAAACATGCATTGGTGGTTCACCTCGCACTTCTGGTCGCTTTCGGTCGAGGAGCACTTCTACCTGCTTCTGCCGAGCGTCCTGTTGTTCATGAAAAACCGGCGTCTCACCGCGCTCGGCATCATGATCCTGTTGGTCGAACTGTGCAAGTTCGTCTTGCTGCATGGGCTGCACGTAGACCGGGACATCTTTCGGTTCCACACCGAAATCTGCTTCGACATGCTCTTGATACCGGCATTTGTCGCCGTCTGGATCCAGCGCGGCTCCAACCAAACCTTGATCAGGCGCATGCTGCCCCCTTGGTCGTTTTTTGTGCTGCTTCCTCTCTATTTCTATCTGCTCAGGGAGCATGCCCTGTCTCCGTTGCCAGCCTGCGTGGCGCCACTGTTGTTGCTTTCCACCGTCTACAACCCTGGCATGTTCATTGGACGCATTCTCGAAAGCGCGCCCCTGCGTTGGATAGGACGGCTCTCCTATAGCATTTACCTTTGGCAGATGCTGTTCGTGTGCAGCCGATCTTCTGAACCGCCACCTCTCGGCATTCTGCAAAGATCCCCGCTCAACATCCTTCTCGTTGCCGTCTGCGCCGCTGCCAGCTTTTATCTGATCGAACTGCCAACCATGCGCCTGGGTCACCGCCTGGCTAAGCCCGCCACTCCTGGTCACAAAGACGTTGCCGTGACTTCATGAACCCGTAGCAGGAATGATGGTCTCAGCCACTCCAGCTCACAGCTTGGATCGTGTCTCCAATGCCTGCTGTTACGATGAGAGATAGGGAGAACCATCCATGTCCACTAGTGCGAATACTGATTTCGCTCCTCGATCTTCCACTCAGGAGATGGATCGCCGCGCAAAATTTGTAGAGACGTTCGAGTCTTCGCCCATTCCGCGGCGGGAGTTGGTTTATTCTCAACTTTCGTTGTATCTGACGCGGCAGGAACTATCGCGCATGTACGCGATGACCGAGCTTTACCGCGACTACGTGCTAGGGACGAACGGCGTGCTCATGGAGTTTGGCACGTGTTACGGGCGCACCTCCGCGTTGCTGACCAATTTGCGGGGAATGTTCGAGCCCTTCAACTTCACCAGGAAGCTGGTTATCTTCGACACCTTCTCCGGCCTCTGTGGGACCAATGAGAAAGATGGCAATGACAGGCTGGCCACTGATGGGGCCTACTGTGCGGGTGATGGCTATGAAAACCACCTGGCCGAAGTGCTCTCGTACCATGAGTCGGAATCTCCGATCTCGCACCGCAAGAAGTTCGAGATCGTGAAGGGAGATGCGTCCAAGTCCATCTCCACGTACCTTGAGAAACATCCTGAGACGATCGTGGCAATGGCCTACTTTGATTTTGATATTTACGGACCGACCAAGGCATGCCTGGAGGCGCTTCGCCCTCACCTCACGAAGAACTCTGTACTTGCGTTTGATGAATTGAATTGCCCGGAATATCCGGGTGAGACAAGCGCTCTGGCGGAAGTATTCGGGCTGGGGAAATGCTCCTTGAAGCGAAGCCCTTTCTCCCCGTGGATGTCCTACACAACCTGCGAATCCATCGCGGGGTAACCGATGGATCGCGGGCGATTGGCATGCCCTTGGTCGGACCGCCTTATGGCTGCTGGAGGAGCGGAGCATCCTGTGGGTGTGCGGCTACGGCTAACCCGGGAGGAAATTCAAAATTAATGCGATCAAGTTCGATGGCATAAGGACGTTTCTGTACCTGGGTGTAAATCGCTCCGACGTATTCCCCGATGACGCCGAGGAAGAATAACTGGATAGACGCGATAAAGAAGATGCCGATGAGCATCGGCGCCAGCCCGAAGCTGAAGGTATACCAGAAGGCGAGCTTGAGGACCAGGTAGATCGAGGCAACGAGGAAAGAACCGGCAGCTCCTGCAAAGCCGGCGAAGGTGGCGAGGCGCAGCGGAACCTTGGAGTGGCTGATGATGCCCAGCATGCCAATATCGTAGAGGGTGTACCAGTTGTTCTTCGTGATCCCGAATTTACGCTGCGGCTGGTCGTAGAAGATTTTCTTGTAGGGGAGGCCGATCTCAGCGATCATCCCGCGAAGATAGGGATAGGGGTCTTCAAACGAACGAACGAGTTCGATCACCTTCCGATCGTAAAGCCCGAAGCCGGTGAAGTTCTGGAAGGTCTCAATGCTGGAGAGGCGCTCCGCCAGAGCGTAATATCGCTTGCGCAGAAAGAACATCCAGGAGGCTTCCTGGCTGGTGCTCTTGGTACCGATCACCATGTAGAACCCCGATTCCCACGCCTCAATGAATCTCGGGATGAGTGCCGGAGGATCCTGAAGGTCAGCCACCATCAGCATGACGGCGTCGCCCCGAGCCTGCAGCAGCGCATGCATAGGCGAGCGGATATGGCCGAAATTGCGCGCGTTGACGATTACCTTGACGTTGGGATCGGCAGCCGCCAGCCGGCGCAGGATGGGCACGGTTGAGTCCTGCGAGGCGTTATCGATGAAGATATGTTCGTAGGCGTAGCGGCCCACTCCGGCCATCACCTCCCTTACCTGGAGGTAGAGCGCTTCCACGTTGGCTTCTTCGTTGTAGCAGGGGGTGACGATACTGATCGTTTTCAACGGGAGGACCTCGCAAGAGACTGCGGTTCTTGGATGCAGGTGGCTGCGAAGCTAGGATTCGGAGAGTGCCGGGAGTGGTCTAACCTTCCCCCTTCAGGCTGCCACGCGGGCCTGAACCCTGGCAAATGCGCAGCGCACGGAGCCGCTGCCATATAAATAGAAGTCTGCATCATGCTGCGCGGTGGGAGCGTGATCTGACTGGCCGCCGAAGATAAGATCGCAGGTCACCACAAACTGAAGAAGCCAAACACATTGTGCGGCAGAGGGCTACAAACAAGCAAACCCAGGAACATGGATTTGCCAACGGACTTATACGCTGCTCAGTTCGCTGGAGTGCGCGGTGCGGGCGCCGTAGCGGATTGGATAGCCGCTCCGTTCAGCACGTAGACTCGGTACGCGTGCTGGTTGAACTGGCGTGCCACATCGAGGTGATAGTTGCGGTCGAGAAAGGCGGCGAACTCCGGCCATTGCTGCAGCTTGTTGAACGAGTAGCCCTGTGAGAGCCACATGTTGGTGACCACAATGACCTGGGGCGGCTGTTGCGCCAGATCGGCCGCCATGATCCCGCGCGCCCAGCTCATCGATGGATTTCCCGGAGGCTGGAAGAACATGTAGTCGCCAAAGAAGGTGGTGTAGGGGAGCAGGCGCAGGCGGTAGAGCGTGCCGTAGCAGCCGTCCACCATGTCGAAACATTGCACCTGGTGCTGCAGGCTGAATCCGCCGAGGCGGCGCAGGTCGGTCTCCATCGCGTCCGCCTGCTGGTTATCCGGAGTCACATGCCGGAGCATGGAGTCCAGCTCCGGCAGGAAGCGGAACATGCTGAACGCGAAACACGCAAGACCAACAAAGTGCAGCCAGCTTCGGCGGTTGAGAGCCTTTGAGAACTCAATGGCGGACCATACGAGAATGAAGACATAGAGGGCATAGGCATGATGATCAAAGGCTTTGCGCTGGGCAAGGTAGGAAAACAGTCCGAACCCAATTCCGATGCCGAGAGTGACGCGCTCCCAGTTTTCCCATTCCAGCCGCGGCTTGAGCAGCAACGTCAGCAGCAGGCCGAATCCGAGAAAGCGGAGATATTTGTTGGGCAGCACACCCACCAGCAGGGTGCCGAGCGGCTGGTTGCCCACTTTCGCGTAATAAGGAATGAGCTGCTTCGAGATGAAGAGGAACGCCGCGAGATCGTGATACCGCAGCAGGAACGCCACATTGCACGCGAGCGCCAGTGCGAGTCCGGCCAGGCCATAGAGAACGTACGACCGAGTTCTAACCTTGCGCTTGAACAGTCCGTAAGCCGCCATGCCCAGCAGCACCAGCGCCAATGGAGCAACTGTCGGCTTGAGAGACGCGGCTAGCCCGATCAGAAAGCCGAATGGCAGCAGCAACGCCGGACGCTGCCGGCGCAGCCCCGTAAAGAGCAGCGCGTAAGCGGCAAGGATGAGAGTGGTCATCACCTGTTCGCGCTGCACCGCGTTGCGCGGTCCCTCGGAGCCGTGGATGAGCGCGAAGAGAATGCCCGCGTAAACGCCCGCGAACCAGTCGTACGGAAACGCAATGACGACCAGTGATGCGGTCAGGACGGTGAGGAGCGTGTAGTCATAAAGCCTCCAACCCAGGTCTCCGCCGCCGAAGACCTGCATGGCCCAGCCCTCCAGGAAGTAAGCGCCCGGCATGTTGTTGTCGAAGATGTCGCGGTACGGAGCGAGTCCCTGGCGCATCAGGAAGTTGATATCGTGCATGATGGAGGTGTCCCACATCACCTCCCAATGGATGGATCGCATAACGTAGAAGGCTGCCGAAGCAAGCAGCATGGCACTGAAGAGCACCCGAAGAACGAGGAGATAGCGTTCGAAAAGCTTTGCATGCACTGGAGTTCTCTTCCCTTCGGAACCGCCGCACACCTCTTCGACCGGTGTCCCTCGACGCTTGATTGCTTCCGATCAGCCCGCAGGACGCAGGGCTCGACACAGGTCAGAAGGCTTTCAGAGAGGCGCGGTATAGGTTATTGTGACGGAGCCTTTGGCAAAGAGCAATGCTTCCCGGAGATCTCCCTTGACGCGAAACAACGTTCTGATCCTCCTGATCCTTGGCCTTTTCACAGCTTGCCTGCTCGTCATCTATCCCTCCAGCGGCAGCGACCTTACCGCCTCTTACGCCAGCTGCCAGTTGATGCGGTCGGGGCAGACCAGCCACCTCTATGCGTTTGACACGGCGTCCTTCAGCGATGTCTCCGATCCGGTATGGCTCGCGCTCGCGTCCAGGGATAGGATTCCGGCGCAGACTCACCTAACGCCATTCGTGCAGACCCCCCTTTGGCCCTTCGTGCTGCAGCCGCTGTGCGCCTCTACGTCATTTCGCACGTTCAACCTTATCTTCAAAGCCATCCTGGCGCTCAGCTTTAGCGGGCTGATTTGGTTCGCTGGCCGCGCCTGGACAACGCGCTTCTTCCACCCTGGCTGGATCCTGCTGCTGGCGATCGGCTGCCTCCGCTTCGACCCGCTGCGCGACGCGATGACCATGACGCAGACCCATGGCATCTTCCTGCTGGCGACCGTGTTCGCCATTCTGCTCGCGCGGAATGGCCACCCGCTATGGGCCGGCCTTCTGCTGTCTCTGGCTGCCGATGTGAAGATTACCCCGGCCGCAATGGTCTTCTACTGGATGGTCACCTCTCACTGGCGAGCCATTCTCAGCTTCCTCGCCAGCATGGCTGCATGGACGGCCGTAACCTTCGCTGCTGTAGGCCGAGCCACCATGGACGCCTACCTGCACAGCATCTCGCGGGTCTCGAATGTCCTGCTGCTCTCCGGCAACAACCAATCGTTCGCCGCCTGGTGGATGGCGAGGTTCTACCCGGCGTCCGAGGCCCAGGTCTACCACAGCTATCCGCTTCCGCTCCAGCTGAAGCTGCTCTGCGCCGCGCTGGTGCTCGGGTCGGCTCTGCTGGGTGGCCTCTGCGACCGCCGTCTGCGGGTCGCGGAGCCGGGTGCACCATCGTACGGAGCAGTGATCGCTCTGCTCGGCGCCACCATATTTACCCCGATCGCGTGGTCGCATTATTCGATTGTGCTGGTGCTGCCCATCATGCTCCTGCTCGATCGGGCACTGCGCTGGCGTTCTGCCGCGCTCATGGTTGGGGCTGGGATCGTGTTTCTGCTGGCCGACTGCAACCTGCTGAGCCGCCAGCTCACGCACTGGCGCCTGCCCACGGGATGGCTGCTGCGCGGCCAGTTCCTGGCCTGCGGTCTGGCCATGGCTGCTCTGTTGCTGCTGGTGGGGCGCTTGCTGTGGAAGAACCCGGAGCAAAGCGGCCAAAGGGCCCAGATGCCGTCTGCTGCGTAGGGAGTGCAGCAGAATCTGCAGCCGGTTTTTATGCGCCTCGTTTTCCAGAAATCCACGATCCGTGCGCGCTTGCGACAGTCGCAGCGAAACCGTACGGTGAAGGAAGCGGAAATCCGGCTCGCGCGATGCTCGCGAAGCTCGCATCCAGCGCGCCCCCGGCACGTCTTCCACAGCGAAACCCCGGCTTTTGGGGGCGTACAGTTCTGAAAAGCGCGGCGTTGCCGCATCTGCGATAGCAACACAAGATGTAGATGCTTTATACTTGACATACCCCATAGGGGCTACTAACTTTGCGTTTGCAGCCATCCTTCGGGCAGGATTCTAGGCCATCCCAGACCGATCTCCGATGGCCTTGGCACCCGAAGGAACGAAGTCCCCCAGCGCTTCCATTCGCTTGGAATTCTTTATGCCGCAGGCGTCCCCCGACCGCCTGCAACGATCTGACTTTGAAGGAGCTTTACACCCCATGAACGAAACTCTCCCGCAGCACGCCGTGTCGTCCTCCCCCGTTGCATCCGCCCGCAGCACGGCCGCGCCGGGTCTTTCGTTCTCGCGCCACTTCACCACGGCGGGGATAAGCCCGTTCGACCAGATCCAGTGGGAGCTGCGCGATGCCGTTATCCAGGACTGGAAGGGGAAGATCATCTTCGAGCAGAAGGACGTGGAATCGCCGGTGGACTGGTCGATGACCGCGACCAATATCGTCGCGTCGAAGTATCTGCACGGGCTGGTCGGCACTTCCGAACGCGAGAGCGGAGTCCGCGCTCTGGTGACGCGCGTCGCGGAATCGATACGCGATTGGGGTGTAGCCGGGGGCTACTTCGCTTCGCCCGCGGACGCGGAGACCTTCCATGCCGAGTTGTGCCACCTGCTGCTGAACCAGAAGGTCGCGTTCAACTCGCCGGTCTGGTTCAACGTGGGCTGCGACCGCCTGGAGCCCAATTCCGACGCGCAAAACTGGCACTGGGACGCGGAGGCGCGCGAGGTCACCTTTTCAACCACCGGCTACAAAAAGCCGCAGTGCTCCGCCTGCTTCATCAACTCGGTGCAGGATTCGCTGGACTCCATCCTGACGCTGGCCAAAACCGAGGGCATGCTGTTCAAGTGGGGTTCGGGTGCCGGCTCCAACCTCAGTTCCATCCGCGGCAGCATGGAGACGCTCTCGGGCGGCGGAACCGCGTCCGGTCCGCTCAGCTTCATGCGCGGCTTCGATGCCTTCGCCGGGGTGATCAAGAGTGGCGGCAAAACTCGTCGTGCGGCGAAGATGGTGGTGCTCAACGTCGATCACCCCGACATCGTGGACTTCATCGAGTGCAAATCCAAGGAAGAGGCGAAGGCCTACACCTTGATCGCCGCCGGCTATGACGGCAGCGGCCCCGACTCCGAGGCGTATTCCTCCATCTTCTTTCAGAATGCAAACAACTCGGTACGCGTGACCGACGAGTTCATGTCCGCGGTGGACAAGGACCAGGAGTTCTCCACGCGCACGGTGAAGGAGCGCAAACCCGTAGCCACGATGCCCGCCCGCGAGCTCATGCACAAGATCGCTGAGAACACCTGGCTGTGCGGCGACCCCGGCATGCAGTACGACACCACCATCAATCGCTGGCACACCTCGAAGAACACGGCTCGGATCAATGCCTCCAATCCCTGCTCCGAGTACATGTTCCTGGACGACTCCGCCTGCAACCTGGCGTCATTCAACCTGTTGAAGTTCGTCTCGCCGGGCGGTCAGTTCGATATCGCTGCGTACCGGCATGCCATCGGCATCGTCACCACCGCGATGGAGATCATCGTGGATTCGGCCGGATACCCGACCGAGATGATCGCCAGGAACTCGCACGACTATCGTCCACTGGGTCTTGGCTATGCCAATTTGGGCGCACTGCTGATGAGCTTCGGCTTGCCCTACGATTCCGATGCGGGCCGCGACTTTGCCGGCGCGCTGACCGCCATCCTGTGCGGCGATGCCTACTTCCAGTCCGCTCTCATCGCCGAGTCTTGCCCTCCGCTGGCCGCGGCCACACCGCTTTGCCAGCAGGCGCAGCAGGCGGTCACCCGCGTGCCCGGCAAGAAGCTGGGCGGAGCCTGCCCGGGCTTCTACGTCAACCGCGAGCCGTTCCTCGATGTGATCCGCATGCATCGCGCCGAGGTAAACAAGATCGGCAAGTCCAGACACTCCATGGAGCCGTTCGTGGTGCCGCAGCTCGACGCGCTCATCCAGGCCGGCACCGATGCATGGGATGCCGCGCTCATCCAGGGCGAGCACTTCGGCTTCCGCAACTCGCAGGTAACCGTGCTTGCGCCCACCGGCACCATCGGCTTCATGATGGATTGCGACACCACCGGCATCGAGCCCGACCTGGCACTGGTGAAGTACAAGAAGCTGGTCGGCGGCGGCATGATCAAGATCGTCAACTCCACCGTTCCCTCGGCGTTGATCAAGCTCGGCTATTCCGAATCCCAGGTGAACGCCATCGTCAGCTACATCGATGCGACCGGCACCATCGAAGGCGCGCCCGGCATCAAGACGGAGCACCTGGCAGTCTTCGACTGCAGCTTCAAGCCGGCCAAGGGCACCCGCTCCATCGCGTACCGCGGCCACTTAAAGATGATGGCGGCGGCGCAGCCGTTCCTTTCGGGCGCTATCTCGAAGACCGTCAACCTGCCCCAGGACTGCACCGTCGAAGACATTGCCGAAACCTACATGGAGGCGTGGCGTCTGGGGCTGAAAGCGGTCGCCATCTATCGCGATGGCTCCAAGGGCGCGCAGCCGCTCAACGTCTCGACCGACGCCGACAAGAAGAAGGATGCGGACGAGAAGAAGGCGGCCGAAGCGCTGACCCTGCGCGCGGCCGCGGAGCCGGTTGTCATCGCGACCGCCGGCGGCAACCTGAGCCCCAGCGCCGCCGCGCTTCGCCTGGACGCGCAGCAGAGCCAGATCGTCGCCCTGGAGGCGCAACTCGCCGCCATCACCGCGGAGTCGCTGGCAAACTCCGACGCGCTCGATTCTAAGGCGCCCCCCCGCGCAGTTCGCCACCGGCTGCCGGCGGAGCGCGCCTCCGTTACCCACAAGTTCTCACTCTCCGGCCACGAAGGCTACATCACGGTCGGGCTCTATCCCAACGGGCAGCCGGGCGAAATCTTTATTCGCATGGCCAAAGAGGGCTCGACCGTCTCCGGCCTGATGGATTCGTTCGCCACCGCGGTTTCGCTGGCCCTGCAGCATGGCGTGCCGCTGCGCGTGCTGTGCGAGAAGTTCGCGCATACCCGCTTCGAGCCCTCGGGCTGGACCGGCAACGAGCAGATCGGCTACGCCAAGTCCATCATGGACTACCTGTTCCGCTGGATCGAGCTGCGCTTCCTGCAGGGCACCCAGCTTGACCTGTTCGCCGGCCTCAGCCCGCAGCCCGCAGGCCACGCCGCCGCCCAGCACACCGTGCCGGTGCAGGGCACGGTCAATGGTCCGGCCAGCACGGTCACCGGCCTGGGCGCTCCGGCCGCGGCTCCCTTGCAGGCTGCCGGCAACCCGGAGTTCGCCATCCCGTCTTTGGCTGAGGAGGACTTCGACGACCGCACTCCGCCGCGCGGCGGCATCGCTCCCGACCTTCAGGCGCGCAGCGGGCTCTCCGGTTCGGCGTCCGCTTCCCATCCCTTGTCGCTTGAGGATCGCGGCATCTACCACGCCGCCGACGCCATGAAGGACCTCTACAACATGGGCGACGCACCCTCCTGCGCCACCTGCGGAGCCATCATGACCCGATCCGGCTCCTGCTACCGCTGCATGAGCTGCGGCAGCACCAGCGGTTGCAGCTAAAGCAGTGATGCGGTAAGTCTTTGCGCATGTGTGTGGGTTGACGCATAAGTTTGGACTTGTACTCCATAAGCATAGCTTTAGACCCCATAGGCTAAATGCCGAGTGGGGTCTTCTGCTTCTGAGAGGGTTGAGGTACAAGACCGAGCGGCCACTCCTGGCCGCGGTCATCACTCATGCACATGGATCGAGGATGCTGCGCACATGGCGATGTGAGGTATTGCCGGGATCACCGCTCAGGTACACGGGACAACCTGAAGTACCTAGCGAGTACCTTGCTGGGGGAGGTGGGAATTGACCGCTCAAGTACGCTTCGGCAACGATACGCCGAACATAGAGGAGGCTAGGAATGTCTTTGACTACGTCGCTTCAGCGCTTGCTCCCAGTAACGAAGCACGCGTTCCCCGAGCAGGCCGAGGCTATTCCAGATTTCCGGCACAGCGTAGTAGTTGAAGTACCCCTGTACAACTGACCTGAGCCACGCGCCGGTCTGAGGCACGGGATCATGCACGCGCATCTTCAGTTGCTGCTTGATTTGCTGCGGCTTCTTTCGCATTCGCTTGCGGATCGTTCATGCGCCGCGCGGCACTCCCTATTAGGCCTCAGCACTCGTTGAGGCCCCTCGTCAGCGCGTTGGCGATGTTGCGCCAAACGAGATTCCAGAGCTCCGAACCGGGGATGAGCCCCGACGAGGATGCTCTACTGCACGCTCAGGCTGTAGTTGACTGTGTGCGAATCTGTACCGGAGGATGCGGTGACAGTGATCGTGTACGTTCCGGTGGGCGTGGCGTGATTTGAACCCCCGCATCCTGTCGCTGCGGCGATGAGTCCCACCGAAAGAGCCAGAATAGCGAGAAACCGGGTGGATATTGGCCGTCGCCGATGCAGCAGCAAAGCGCAGCCGAGCAGCCCGCCGCCGCCGAGGAAGCCCACTGCAACCGAGCCCGAGGAGCGTCCGAAAGAATTCGACCGTGCAAGTGCATCGATGGTAACGCCAGTCTGCACAGTGAACGTGGCTGTCGCTGGGCCAGTCCCGCTGGGCGTAACTGTGCCGGGGCTAACGCTGCAGGCCGCGTTCTTCGGCGCACCCGAACAAGACAGGCTCACCGCCTGATTGAATCCATTGATGGGTGTGATCGTGATGGTTGACGTGATCGAGCTGCCGCTGCTCACACTGCCGCTGGTCTGTGCGAGATTGATACTGAAGTCTGGCGGTGCAGCCGTAACGGTCACGCTGACGGGTGAAGAGACCGAGGCACTGTAATTCGTGTCTCCAGAATAGGACGCCGTTATCGAGTGCGGGCCGGCGGCGAGGCTGCTCGTGGAGTAGGAAGCTTTGCCGGTGCCGTCGAGTGTGCCGGTGCCGAGTTGCGCTGTCCCATCCGAGAAGGCCACGGACCCGCTGGGTGTACCGCTTCCCGATACCGGGGCAACGAGAGCGGCAAAGGTCAGATTTGTTCCAGGTGCAGCCGTGGAACTCGATGCGGTAAGCGTTGTCGTAGTCGCGATCGTTACCGGAGAGGCACTAACCGTAAGAGCCACGGCCGAGGAGGTGCTGGCCGCGAAATTGGAGTCGCTCCCGTAACTGGCGGTAATGGAGTAGGTGCCCACGGCGAGAGATGACGTAGAGAATGTGGCGCTGCCGGAGTTCAATGTGCCCGTACCGAGGGTGGTGGTGGTTCCGCTCAGGAAGGTGACTGTTCCCGTCGGGATCCCGGTGGCTCCTGTGCCGGCGGCTACTGTCGCAGTGAATGTGACGGTCTGGCCGAGCGCTGCGGGGTTGGGCGAGATGGTGAGGGTTGTCACGCTGGCCGAGCTGCTGGTCGAGTTGCCGTAGCCCTTCGTCAAGATCGGAACGAAGCCGCCACTGTCGGCCAGGAGGAGATCGGTGAGGCCGTCGCCGTCCAGGTCTTCGGCAGAGAGGAATGACCCTGCACTCGCAACACGCAGCATAGTCTGATTCCGAAAGGTGCCATCCCCGTTTCCAAAAGCGACGGCGTGATCGCTCTCGATCGGATACAGCAGGTCCGCCTTTCCATCGTTATTCAGGTCCTGAATCTGGATCGGTCCAACCGGGGTGTAGTTGTTTCCGATGTTGAGCGTGGTTCCGGTCTTGAAGGTGCCGTCGCCGTTGCCGAGCAGCAGGATCCCGGACACTTGCTGGCCGGCGAAACCACCAGCTACTACCAGGTCAGGAATCCCGTCGCCGTTAAGGTCGCCCGCTCCAAAATAGGCCTCGGGGCAAAGGAAGTTCTGACCGCCAACATTCGGAATCGCACTGCTGGTAAAGGTGCCATCGCCCTTACCCAAATAAATGTTCATGGTCGGGGCAGAGGTTCCGCCCTGCGGCCCGGTGATCACCACAAGGTCCAGCTTTCCGTCCCGATTCAAATCGATCGCCTGAACCTGGTTCGACACGATGTTGGTTGCATACGTGTCGAGGGTCGTGGGTGCCGCGAAGGTTCCATCCCCATTCCCGGCATAAAGATAGAGGACACCATTGTTACTGGAGGTCACAGCAATCATTGCAAGATCGGGCTTCCCATCGCCGTTGAAGTCGCCAAGAACTGCTTGAATGACCGCGTTATTCTTTGGAACTTGTTGCAGAGCCGAAGGAGTCTGAAAGGTGCCATTCCCATTGCCGATGAGGGAAACCAAGGAGCCCAAACCTGATGACTGAGCTATCGCTACTACGTCCTGCTTGCCATCTCCGTTGAGGTCGCCACTCAGCAATTGGACCTGGACGCCAAGATTGGACACGGTTGCCGCTGTCACTGGAGGTTGGAAGGTGCCGTCGCTGTTCCCGATGGAAAGCTGGAGATTCCCCGCCGTTCCAATCGCGAGCAGATCGGTGTGGCCGTCCCCATTGAAGTCGGCGGAAACAGTGCCAGAACCTCCGCCACTTGGATAGTAGCGAAATGAGGCAAACGTGCCATCGCCCTTGCCCAGGAGAAACTGCGTCAGCCCGGGAGTTTCGGTGCCAGGCGCAAAGACTCCACCGCTGTTGATCCCGATAACCAGATCGACGTTGCCGTCGCCATCCACATCGGTCGCCGAAATCTCGATCGGGTTCTCTCCCGTTGCATAGGAGTAGCCTTGCGTGAAGGTCCCATCTCCATTGCCCAGGAAGATCACCACCATGCCTATCCGGGTATTGGTGAGGGCAACGTCCAACTTGCCGTCGCCATTGAAATCACCAAGCGCAAGGCCGGCGTACTGACCGAAGGCGCTCGATCCCACCCCGCTCGCGGCGACCGGTTGCAGACCTCCCTTTCCGTCACCGAGGAAGACCAGGCCAGTGCTGTCCACGATATCAATGTGGCCGTCGTTATTTATGTCAGCCGCCGCGATGGCGGCGGGGAAGGCCGAGAATGTGGCAGCCGTTATTGGGGCCGCGAACGTGCCGTCTCCATTACCCGCCAGGAATAGAAGATGAGAGGTGTAGACGCCCGCGACTGCCGCATCTGCCGCTTCCAGCACGATATCGAGCTTGCCGTCTCCATTCAGGTCTACGAGCGTAAAACCGCCGAGCACGGGAGTCGACAGTGGTTTGTAGATTGGTGCCTGGAACGTTCCGTCACTCTTGCCGAGCAAAATCGCAAGCGTGTTCCCGGTCGCAGAAGATCCGTCGCTATTAGAGACGACCAGGTCCGGAATCCCGTCTCCATTCAAATCGGCGCTTCCTAATCCAAAGGATTCCGCATTCGCGTCGCCGTTACTGGTGTCAACGTATGAGGTTGTTACAGAACCATTAAGCTGCTGCGAGACAAAGGTGTTGATCCCGGAGTTCTCGAGAGTTGCGCCAACATAGTTGCCGTTGGCGAGCTCTGTTGTGAAGATGGTGCTCCGCGTGGACATCGCTCCAACGGTGGAGTTGTTGCAGCCCTTGGCATAAGCGTTCGCCGGAGTGGAAGGCGTTAAGCCTGACGCGTTTCGCAGGGTTGTCTGAAGATTCGGGGAGGTATCGAGCGCCTGCAAATTCCCGGTCCCATCGGCAGCCGCGCTGAAGTCGCCAATGGCCTCGGTAAGGGAGCAGTCGCTCTGGCGTAAGACGAGCTGATCGTACTCGACACCTGGTGTAAGCGCAGTCGCAGCATCAGGCCTTGCATTCGGTCGCGCCTGGGAGCCGCCCGATCCGGAGGTAGCCTCGACTGGGCCTCTGGAATCGGCAAGCGGGCCCCACTTAGGGTACAAGATATCAAACAGCGACGGCGTCTCGGACCCTACCGGAGTTGGTGGCACCTTGAGCCTGCCGCCGGCCTGTATGTGTGTCCGAAGGGGGAGAATGGCCAGACAAATCCCTATGACGGCAAGGCCGATCAGACCTCTGACTATCCCTCGGGTCGACCAATCCTGCGGGTTGCGCGACAGAATTCTTCGAGCTAAAGCTCTTTTTTTGTAAACTGCGATCATGGGGTACCCTTTGGGTCATCGGTGTCCGGTGGGGGCAAGAACTTTTGATCCACGCCCGGAGGATTCTGGCTCATATGCAGTCCTTTGATAACAGCGTCGCGTCGGACAATCCGGCCAGGAGCGGGAACGATTCGGGAAAACTTTGGGAAAACTCCGCCGCTGCGGGCGATGACCGACGGCGCTACCGGTTCGCGGAGTTCGAGATCGATCCAGCGACCCAGCGCCTTCTGCTTCGCGGTAAACCCGTCGCGCTGCGGAACCGCCCATTCGAGGTCCTGCTGTATCTGCTGAAGCACCGAGGCCGCCTGGTGGAGCAGTCGGAGCTTCTATCCGTTATCTGGGGTACCTCGGACGTCTACCATAACGCTCTGCGTAAGGCTGTGGGCAGCATACGTTCGGCGCTCGGCGACGACAGCCAGCAGCCGCGGTTCATTGAAACCCATTGGGGTAAGGGATACCGGTTCATCGGTGTGGTGGATGAACCCGAACCGATTCCATCCGCGGCAATTGGGCTGAACGATTCCAATGGGTCGGCTTTCAGGTCCGTCATGAAACAAGCGGAACCCACGGACACACCCCCGACCGTTCCCACGCATGCTCCCAATCCGAACATCATGTCTCCCGGCTACGCGCGAATCGCCGCAGGTTTTGCGATCGCTGTTCTTTTCGCTGGAAGTACATTCGTGGCTCGCGATCACCCGGCCCAAATCCGCCCGAAGCAGCCATCGGAGCGTCAGCAATCAGCCTCAAGTGCGCCAGACGTTGCTCCGCAAGAGGATGCGCGGCGGGCCAACTATCACGAGGCGCAATATCTTCTCAGCCAGAGACGGCCGGAGAGCATCGGCCAGGCCATTCAGCGGTTCGAGCAAATCGTTCGGTCCGATCCCCATGCAGGAGATGCATACGCCGCTCTCGCAGAATGCTATGCGTTGGGCTACTGGGGCTTCTGGAAGATTGATCCGGAACTCGCTGCCCAGACCTCGGCGCGTTATGCGGAAGAGGCTGTCCGAGTCGATCGCAACTCTGCCTATGCGCACGCTCAACTCGCCGCCGCGCTTTTCCGCCAACTGAAGATCGGGGAAGCGCAGGCGGAGTTCGAGCAGGCGCTGGCAATTCGCCCGAATGACGCCGAGGTCCATCATGCCTACGGCGTCTTCCTCGACGACACGCATCGTGCTGACAGCGGAATTCAGGAGATGAAGCGGGCCATCGAGCTCGAACCTTTAAGCCTCGCGTATAAGACCGACCTCGGGATGAGCTACTTCTTCGCAAGTCGATTTGCGGACGCGATCGCTCAATACAGGTCAGTCCTGAAACTTGATCCTGGTTATGTGGAAGCCCACGAGTATCTGGCATCGATGTATGTCTTCGAAGCGCGGTGGGCAGAGGCCAGAGCCGAGTACGCCGCGACCAACCGGCTCGGTGGCCCTCGCGCCGGAGACTTCCGCCAGTCGCCGCTTCGACTGATCACCGAGTTCAAGGTCGGAGAGGAAAAGAGAGCCCAGGCAGGCGTCGAGGCCATCCTTGCGTCGCCATCGCTGACGAACTCCTACGCGCTGGCAAGGATCTACGCTCAAATTGGAAGGCCGCAAGATGCGTTGCGGTATCTCAGCCAGGTTGTAAACAGCCGCAGCCCCGAGATGTTCACCGTGCCGGAAGACCCACTGCTCGCTCCACTTCATGGAAATCCTCAATTTGAGGCCCTGGCAAACCGGGCATCGGCGGTCTTTACGCCTCCTGCTGGCAACCCCGTCCAGGCGGCCACCCTCGTGGTTCCGGCAAAGCTTACCGGGCCATGAAGCGTCCGGTCGGGGCTTTGCGGCATCTCGATCGGTCATCCGTTCCTTGAGCGTGAAGCGGGCGATGTTGCGCTTCAAAGCGCTCGATCAGCGGAATTGCCTGTGCGGTCAAAGCTGCCGCAACCGCCGTCGCCGCCTTCCTCAGCGAAATCGTCTCTCAGCGCCAGCCGAGTGCCGGAGCGACTGTCGTCAAAATGGCTTCCATCACATGCACGTTGTACGCGACGCCTAACTGGTTTGGAACGGTGAGCAGCAGCGTGTCCGCCTCGGCGATCGCCTCATCACCCCGCAGTTGTTCAATGAGCACCGGTGGTTCAGCGGCATAGCCACGCCCGAAGACCGCCCGGGTCGTGGTATCGAGAAAGCCGATCTCATCCCTCTCTTGCCCGCTGCGCCCGAAGTAGGCACGATCCCTATCATTAACCAGCGCGAAGATACTCCGGCTGACGGACACCCGGGAACACGGGTGTGACCGGCTTCGGCCCACGCCGCCCTGAACGCACGAATCTGAGCAGCCTGCTGAATGTGTAACGGCTCGCCAGACTCGTCAAACTTCAGGGTCGAACTCTGCAGGTTCATGCCCTGCTTCGCAGCCCAGACTGTCGTCGCATTCGAGCCCGAACCCCACCAGATGCGATCCTTGAGGCTTTCGCTGTGAGGCTCAAGCCGCAGAGTCCGGGAGGGTTCGCGAACATTGGACGCGGGTTCGGCTGGGCGAACCCCTTACCCTGCAACAGTCCCAGGAACTCCACTGCATGCCGCCGCCCCATTCCCGCCTCATCTTCGCCGGGCACGGGATGATGGCCGAAGTAACGCCATCCATCGATCACCTGCTCCGGCGAACCGCGGCTGATTCCCAACTGCAGCCGTGAGCCCGCGATCAGGTCTGCGGCAGCGGCGTTCTCCGCCATGGCATGCGGGTTCTCGTACCGCATGTCGATCACCCCGGTACCAATCTCGATCTTGCGCGTCCGGGCTCCCACGGCTGCAAGGAGCGGAAAGGGCGAGGCTAGCTGCCGAGCGAAATGGTGCACCCGGAAGTAGGCTCCATCCATCCCGAGTCGCTCGGCCTCGACCGCCAGGTCAATCGACTGGAGGAGAACGTCGGATGCAGACCGCGTCAAGGACTGGGGAGAGCAGGTCCAGTGGCCAAACGATAAAAAGCCGATCTTCTTCATACAAGGAGTGAGATGCTTGCACGACTAAGTCGATTCTCAGCCGCATTCCACCCATTCAGCTTCGCGTGAGTCTCCGCACAACATCCTCACATTCAGGGAATATAGCCAGCAGCTCATCCCGGCCCCGCATCTCAAAATCCACAAATTCGAACCCCGGAGCTACAGTACAGCCCACCAGCGCCCATCCCCCTTGCGCCAGGGAAGCTCCAAACCAGTGTCCAGCCGGAACCCATGCCTGGAGTACCTCGTTCTCTGTGAGACTGTTCCCCAGCGTGAACGACTGGATCAAACCTTCTGGCGTGATCGCCTCGATCCTCAGCGGCGACCCCAGGTAGAAGTGCCAAACCTCATCCGAGGCGATGCGGTGTAGCGCAGAGAACTCACCTTCCCGCAGCAAGAAGTAGATAGCCGTGGAGGCGGCCCTGATCCCGCGTCTCGTCTCAACCTCCTGCGCGGAGCGATACGTCTGCCGATACCAACCGCCTTCGGGGTGAGGCTGCAACGAGAGCATCGAGATCAGGTTGTCTGCGTTCATACCGTCATCATCGCATCGCTGCCCAGAGAGCATCCGGCTTTGCCCAAGCCGGTTCGATAGGCCTCATGTTAGTCTCCCGCCCCGCACCCTCACGGGAATGTGCCTGAGCCGGGATCGCATGCCTCCTTCAGCGATACGGGCAATGCCGGCAATCGGAGTTGCAGCAGAAGCCGCGTTTCAGATGGTAAGCGGCGGTGAAGACGAGATACGGTCCATCAAAGTAGAAGTCCTCCGGGGCGAGTTCACCCGCGTCCGTGCTTGTGTCGGGGATCGGGTGTTCGTCTCCCATGGTCTTTAGAACAAGCTTAGCCCCGTCCGGGGCGATGGCGTTGATGCGATGGAGTTCCACGGCTCGGCAGCGGGAGCTGGAGCGTTGAGCTGGCTTTCCTCGACGACTGCGCCGTTGGCGAAGCGAACCATGCGGCCTGGAACCGCGGGAACCCGTGCTCCAGGGACGACGATGCCGGCGAGATTCATGGGATCGGCAGCGGCAACCTTGACCTCGTGCGCCGAGGAGTGTCTGCGGGATTCTCGCAGGCTCTCGACGGCCTCAGGAAGCGCGAACTGCTCGCCGCTGAATCCGGAGACAAACCGTCCGCCGCGGATTTCGCCGCGAGCCTCCAGCCGCCGCAGAATGTTGAGGAGCTCGCGCCACTTCGGCGCATTGGACTCGCGTTCCAGCAGATCGCGGAAGAGCACACCATATCGGCAGAGCAGCATGCGCGCCGCCGATTCGTGAGCGGCGTCGGCGCGCCTCGCAGAGGCAATGGCAGCGGCCTGGCGCTGAGCGGGCGTCGGCCTTTCAAGCGGCAGCTCGGATGCGTCTGCCTGTTCGCAGAAGAGCGCCCAGCGCCCGGCGGTGGTGCGTGCCGCTGCTCGCTTGCCAAGGCTGACAGGAGTCTGTGCGGCAGCCTTGCGCCGCGGATCCATCATGCCGCGAAGCTGGTCGAAACCGTCGGCGGAGGCGAGGCCGGCGGTCGCAAGCTCCCAAAGTGCATGCTGCGTCCGCGGCCGGCTGAAGCCCAGCATACGCTGCATGTCGGTGGCAAAGCAGGCGCCGCGCTGGCGCAATACCCCGCGCACCGCAAGAGCGTCCGCACTGAGCGCCTTCAGCAGCATCGACTCGTCCACACACTGAGCGGCAAGCGCATGGGGCAGCCAGTCGGCGGACTCGCGGACGAAGAAGGTGATGGGCGCGGCGTTGGTGGGGATGACGCGGCGAGGGCTGCTTCCCTGCCCTGCCTGCCATGCGGGATGCGGCGACACGCGTCCCCAGCCAACGGCGCCCGAAAGGCAAAGGGCGTCCAGCCACTGCGGATCGTAACTCGCCACACGCGCCGGCAGCAGTGTGCGCTCCCATTCGACGGCGGGTGCTTCAAAACCCTCAAGCTTCGACAGAACTTCAAGCAGCCCCTCTTCGCCAGCGAGTTGCGTCTGTGGCGCAAGATGTTGCCAGCCCAGGAGCCAGCGCATGTAAACCGCGGGACTCACCGGTTCCACCTGCTGGCGCAGCGTCCGGGTGGCGAGGCGGTGAATGCGCTGCAGAATCCGGCGCTCGCACCACTCGATCTCGTGCTCTCCGAGTGGATCGTCCGCGGCACGTTCAAAGGCTCCACGCAGCAGGAGGCCCTGCATCTCCATGGTCAGGAACGCCTTGAAGATGTCGGCGGGGCCAAGACCCAGCGTCATGGCCAGATGTCCGGCCGTAGTGGGTCCCAGAATTTGTAGCCAACCTTGAACACATTTCAGGATTGCCGATTCTTTTGTAACCGGCTCGGCTACAACATGGCCGTCGAGAGCGTGGACAAAGGCGATGCGCTCCGCAGCCACCCAGCAGGGCAGGCCATTCCAATCGATCGTCCGGGCTCGTTCATTGCGCGTCAGACGCTCATAGAACAACGGCCAGTCCGCGGCTCGTTCGGTATCGATGCAGTGGAGCGGCAGGATCACGACGGCGAGCAGGAGGTCGTGCAGCTCGTGCTCGTCCCTAAGATCCGGCCAGAGCTGCGCGCGGACCGCGGCGATGGCCGCCGCATCCAGGCAGCCCCGCCCAGCCTCCTCGGGCAGGGTGCGGCTCAGGCTTGTCGCACGGGCGCGCCGGGCTTCCTGCCCCTCGTCATCCAGGTAGGCGTAGGGCATCGCGTTCAGCAGCTCGTGGGCGAAGACGCTGGGGCTGGGCGTATCCACCGCGAGGCAGCGGATGGTGCCGCTGGCAATGCCCCGCAGGATACCCTTCAGACCTTCTATATCCATTGCCTCGGTCAGGACATCCTTCATCACCTCGCGCACCAGGGGATGGTCGGGAATCTGGATGTCGCCAACGATGGTTTCGAAGCATGCCGCAGCCTGGGGAAAGACATTCGCCATGAGATCGTCGGAGCGGGTGCGCTGGATCTGCGGTGCGATGCGTTTTCCCTTGGACATGCGCAGCAGCTGCAGACTGCGCCCGGCCGCCCACCGCCAACGATTCTTGAAGATGGGCGACGTGATCGAAGCCTGTTCCAGCAACTCTTGCGCCGTGTGCTCGGTGAGGAACTGGAAGACGTCCGGAAGCGGGAAGCTATGCTGCTCAGCCAGCGAGATGTTGATCCCGTTATCGGTGGCGGCGGCCTGCAGTTCGAAGTTGAACCCGCGACAGAAGCGCTTGCGCAGGGCGAGTCCCCAGGCCTTGTTGATGCGGCCCCCGAACGGCGCGTGCAGGATGAGCTGCATGCCCCCGCCATCGTCGAAAAAGCGCTCGGCGATGATGGTTTGCTTGCTCGGCACCGCTCCCAGAACGGCGCGGCCGGCGACGATATACGCGATCAGCTGCAGAGCGCCAGACTCGCAGACACCGCACTCTTGGCGAAGCCACTGGATGGTGTCGGCGATCTCGCCCTGGGGTGAGTTGAAGGTTGTGGAATCCCCTGTCCCGGAAGCGTGACACCGCGCACCCGCACACCGATTCGCACCCGGACCCGGGAAGTTGGTCAGCTGCGACGGTCCGACGCTTGCGGTGCGTACAGCAATCTCCTCGCGAAGTTCGGCGACGCCGCTTGAAAGGACGGCGGTTCGCTGCGGCGCTTCTCCCTCCCAGAATGGAATGCTGGGCGGCGCGCCATGGGCATCTTCCACCAGCACCCGGCCAACCGATTCGATCTTCTGGATGCGCCAGCTGTTGTTCCCCAGCAGCACCACGTCGCCCGGAGAGGAGTCGACGGCGAAGTGTTCGTCAAGCGTCGCGATCTGCACCCCTTCCGGCTGCAGAATGACCGAAAACAAGCTGGTATCCGGAATCGCGCCGCCGTTGGCAATAGCAATCATCCGGGCACCGCGCCGCGGATGCAGGTGGCCCTGCACCCTATCGCGCAGCAGGTAGGCGCCGTAGCGTCCGCGGCCGGATTCAATGCCTTCGTGAAGGAGGTGCAGAAGCTCGTCCCAATGATGCCGCGTCAGGTCGCGGTACGGGTAGGCGCGCCGCATCACCTCGAACAGCCGGTCTTCGTGCCACGGCTCGGCGCCGCACGCCGCTACAACCTGCTGCATGAGCACGTCCATCGGAGCTTCAGGAATCTCCAGCCGGTCAAGCTCGCCGGCGCGCATCTTGCGGATCAGCGCAGCCTGCTCCAGCAGGTCGTCGCGGGTCGTGGCGAAGAATCGTCCCTTCGGCGTGGCGCCGCGCCAGTGTCCGGCACGTCCCACGCGCTGCATGCCGACCGCGACGGCGCGGGTGGTGTTGATCTGGCAGACAAGGTCGACATTGCCGATATCGATTCCGAGTTCGAGTGAGGCGGTGGCAATGAGGATCTTGATCTCGCCGCGCTTCAAACGCTGCTCTGCATCCAGGCGCAGCGTGCGCGAGAGCGACCCATGATGCGCCGCCACGTGTTCCGGGCCGAGACGCTCGGCGAGTTCGAAGGCGATCTTCTCGACCAGGCGGCGCGTGTTCACGAAGACCAGCGTGCTGCGGTGCTGCTCGGTAAGCGCCGCCAGCTTATCGAAGATCTCGGTCCACATTCCGGTGCTGGCGACCGAGCCCAGTTCATCGGAGGGAATCTCGATGGCGAGATCCAGATTCCGGCTCCGGCCTGCCTGCACGATGCTGGCGGGGGTGCGGGATGCATGCGAGCCGGTAAGGAAATCCGCCACCAGCTCAATCGGATTCTGCGTAGCCGAGAGGCCGATGCGCTGCGGCGGCTCCGCCCTGCCGGTGAGCATGGCCCCCGGGCAGAGATGATTCTCTCCGCACACCAAAGCGTCGAGTCGCTCGAGCGAGAGCGCCAGGTGGGCTCCGCGCTTGTCGTCCGCCACGGCATGGATTTCGTCGACGATCAGCGTTCGCACCTGGCGTAGATGCTCACGCGATTTACCGGCAGTCAGCAGGATGTAAAGCGACTCCGGTGTCGTAACCAGGATGTGCGGCGGATGCTTCAGCATCTGCACCCGCTCCCTCGCCGGGGTGTCGCCGGTGCGGACGCCGGTACGGATCTCCGGGCTCAGATAGCCACGCTCCAGGGCAAGCTTTTGAATCTCGGCCAGCGGCCCGTCCAGGTTCTTCTGAACATCGTTCGAGAGCGCCTTCAAAGGCGAGACATAGACCACCTCAGTGCATGGGGCAAGCTTGCCGGCGATGGCTTTGCGCAGCAGGTGATCGATGCAGACGAGGAACGCGGCCAGGGTCTTGCCGGAGCCTGTGGGCGCTGAGATCAGCGTGGTTTCACCCGCCAGAATATGCGGCCATCCGGCCTCCTGCGGCTCGGTAGGCGTCCCGAATTTGGCGACGAACCACTCCTGCACGATGGGGTGTGCCCATGCGAGGGATTCAGGAGTGGCTGGCTCGGAGAGCATATGCGATTGTAGCCCGTTCGCTGGATGTTCGCCCCATCGCCGCGCAATTGGCGACCCCGTGAGGGGGACCAGAGGCCGGAGAAGGCAAGAAGTGCCTACATCTTGCCGGTACCAATGTCGGCAGAGGCGGCGGCCTGGTTGCCTGGGTCCAGATACTCTTCGATTACCCTCTCCAGCGAGCCCTGCGCCTTCAGGATGAAGTCGATCGCATCGCGTCCGGCACCCTGTCCGCCGGGCAGCGGTGTAATCCAGTGCGCCTCGGCCTTCACCTGCGGCCGTGCGTTCGCGCTCGCGATCGCCAGCCCGCACATCCGCATCACCGGCAGGTCGACGATGTCGTCGCCAACATAAGCCAGTTCTTCCGCGGTGATGCGCGCGCGCTCCATGATCTCGTGCGCGGCCTTCAACTTGTGGTGCTGGCCCTGGTAGACGAACTCCAGCTTCAGGTCGCGGGCGCGGATGGCGACCGTCTGCGACTGCCGCTTGGTGACGATGCCGGTGCGGATGCCTCCCAGACGGGCGAGCGAGATGCCCAGCCCATCGTGTGCATGGAAACCCTTAACCTCGACTCCGGATCCATCCAGCTTGGGAATGACGGTGATGTCGCCGTTTGTCAGCACACCGTCTACGTCGAACAGGAGGACTTTGATGTTGCGTGCACGCGCTTCCGCGTCTTCAAGAGTCATGGGTTGGATCATAGACGATACTGACCTGATGAGGGTCGCGCGTGCGTAGGGTGCTCTGGTTGCCGGTCCTGGCGGTTGCGCTGGCCGCGGTGGGCTGGCGCTGCAATCACGCCAGCCGGAGCGTGGCGTTTCTGGGCGACTCCTTGACGCAGGGTTGGAGTTTTCCCCGAACCAACCTAGGCATCTACGGCCAGACCACGCAGCAGATGGCGGACCGGTTCCAGTCCGAGGTGTGCGGCCACGGCTACCGCGAAGTGATCATCCTGGGCGGCACAAACGACACACTGCTCCAGATTCCTCCACAGCAGACGCTGGATAATCTTGCGCGCATGGTTGAAATGGCGCGAGCTGCCGGGGTGAAGCCGGTGCTGGCGGAGATCCCGCCGATCTATCGCAGCGGTTCTCATCCGGGAACCGAGTACGAAGCCGCCGTACAGCGGCTCAACCAGGGAATTGTGCGCTTGGCGGCGGCGAAGCGGGTCGATCACGTCGACTTTTACGCTGCTCTCAAAGATCATGAGGACGCGTACAGCGATGGAACCCACTTGAAGCGGCGTGGGTACCTTCGCATGGAGTGGGCATTGCTCCGGACGGACGATCCCTTTTAGCGGGCAGGCTGAACTCCGTCCGGGTTGTTAACCATCCAGACACGGCACCTGGGGTAACATGTCTTGGTAACGTCTTCGACGACTACGCTAACGAAGTGATGTATCGGCGGGCCTCCCGATACCGACTCCGAGTGGAAGGTAAATCTTGTTCTCGACTGTTCTCATCCTGGCTGGCTTCGCATTGATGCTCTTCCTGCCCTGCGCCTTTGCGCTGCTGGGCACGATCGATAAAGACGGCCACGAGAACTCCTCGTACGCGGATCGGGCGTTCGCCCGTGGAGGCAACCGGCGGCCGGCAGCGACGGCTGCGGCGAAACCGCCGCAGGATCGTCAGGT
>CAJCHN010000042.1 GCA_903970285.1 Rhodanobacteraceae bacterium | reverse complement strand
AGGTTTGGGAATGAACACATCCGGAAGGCAAACGGCCCCGCCTCATCCTGAGGTTGTCTCGGTCACCTTTCGCGTTTGGGTTCGATCATTCGAAGCATCCCCCCGTGGCACCGATTTCTCTTGTTCTCTCCCTGGTTCCGGCACCCGCCTTGAGCGCAGCCGGAGCGCACGGGCCGAAGTGTACTCAGGCTTCGCGACAGCGATCGTTGCCGCCGCTTCCGCATCCCAATCTCCGTCCGTTTCGACGGTGGGTACCGCCTAGCGATCCGCTGGGCTGCCCCGTGAACTTTCGCCGTGCCTGCCGCCGTGGCCTCATCGCCCGGCAGAAAGAGCAGAACACGCATGTCGAAAGAAATTTATATCTCCTCCACGCCGCACGAGACGCGGCTTGCCATCGTTGAAAACGACGCCCTCGCCGAGATTTACTACGAGCGCGAAAACGAATACACCCTCGCCGGCTCGATCTACAACGGCAAGGTGACCCGCGTGCTCCCCGGCATGCAGTCGTCCTTTGTGGATATCGGCCTTGAGCGCGACGCCTTCCTGTACATCACCGACTTCATGGAAGAGGCCGGGGACGCCGCCGACTTCGAAGCCAGCGCGACTTCCGGCGACGCCGCCCGCGGCCGGAGCAGCAACGGGCATGGCGAGCGCAACGGACGAGAGCGCGGCGAGCGCAACGGACGAGAGGCGCAGCCCAGGTTCGCCGAACCGCGCTCTGCCGAACCTTCAGACGCTGAACTCTTCACCCAGGCCGTCTCCGGGCTCGACGCTCAGCGCCCGGCGCAGGATGGCGAACGCCCCGACCGGGGAGGAGACCGGGGCCGGCGCGGCGGACGGAACCGTGGGCGCGGCGGCAACCGGCCTGACCCTCAGCGTTCGGACAATCAGCGTACCGAGGGTGCGCGTCCCGATCCCCTCCGGCCCGAGTCAGGCGCCCCGGACGAACTGATTCCTGAAGCGCTGGCCGGCAATATCTCCATCCCGGACCGCCAGGACGAGGTAGGCGAAGGCCTTCCCGGTGCCGACGGGAGCCGCCGCTGGCGCGGCCGCCGCGGACGCCGCGGCAATCGTGGCCCGGGCGCAGGCGCTCCCCGGCCCGAAGCTCCCCTGCCGACCTCCGAAGCGGCACCACGCGTCTCCACGACCGGACCTGTCTATGACGCCTACCCCGCCACCGATACCCAGATTGACGGGGCGGACACAAACCTGGATGTCGAGACACGCTTCGCCTTCGACGCCGCCGCCACCCAGCCCACTCCCTCCGAGCAGGCCAGCTTCGAGGAGCGCAACGACCGCGGACCGCGCAACGAGCGCGGCGACCGCGGACCGCGCAACGAGCGCAACGAACGCGGTGGACGCGATCGCGGCGTACGGGATGACCGGGGCGGACGCGACCGTAGCGCCGCTATGCCTCCGGGGCGCGCACTCCGCGGTTTCGCTCCCTCCACAGACCTCTATAAGGTCGACAAGGCAGACCACCGGTACGGGCAGGAGCCGGAGATCGAGGTCCCTGTCGAGCCGGTGATCCTGCCTGGCGAATCCCTCTCCAAGTACCGCGCACCGTCGGAGACGCAGAGCGCAGCCTCATCGCCTGCGCCGAAAGCTCCTCCAGCCGACGATTTTGTGGCCCAGGGCTGGGACGGTGGCTTTGTCCTGCCCGGCGAGACGCTGCGTCCGCGCAGCACACCGCCAACCTTCCACGACCAGGCTCAGCGCGAACCCAGAGGCGGCGAGCGGGAACGATCGCGTGGGCGGGATGAGCGGGATCAACGCGGCCCGCGCGACGACCGGAGGCCCCGTCAGAACTTCGAACGCCCGCAAGCCGAAACCATCGAGCAGCCTCTCGCAACCGGCACCGTCACTCACGAAACCGAGCCCAGTTCCGCCGAGTCCCCCTCTTCATTCGTTGAGCCCGTTCCGGCTTTCGCCAGCCACCAGGTGATGCCGCTCGACTCCACCTTCGTTCCTCCACCGCCCATGCCCGAGGAGATTCCGGCATCGCCGGCCGAGCCCGAAGCAGCTTCGGTCGCGATGGAACAGGTTGCCGTTCCCGAACCGATGCCGGTGCCGGCGCATGAAGTTGTCGAACCGCCGCCGATGGTTGAGGAGACTGCGCCCGAAGCCAGGCCGGAGCCTGTTGCTGAAGTTCCGTTCGACACTCCGGCTGAACCAGCCGCCGCGCAGGAGTATGAACCCTCCGAAGCGTCAGCGTCCTACCGGGTCGATCCCGTGCCGCCGCGCGAGTTCCGCCAATCTTCTCCGGTGCTGGATGAGCCGCCGGCCACGGAGGCTGAGGCCGAAAACGCAGCGGAGGCGGAGTTTGTCCAGGCGGTGGAAGTTGCCCCTGCGCAGCACCAGGATGTTGCTCCCGAGAGCCACGAGCTGACCTCCATCTCCGATAACGGCAACATGCACTCCGAGCGCGCGGCATACAGCCACCACGAGCTTCCGCAGCAGGAGGAGCCAGAGCCGGCCTCTCCCATCGCCCACGAAGCCGCGGTGGTCGATGCCGCGCCGGCGGGTGCCTATTCGGCTGCCGCGCTCTTCTTCGAGCCGGGCTCCGGACATCTGGAAGAGGAAACGCTCGACGAGGAAGACGACTTCAGCCCGGTCCCGTCGTTGCTTGCCGCGAACTCCGAGCTCGATCAGCAGGAGCAGGAGACGCTCGAAAACGCAGCCGATCTCGGCACCATGATCCGCGAGATGTCGATTGACCAGATCACCCGGGTCGAGCCGGCGCTTGAAGGGGACGAAGAGGAAGACGACTTCGAAGAAGATTTCCTTGAGTCCGATCAGGACTTCCACCCCACGTCCACCGACGAGGACGAGGATGAGGATGAGGATGAGGACGCGGAGAGCGAAGATGAGGACTCCGAAGATGAAGCGCCTTACGCCGAGGCGGGCGATGAGGCCGCGTTGGGCGATTTGGCCGAGCCTCGTGGCAGCTTCGCCGACGCCGACCGCGGAGCTCACGCCGAAGGCGGTGCACGCGAAACGCACCGGGATGGCGCCGCGCGCCGCGACCCCCGGCGGGATGGCCGCCGCGGCGACCGCAATCGGCGGCCCGCTACCGGCGATCGTGACCGCAGCTCCGGAAGCCCCGACAGACCGTCCAATGGAGACCGCGGCCAGCGCGATCCGCGCCGCGGACGCCAGTCCATGCAATCTACCAACCTGCCCGCCATCTCCGACCTGCTGAAGCCAGGCCAGGAGATCCTGGTGCAGATCGCCAAGGAGCCGATCGCCAAGAAGGGCGCGCGCATTACCTCGCACATCGCTCTGCCGGGCCGCTTCCTGGTCTTCATGCCGACGGTTTCGCACACCGGCGTCTCGCGCAAGATCGAGTCCGACGGAGAACGTCGCCGCCTGAAAGAGATTCTCCTCTCCGAGCGAGGGGACGCACAGGGCGGCTTCATTGTCCGCACCGCCGCCGCCGGCGCCAGCGAAGAGGAGCTGCGCTCCGACCTGCGCTTCCTGCTCAACCTCTGGTCCGATATCAAGGCTCGCTCCGAATCCTCTAAGTCGCCCGCTCTCATCTATCACGACCTCAACCTGATTGAGCGTGTGCTGCGCGACCAGGTAACCGACAACTTCTCCGCCATCTGGGTGGATTCCGAGACCGAGTACGAGCGCGTCCTGCGCTTCCTGCAGCGCTTCCAGCCTTCGCTGATCCGCCGGGTCAAGCTCTACACCAAGGAGACGCCGCTCTTCGAGCAGTTCGGCATCACCGAAGAGATCAACAAGGCGTTGCGGTCGAAAGTGTGGCTCAAGTCTGGCGGCTCCATTGTCATCAATCAAACAGAGGCCCTGGTCGCCATCGACATCAACACCGGCAAGTTCGTCGGCAAGACGGCGCGGCTCGAAGACACCATCGTCAAAACCAACCTCGATGCCATCCCGGAGATCGTTCGCCAAATCCGGCTGCGCGACCTGGGCGGCATTATCATCATTGACTTCATCGATATGGACGAGCGCAAGAACCGCAACAAGGTGATGGCCGCGCTCGAAGAGGAGTTGAAGCTCGACCGCGCTCCTTCGAAGGTGCTGCAGTTCAACGATTTTGGCCTGGTTGCGATCACACGCAAACGGGTCAAGCAGTCGCTCGAGCGTACGCTCTCCACCACCTGCGGCATCTGCCAGGGCACCGGCATGGTCAAGTCGCCGGTCACCATATGCAACGACATCTATGTCGAGATGCGCAAGATGGCCAAGCATCTCGACCGCGGCGACGTGATGCTGCGCGTCCATCCCGATGTCGTCAAGCAACTGAAGGCGCCAAATACTCACTGGCTGCAGGAGATGGAAGAGATGGTCGGCAAGACCATCCTCATCAAATCGGATCCCGTGCTGCATCCCGAGCAGTTCGACATCCACTAAAGCAAGCATGCTGTCGAGCCCAGGGATGTATCCCTGGGCTCACTCTTTGCAAGTGACAGAGACACATCGCCTCGGCTGCGGTACCCGCATGCGCGTTTTAAGCGTCCTACCGCAACAAGAGTCTTTTCTGCGGGTTCAACGTCAGAAGAGTCAGCAAGTACAGGGAGTTTCTACAAGATGCTATCGATTAAGACACCTTCGTCTCGTCCTTCCATCCATGCCGGCCGCCTTGCGGCCGTGGCTGTCTTCGCCTGTGTCTCCGCGCTCGGCGCGCAGGCGCAGCAGGCTGCATCCACGCAGATGGGAGCCGTAGACACCTCCTCACTCTTTGCCGCGAACACCGCGCGCCCCATGGACCTGGCCAGTCTCGCCGGGCTGAACTACAGCTCCTCAAGCCTGCCGGATACACCGGACGCCGCGGACCCCGAGACACTGAATCTGACCAGCCGCGATTCGGCGCTGCAGCCTCCGCCGCGTCGGCGCTACGGCCGCCCGCGTTACAACGACAATGCGCACAATGCGGATGGATCGAGCAAGTACACCTTCGAGGCCGGGGTTGGAGCAACGGTTCCGCTGGGCAACACCTACCACTACTTCAACACCAATTATGCGTTCCAGGTTGGCGGAGGGCGGCAATTCAACAAGAAAGCCGCGGTGCTGCTGCAGTTCGACTACGATCGCTTCGGCGTCAACGGACCTACGATTACCAACCAGGAAAATCTCTACAACAACGATCTCGGCGCGCAGGTCGCCAGCCTCGATGCCAACAATCACGTGTGGTCGTTCACGCTTAATCCGACTTACACTTTCATGGCAGGCGACAAGTACGGAGCGTACGCGGTTGTAGGCGCCGGCTTCTACCACAAAGTAACCAACTTCACGACGCCCGAAGTGGGCACGTACTGCGACTACATCTATGGCTGCTACCAGTATGAAGCCAACGCGAACATCGATCACTACACGTCGAATGCTGCCGGCTTCAATGGCGGCCTTGGCTTGACCTACAAGTTTTCACGCTTCGCCGACGAGCGCTTCTTCGTGGAAGCCCGCTATGTATTTGTCGACAACCAGCAGCGCGCCGGCGTTACCTATGCCGACTCGCTGGCGACCGTGCAGGCTTACAACGGCACCAACTATTTTCCCGCCAACAGCAACAAGACCACCTATATTCCGGTGAAGGTCGGCATCCGCTTCTAAGCTCACGTGAAAGTCGAACGAAAGAAAGCCCGGCAAAATTGCCGGGCTTTCTTTGTCGATTTGATAAGCCGCCCTAGAAGCGGTGGATATAGAGAAGCTGCAGAGAGGGTCCGCTGGCCGTATTATGCGCCTCCAGCTTCAGGTAGACGTTCACATTCAGCGTGTCGGACCGGCTGAAGTCGTAGCCGCCGCCGGGCCCGGTGTAGAGCTGGGTCTGCCTGGCTTTCGGTACATTCGTTCCGTTGGTCTTGTCGGGGCTGAGTTGGTAGACGCCGTAGGAGTTCTGGCCCAGATACAGCCGCTTGGTAAATCTCCAGGAAGTGGTGAAGTTGCCGTAGGTCAACGGGCCGGCCTGCCCGTTTCGGTACGTGAGGTGAGGGATAGGCGGGGGGTTGGAGATCCTGCTGGTAGGCAGGTTGTACTGATAGTGCAGGCGGGTGCTGGCTTCGAGGCGTGCGAGCGGAAGCCATGTCGCGGCAACATACGGAATGACCGCCCAATAGCCGCAGCCCGGATTGATGCTCTTCGAAGGATCGAGCTTGCCGGTCGGAATCTGCACCAGGATCTGCGTCCTGAAGGCGAACACAGGACGATCGCTCGGTGGTTTCCCGGCTGCTTGTGCACTGTTCGAACCGGACGAGACGCGGCGCAAGATGGACAACGACTGGAAGGTGGCGCCGGCGGCCACGTCGCCGATGCCGAAGCCGGTGCTGGGCAGCGTCTTCGGGCTGTGCGGGGCGAAGCTCGATTCGAGTCCGACCACCGGCAGCAGGACCGAGAAGCCGGCAACTCCGCCCGCCGGATGCCACCGGGTGGCAACGATCACCTGGGTGAGCGCGGGGAACGCCTCGATGCGTGGATCGACAAAGGCAGGAACCTCCGTCCCGTCCGCAGCACTGATCTCGGTGTTGTGCGACCAGCGGAAGTACTGCAGCACGGTCACGCCAGGCCGGGTGCGGCCGAAGCCGTCGTAGAAGCTGGTGCTCCCGAGGTTGATGCTGGCGGGAGGCTTGACCACGTCGGGGAGCGCTGGCGCGGCCTGGCCTGACGCTTGCAATCCTGCGGCGCAAAGCAGCAGGCACGAGAAGAGCAGATAAGAGGCAAGCAAATAGCGGAAGGCCGAGGGTACCCGGAGGGCGAGGACGCGTTGCAACGCTTTCATAGGGAAACTCCCTGGAGAGATGCGCGGGCAGTTACCACACGGTTTCGGCCTGACTGCTTGGCCTGGTACAGTGCCTCATCGGCGGTGGCGATCAGTTCCACGGCGGTGAATTGAGCTCCCGGTCCGCCGCGAAACGCGGCCGCTCCGGTGCTGATGGTAACCACGGTGCCCATCGCCCCGGCCAGGCCCGCGTCTTCCACGGCGCGGCGAACCCGCTCCGCGATGGTCAATGCATCGTCCGCATTGGCGTCGGGCAGAATGGCGACGAACTCTTCGCCGCCATACCGCGCAACGGTATCGACGCCAGCACGCACGCTCTGCTGTAGCAACTGCGCGACTTGTTCGAGGCAGAAGTCGCCGTGCTGATGGCCGGCGGTATCGTTCAAAGACTTGAAGTGATCGATATCGATCATCAGGACCCCGATCCAACGCTCCTTCTGGAGCGCGATGCTGCATAACCGCTGCAGAGCGGCGTCGAGATAGCGTCGATTGAAGATTCCGGTCAGGCCATCGATGCTCGAGAGGCGCTCCAGGTGAGCGTTCATCCGCAGGATGTCTTCGAGGCGCAGGCGATTGGTTTCACTTTGCAGGAAGTCACGCCTGCCGGCGCGCTCCCGGGCGTGTCTTTCGTAGAGCGCCGGCAGGCTGAGTCCCACCACGAAGATGAGCTGTTCAATGGGAACGGCGGCGCCGAAGTGACCATGCCAGGGAATCAGCCCGATCGTACAGAAGACGCACAAGGTCGCGGCCAGGCCGACGACCGTGTGCCGGAAGGGCGCCCGCATCAGCAGCGTCTGGGCAAAGACGCCGATGGCTGCGGCAAAGACGTAGCGATCGGTGAAAACTCCTCCGGATAGCCGCCCAAGCAGGAGCACCAGGGCGGTCTCGGCCACCAGCGGACTGAAGGCCGCAATGCCGTGTACCCACGCGGGCAGCGGCCGGCGCAGCAGGTAGATCGAAAGCAGGGTGAGCGGAAGCACAATGGCGAGCCGCAGGAAAATAGCGACGCCGAAGACATGGGTGCCGATACGCAGGTTGCAGAACAGGAAGAGTATCTTCGCGGCCAGGTAGATCAGCAGGTAGCGGGTGATCGCCCGGGTGCGGTCTGGTCCCCGCGCTGCCTGATAAGCAGCCTCCAGCCGCGGCGCAAAGCGAAGCTCGTAGCCGGTATGACCCAGCTCCCGTTCGATCGCCGCTAATTCGATTGCCCGACTGTCTGCCGATGCCAAGCGTCGTCTCCCAATCAATTCCGTTCACTACGCCTATCGGCGTCGTGGGGAGAAGCATCAGGTTGGAACACCGGGGCGGAAGCAGCCGGTCATGTGGCGTTTACAGGAGGGTTTGAAGGTCGGTCTGCTGAGGCGGTCGCCCGGCGCGGGCGGTCGGTGGCTTCATGGCTTCTGCTGTCGTGGCCCGTCTGAAAAGAGAAATACTCCCGTTTGCGGATGGAGGCGCTGGGCTCCGTCGAAAAGGCTTAAATGCCCACTGGGTACGGCTTTTCGTGGGCTTCACCGGTCGCCTTGAAGCGGTCGAATCGCCCCTGCAGCAGGCTGAGCAGCCCGGTGTACCAGTAGCCGAAGACGAAGAGCAGCAGAAACGGCACCGTGAAGTAATTCTCGCTGGTGACCGCGTACCACACGGTAAAGGCGAAGTAGCATCCGATCGCCAGTTCGATCAGTGGGATAAAGCCCAGCCGCTTGCGGTACTTGGTAGCCTGACTCTTCTCGCCCTTCTTCTTCACGCTGTACTTAGGCGTGCGGGCAAACGCGCTCTTGATGCCGAACAGCGCCTCCATCACCGCCTTGGTGTTGGTGATGGTCAGGCCGACGCCGAGCGCCATCAGGCAGGGCAGGTAAATGAAGGTCCGGTACCAGCGCTTCGGGTAAAGCTCCTTCTGACTCACCAGGTAGAACGACGAAACCGACATGGTACTGGCCATGAACAGCGGAAAATCGATCAGCATCATCTGGATCCAGCCCTGGTAGCTGCGGATGATCATCGCCGGCATCAACAGCGTGCTGAGCACAATCATCAGCGGATAGCTCAGGTTCGCGGTCAGGTGATACCAGGCTTCCAGCTTGGTGTGCCATGGCGCATCGCTCTTCAGCACCCGCGGCAGAATCTTCTTGCCGGTCTGAATCAGCCCCTTGGCCCAGCGCGCCTGCTGGGTCTTGAAGGCGGTCATCTCGATGGGCAACTCGGCCGGACATTCAACATCCTGCAGGTATTTGAACTTCCAGCCGATCAACTGCGCTCGGTAACTCAGGTCGGTGTCTTCGGTCAGCGTGTCGTGCTGCCAGCCGCCCGCCTGCCCAATTACAGCGCGCCGCCACATTCCCGCCGTGCCGTTGAAGTTGAAGAAAACGCCGGCGCGGCTGCGTCCGCCGTGCTCGAGCACAAAGTGGCCGTCGAGAAGGATCGCCTCCACCTGCGTCAGGAAGCTGTAGTTGCGGTTCAGGTGCGTCCACCGCGTCTGCACCATGCCGACCTCCGGCTCGGCGAAGTGGTGGATCACCTTCATCACCCAGTCGCGCGGCGGCACAAAGTCGGCGTCAAAGATAGCAACAAACTCGCCACGGGCGCGGTTCAGCCCGGCGTCCAGCGCACCCGCCTTGAAGCCGTGCCGATTCTCCCGGTGGATATAAACGATCGGCTGCGGCTCCATTCCGGCAAAGCCGAGGGCGTAGCGCGCAACAATCTGCTGGGCCGCCTGGATGGTCTCGTCAGTGGAGTCGTCCAGCACCTGGATTTCGAAGCGATCGCGCGGATAATCCAGCCGACAGCAGGCGTCGATCAGCCGGTTGATGACGAACTGCTCGTTGAAGATGGGCAGTTGGATGGTGACGAACGGCAGTTCACCTTCCGCAAAGCGCGACGGAGACTCGCTCCATTTCGCCGCCTTCTTGCGGTTGCGATAGTAGAGCCACACCAGCTGGTAGCGATGAATCCCGTAGAACGCCAGGATGATCATGACGACGAAATACGGAGTCAGCAGGCAGTAGTCGAAGGCGGTCAGCTTGTAGAGATGCTCGAAGGTCTTGTCTGCGTAGTGCGTCTTCCAGTAGTGGCCAAGTCCCCTCGGCGCAAGCAGAGCCGCCAGGGTTGCAAGCAGAATGTCGGATGGAAGAGGCAGGAGATGCTCCGTGCAGCGAGTCGATGCGGGCAATCCGATTCTACCCGAACCTCTTCGCCGCTTCTATGTCTCCGCTACCTGCCTGGAGCGCGCTCGAGCTAGCTGAGGAACATGGAACGAAAGAGGCTGTCACGCCTGGCGGGCCGGAACCCGGCGTCGCGGATGACGCGGCGAATCTCCTCTTCGGAGGCAGACGTGGAGTCGCCGGGAATCGACCCGGCATCGTTGCCACCGAAGCGCAACCCCATCTGCAGCACCTTCAAGCCCTGCTGGCGCCAGTCCGCCTGCACATGGGCGATGCCGTCCAGCATCATGCGGCAGATGGCCAGCGTCTTCAGGTATTCGACCGCTGTCGGGTCGTCGAGCTCGCGTCCGCTGGGCGCGGCTGCACTGGCGAGCGAGAACGCCAGGAAGCCGCCGGTCTCTTCCTGCAGCCTCGCCAGATCCTGAAGAGACGCGACGCGGTCTTCCGCCGACTCTCCGCCGCCGAAGACCAGGCACGCCGTGCTCGGCAGACCGGCCCGGTGCGCCGCCCGCTGGCTCTCCAGCCATGCCTCCGCGGGCAGATGCGCACCGGAGCCGTCACCAGGGATCGCGTCAAGACCAGCCGCCCGCAGGCGCGCAAAGACCTGCGTGAGGGTGAGGTTGGAGGCCTCGGCCAGTGCCAGCGCCTCGCCTGCGGGAAAGCCCTGAAGACGCAGATCGGGGAAGCGCCGCTTCAAGCTCGTGAGCAGGCCTTCGCACACTTCCAGGCTATGCTGTCCGGCGCCAGTCAGAAGCAGACCGGTGGCGCCGCGTTCGACCGCCTCCGCCGCTTGCTCGATCGGGGCTTTTCCCAAGTGGAAGCCGATCTGCGCCTCGACGGCATAGCTGACCACGCCCTCCGGATGCAGCGCGCGGCGCACGGCGTCTGCCTCCATGCCGATGCCGATCAGATCGTCGCTGGCGAAGCAATCGAGTGCCTGCTCGCGGCTGAGGCCCATCAGGCTCCCACCTGCTCGGCCGCCGCGCGGGGAATCTCCAGCCGGTGCCCTGTGCGCTTGCGCAGGATCAGCGCGGCGATGGTGGCGAGCACGATGGCGGTGACGATGGCCTGCGACCAGACGCAGTAGATACACCACTTCTGGATGACGAAGGCTTCGAGATACGAGAGCAAACAGGCTGCGGCGAAGCCCATCTCGGCAAGCTGCAGAACCGCCCACCAGCGGCCGAAGGCGGCGAAGAGGAACATGACGCTGTAGCCCGCGATGCCGATCACAGCCACCGGGATGTGGAGCTTGTGGCTGGCGGGATCCTCGGCGAAGCTGCGCGGCGGAAACTCGGCAAAGCGCGAGTGATTGACCGCGCCGCAGTCCCAGTGCTCGTCCACCGCGCACGGCGGGGCGGCGTTGGGGTCCATATTGTGCACGCGCAGGGCGAGCACGCTGACGGTCAGGCCGGCGAGAGTCAGGGCCGAGATCAGGATGCGCATGACGAGGTTCCGCATCCCTCCATTCTATCCGGCAGCGCCGGCTCCAGCCGCATCGGGGTTTCGATCGCACGCAGTATCATCAAACCGATGAGCACACTCGACAGACGCCACTTTCTCTCGCTGGTGGGTGCCTCCGCGGCCTCCTGCGCGTTCCCCCGCGTCTCCGAAGCACAGGCCAGGTCGTTCAGCTTCCTGTTTGTGACCGACACCCACATTCAGCCGGAACTGGACGCGACCGAGGGTGTCGCCATGGCCATGCGCCAGGCGCGGGCGATCTCGGCGGACTTCTGCATCCAGGGGGGCGACCATGTGTTCGACGCGCTCGGCGTGCCGAAGGCGCGGGCGCGGCAGCTGTTCGACCTGTACGCCAAGACCGAGCAGGAGATGGGGCTGAAGGTCCACCACACGCTGGGAAATCACGACTGTTTCGGGGTCTACACGGCCAGCGGCGCCCTGCCGACGGACCCGGAGTACGGCAAGAAGATGTGGTCGGAGCGGTTCGGGCCCACCTACTACACGTTCGACCACAAGGGGGTGCACTTTATCGTGCTGGACTCGATCGGGATCACGCCGGACCGTTTCTACGAAGCGCGCATGGACGACGACCAGCTGGCATGGCTCAGACAGGATCTGGCGGCGCTGCCGACGGGCACGCCGATCATGGTCACGACGCACATTCCGCTGGTGACGGCGGTGCCCAGCTATACGCCGCCGAGTCCGCAGGCGGCGCACGGCAACGGATTCGTCAACGGGCCGGCGGCGATCAAGCTCTTTGAAGGGCACAATGTGCTGGCGGTGCTGCAGGGCCATACCCACGTGAATGAAGAGGTGATGTGGCACGGGGTGCCGTACATCACCTCCGGCGCGGTGTGCGGCAACTGGTGGCACGGGACGCGGCTGGGGACGCCTGAAGGATTCACGGTGGTGACGGTGATGGGCGGCAAGGTTTCGACCCGCTACGAGACCACGGGCTTCCGGTCGATTGCGCCGGAGAACACGTAGGATTGTAGAGTCGACCCACCCCTCCCCCGGATTGTTGCTTATATTCTTCAGACCATTGGGGTTATGGGTGGAACACAACCTGCGCTTGCACCAACAGTCGTGCATGCATGAGGAGCGATTTTCGAGGGTTCGTCACTCGGGGGCGTTCGGACGGTCTGGCCGTTCCGCAGGCAGGTTGAGGCGCTTTTCCATGATCGCGACGGCGTCCGGGTTTTCGTCGATCAGCAGAAACTGGCGGTGGTTGCGGGCGGCGGCGAGGCCGGTGGTGCCGGAGCCGGCAAAGAAGTCGAGCACGCGGTCGCCGGGGTTGGAGTGGACGCGGACGATGCGCTCGAGGATGCCCAGAGGCTTCTGCGTGGGGTAGCCGGTCTTCTCCTTCCCGGTGGGCGAGACGATGGTGTGCCACCAGACGTCGGTGGGGGTCTTGCCGCGGGCGGCTTTATCGGCTCCGACCAGGCCCGGCGCCATGTAGGGGATGCGGTCGGAGGCGTCGAGGTTGAAGGTGTAGTGCTCCGGGCTGCGGGTGTACCAGAGGATGTTGTCGTGCTTGGCGGGCCAGCGCCGGGTGGCGCGGGCGCCGTAGTCGTAGGCCCAGATGATCTCGTTCTGGAAGCAGGCGCGGCCGGCGCCGCCGTCGAGCGCGAAGACCTCGTCCAGCAGAACCTTGCAGTAGTGGACCTCGCGCGGATCGATATGGAAGAAGAGAGACCCATGCGGGGTGAGGATGCGATGCGCTTCCGCCAGACGCGGCCGCAGGAAGGCGAGGTAGTCGTCGAAGGTATCGCGATAGCCGCCGAGCGACAGCCCGGAGCGTTCGGTGCGGTAGCGCGCGCCGCCGAAGCCGGTGCGGTCGCCGGCCTGGTCTCGAACCGTCTTGAGTTGAGGCCGGGCCTGGCGGCGTCCGGTATTGAACGGCGGGTCGATGTAGATCAGTTCGGCGGATGTACCGGGCAGGGTGCGCAGCACGGCAAGGTTCTCGCCGAGAAGGATACGATTCATGGGGGTGCGGCCTCGTACACTCAGGGTATGGCACAGCTGCACCGGATGCTCGAAACCGTGTATCGTTTGCGGCAGCGCCTTCTCGGACGTTCGATGGAATCTTACCCTTACCGCTTTGCCATGCAATCCAGTCCGGGCCGCGTTCGCAGGAACAATGAAGACACCTGCGCGGCGGCGCAGGAGTTCGGCGCGTTCGTGGTGTGCGACGGCATGGGCGGCGCGGCGGCGGGCGAGGTGGCGAGCCGGATGGCGGCTGAGCGGTTTCTGAAGGCGCTGGCGCCGCCGGGGAGACAGACGCCGCGCACAGCAACTCCGGATATGCGACTGCAGGCCGCGGTCGAGGCAGCCAACCGGGCGGTCTTCCAGCAGGCGCGCCGGTCGGAGCAGATGCACGGCATGGGCACGACGCTGGTGGGACTTCTGGTGGAGGTCTCGAAGGCGATGCCGGACCGTCCCTCGATGACGCTGGTGCATGTGGGCGACAGCCGCTGCTACCGGTTGCGCGGGGGCGAACTGAAGCTGCTGACGCGCGACCACTCGCTGGTCGAGGAGCAGGTGCGCGTGGGCGCGATGACCGCGCTCGAAGCGGAGCACCATCCCATGCGCAACATCATCACCCGGGCGGTGGGGTCGGAGGCGAAGGTCGAGCCGGAGATTACCTGGCTGGAGCCGCTGGCGGGCGATCTCTACCTGCTGGCGTCGGACGGGCTGACGCGCGAGCTTTCGGAGGAGGTGATCGCGCAGACGCTGCAGCGTGCGGTCGCAAAGGCGGAAGATGGGCGGCCGAAGCTGGAGAGCTTATGCCAGACGCTGATCGACGAGGCGAACGACGCCGGCGGGGGAGACAATATCACGGTGCTGCTGGTGCAGATGCTGTAGAGGAGCTGCTGCCCGCTGCACCTGCCGGTTATCAGCGGGGTTGATGGGCTCGGAATCCTGCCTTGGCTGCGACCGGAGCCAGAAGCGAAGAGCGGATCGCTGGAAGCTGCTTGGGAGACTGTCGCGATGTTGCAGGAGATCGGCGTAGTGGGTGCGGGGACCATGGGCAACGGGATTGCGCATGTGTTTGCCCGGGCGGGATACAGGGTGTGGCTGGCGGATGTCTCGGCGGAGGCGCGGGAGCGTGGGCTGGCGACGATCCGCCGGAATTTGGGCCGTGAGGTCGACAAGCAGAAGTTGACGGCACAGGAGGCTGAGGCTGCGCTGGGCCGCATCCGGTTGGCCGCGGAGTTGGAGGAGCTTGCCGGCGCCGGGCTGGTGGTGGAGGCGGCAACCGAACGCTTTGCGGTGAAGGCGGAGCTGTTTGGCCGGCTGGATGGGCTGCTGGGCGACGGGGCGGTGCTGGCCTCGAATACCAGTTCGATCTCGATCACCAAGCTGGCGGCGGTGACCGGGCGGCCGCGGCAGGTGATCGGCATGCACTTCTTCAACCCGGTGCCGGTGATGCGGCTGGTGGAGGTGATTCGCGGGCTGCAGACCTCGGACGAGACATTTTCCCGGGTCCGCGCAGTGGCCGAAGGGCTGGGCAAGATTGCGGTCGAGGTGAACGATGCGGCCGGTTTTGTCTCCAACCGGGTGCTGATGCCGCTGATCAACGAAGCCTGCTTTGCGGTGATGGAAGGGGTGGCGACGGCGGAGGCGGTGGACACCATCTTTCGCGAAGGGATGGCGCATCCCATGGGGCCATTGACGCTGGCGGATTTCATCGGGCTGGATGTCTGCGTGGACATCATGCGGGTGCTGGTGGAGGGGCTGGGAGACCCGAAGTACCGGCCCTGCCCGCTGCTGCTGCGGATGGTGGATGCGGGTTGGCTGGGGCGGAAGTCGGGGCGGGGGTTCTACCGGTATGAGCATGCCCTGCCGGACAGGCCCGCTGCGGCCAGCTCGTGACGTGGGACCGCCCGGCGTGAGGGCTGGGGCTGGTCGCGGACCGGATGGGGTGCCGGGTGCATCTAGTATTGCTTTGAGGATGATTGCGAATGGCGCAGGAGATGTATTTCGAGGATTTCTATATCGGCCAGATGATTCACTCGGCCGGTTCGTACAAGGTGACGGCGGAGGAGATCAAGGAGTTTGCCCAGAAGTACGATCCACAACCGTTTCACCTGGATGAGGCGGCGGGCGAAGGCTCGTTCTTCAAGGGTTTGGCGGCCTCGGGCTGGCTGACGGCGGCGATCGTGATGCGGCTGCGGGTGGAGTCGATCCCGGTGTTTGGCGGGATGATCGGGGCCGGCGTGGAAGAGATGCGGTGGACGCTGCCGGTGCGGCCGGGCGACACCATTCGCACCGAGATCGAGGTGGTGGGGGTGCGGCATTCGGCATCGCGAAAAAACTACGGCATCGTGAGGACGAGGACGCTCGCGTACAACCAGAACCACGAGGTGGTCCTGCGCTCGACGGTCAACTTCCTGGCACCGCTGCGGGGAAGTCTGTGACCGACGGCGAGCTTTCGCTGCTGCGCCGGGCGGTGGATCATGTGGTCGCGATCGAGTTGACGTCGGGCGAGCAGATCTTCGCGGAGGTGGTGATCGTGGTCGATGAGCCGCCGACTCCGGACGTGTTTCTGCTGCGCGTGGAGCGGGAGCCGGATGGCGTCTTTGTGGCGACCAGCACCACCGGCGAGTCGATTCTGTTGAGTGAGATCAGCCGGGTGGCGGGCATTCCGGGAGTGGAGTATCCGGAGACGGAGATCTAGCGTGGGATCGAACGAATGGAACGGAATGGCACGGATTGAACGGCGAATCAGATCATAGGGGGTGATCTGTGCTGATCCGTTCGATGCGTGTTTGATCCGTGCTGAGCCGTTCGTTGCTGGAGGTGAGACAGGGCTTCGATGCTGGGAAAAGACCGGTTTCGAACCCAGTTCTCCACTCCGTTGCGGCGAAGGGATGGCGTATCTTAAGGGGATGCGCATGACGGTTCTTGCCTCGGGGTCGAAGGGCAATTCGACGGTGATCGCAAGCGATCGCACAAGGGTTCTGGTCGATGCCGGACTGAGCTGCCGCGAGCTGCTGCGGCGCATGGAGATCGCCGGTGAGGATGCTTCGCGGCTGGACGCGATCCTGATCACGCATGAGCATGTGGATCATGTGGCCGGGCTGGCGGTGCTGGCGCGCCGCCTGGGTATTCCGGTGTACTTTACCGAGCCGACGCATCGTGCGTGGGTGCGCATGCTGACCCCGCGCACCACCTTGACCTACGCGAAATGGCTGGAGCTACGGCAGGCGGAGAAGCAGGCGAAGGCAGCGGCCGTGCCTTGCTACGAGCCCACCGCGCCTGCAGTTGAGATGGAGGACGTCCCGGCAGCGTGCGGCGAGCCGGATGCAAGCGAGGGGGCCGGCGGCGAGGCGCAGGTGCCGGTGGGATTGGACGGTGAGCTGGACGGCTTGCCGGAGGCGGAGCCGGTGCGGGCGCGAGTGAAGGCCGACCCGGCGTATCTGCCGGCGGTGGAGTACTTCCGGGCCGGGCATCGGTTCGCCATCGGCGACCTGGAGATCTGCCCATTCACGATTCCTCACGATGCGGCCGATCCGTGCGGCTTTGTCTTCGAGTCGGGCGGCATCCGCATGGCGCTCGCGACCGATCTGGGCTATCTTCCGCCCAATGTGAAGGCGGCGCTGAAGCGCATCGATGTGCTTCTGCTCGAATCCAACCACGACCTTGAAATGCTGCGCGACGGGCCGTATCCGTGGTCCGTCAAACAGCGTGTGCTGTCGCGGGTGGGACATCTGTCGAACGAAACCACGGCGGAGTTTCTGCAACGCGACTATGATGGCGGCGCAGCGTACATTGTGCTGGGCCACCTGTCGGAGTCGAATAACGCGCCCGAGCTGGCGCGCATCACCGCAGAGCGGGCGATCGGCGACCGGATGACGCTGCTCGGCAATCGCGTGCTGCTGGCGATGCAGGCGGAGCCGCTGGCGGCGATCCAGCTGTAGCGCCGCCGAGAAAGATCGGGCTTTGTAGCTTTTTGGCGGTGAGAGCATCCAAACCAGATAGAATTGAGGGTGACCCTATGCCGAACAGCGCTAAAGCCTGCACCGACCCAATCGTGGGAGCGATCCTCTCCGGCTGGCGCTACGACATTTCGAGTATTTCGCCGGAGATGCGGACCGATTACGAGTCGCATCTGGAGGAGTGCTTCCATTGCCGCCGGCGGCAATCGATCGCACGCATGATCGATGTGCTGCTTATCTCGATCACATCGCTCTCGATCGTGGCGTTTCTGCTGGTTTCGGTTGTCCTTTATCGCATTGAGATGCTCAGCCGGTATCTGCCGGCGGTGCACATGCATCTGCATCACTCGGCGATGACGATTTCGCTTGAGGCGGTGTCGGTCGCGGGCCTGGTGGTGTCGACGGTGCTGTGGATTCTGGTGGCGGTGGCGACGCCGGTGCCGGTGTTCATCTCGGGCGTTGTGGCGCAGCGCATCCCGTCCGACCTGCGTCAACGCTTCGCGCGCCGCCACGCCTGAGCCATGGCGTCCGAGCCGGAAACGACCTTGGCGGGCGGCAATGCCCACGCCGCCCACGCCCATGCGACTCATGAGCAGGCGCCCGATGTCGCAGGCACCTCCGGACCTGAATACAGCGAATGGGATCCACGCTCGGCGCCCGGCACCTACGTGCTGCTGGCGATCAACATCGCGGTCTTCCTGTGGATGACACTGCATGGCGTCTCGCTGCGCGATCCGACGCCGGCACAGCTGCTGCACTACGGAGCCAACAGCCCGCTGCTGGTGCTCGAAGGACAGTGGTACCGCCTGCTGACAGCGACCTTCGTGCACATCGGCTTCATCCACATTGCCACCAACATGTGGTGCCTGTGGAACCTGGGCCTGCTGGGCGAGCCGCTGCTTGGGCCATGGGGGATGGTCGCCGTCTACGTGCTGACCGGGGTGGCGGGAAACCTGGTGTCGGTGGCCTGGGACGTTGCCTGGGCTGTCTCGATGCGCAGTCCGCAGGACCTTGCGGGCTCGGTGGGCGCGGGAGCGTCGGGCGCCGTCTTCGGCATCGCCGGCATCCTGATCGTGCTGCTGTCCAATCGGCGGCTGCCGATTCCGTGGAGCGAGCTGAAGCGGCTGCGCACCTCGGTTGCGCGATTTGCCGGAATCAACCTGGTCATCGGCGCGTCGACCATCCTGCCGATCTTCGGCAACATCGTGCGCATCGATAACTCGGCCCACCTGGGCGGATTCCTGTTCGGACTCGCGCTGGGGCCAGGGCTGCTTCCGCGCATGACCGCGGGCCGGGCCCGCTACCTGGGCCGGCAACGCCTGGTCTTTCTCGTGGCGGCGTTCGTGCTTTCGCTCTTCGGGTACTGGATCGCCAACCTGACATAGGGCACCGCAGCCGGCAGGGGCTCAGCCCGGCGGTCGGTTTCGGTTAGCTGATGGCGCTCGAGGCGAACTTGCGAACCATCGCCAGCAGCAGTCGGCGGTCGGAGTCGGAGAGGTTGGCGGAGTAGCGCTGCACCTGCGTAAGGAAGCGGATCTCCTCCTCGCTCAGGTTCATGCCGGTGGACTCGCGCGTGACCGGATCTTCAGCGAAGAACTGCGAAAGCTGCAGATCGAGCGCGCCGGCGATCTTCTGCAGGGTCTCGAGCGAAGGCACGGTATGACCGTTCTCGACCCGGGAAAGGTAGCAGCGAAGCAGGCCGGTACGCTTTTCGATGTCACCCTGCGACATGCCCTTTTGCAGGCGAAAGTCGCGGATGGTGGTGCCGATGTTGCTGGAGACCGACCTCAGGGGGGCCGGGACCGAAGCTGGGGAAACGATTTGCATATCGCTCATGAGCCGTAACGTAACGTTCCTTTTGCTGCGAAGCAAGGGCAAAGTAGCACTGTGGAAGACCGGGGTACCGTCAGAGATTCCCCCGGAAACCTTCAACCGGAGCTTGAGCTGTCTGGTACGGGGAACCAAGTGCGATGATAACTGTCTCGCCAACAGGTGGGAAGTGGATAACCGTTCCGGGCGTGCTTTTTCTGTGAGACTTTCCCACTTTGATCTTGCACGGCGGATCGACACCGGCAGTCCGCGCGTGGAGATCTGCTCTCCGAGATCTGCTCTCGGGAGATTCGCTCTACTGCCCCGGCTCGTCCACCGGCGGAGCCGCCGGCTTCGCCGCAGGCGCGGAAGGTGCAGCCACCGGCGGAGTATCCGCCAGCTTCAGGTTGTGATCCTTCCTGCGCTGCTTGGTCACGAACGCGTCGATCACCTGCGAAGCCAGCTTGGCGGAGTTGTTGCCCCAGTTGCCATGCTCCCACAGCACGGCCACCACGATATCCGGGTTGCGCCGCGGCGTCATGCCGACGAACCACGCGTTTGGCAGCGTGTCATGCCCCTTCTTGGTGCGCGCCAGCGCGTCGTGTCCGATCACCTGCGCGGTGCCGGTCTTCCCGGCAAAGTCGATACCGTCCAGATGCGCCACGGCCGCGGTGTGGAACAGGCCGGGCGACGTCACCTCCGCCATGCCGTCGGTTACGGTCTGCCAGGTTTCGGCGGAGATCGGAATCGTCTTGTCGCCGGAGCCGGGGAAGGAATCCTGCACCGCGCTCAGCATCTCCGGCGGGACCTCGTCCGGAAACACCACGTGCGGCCGGTGCAGCACGCCGCCGGAGGCGATGCCGCCGATGGCCCGCGCCATCTGCAGCGGGGTCACCGTGACCGCGCCCTGCCCGATGCCGACCGAGATGGTCTCGCCCGCATACCACTTCCGGTGATAGTTGCGCAGCGCCCACTGCGTAGAAGGAACGGTTCCGGTCACTTCGTCCGGCAAATCGACGCCGGTGCGCTGGCCCAGGCCGAGTGCGGACGCGTACTCGGCGATCCGGTCGATCCCCAGCCGGTTGGCCAGCGTGTAGTAGAAGGTGTCGCAGGAGTACGGAATGGCGTTGTTGATGGTCACCAGGCCGTGATGCTGATCGCAGGCGAAGAAGTGACCGTAAAACGACGCTCCGCCATTGCACTCGACGCGCATGGTCTGCGCAACGTTCTCCTGCAAACCGGCGACCGACATGATGATCTTGAACGTGCTGCCCGGGGCCAGCTGCGCCTGGATTGCCTTGTTCAGCAGCGGATGATCAGGATTCTCCATGATCGACTGCCAGTAGGCCCGGGTCAGGCGCACGGAGAACTGGTTGGGATCGAAGTTCGGTCGCGAGACCATGGCCAGGATCTCGCCGGTGTGGGGATCGAGCGCGACGATGGCGCCGTTCTTGCCCTCAAGCGCCTGTTCGGCCACGCGCTGCAGATCGAGGTCGATGGTCAGGCGCAGATCCTTGCCGGGCTGGGCGAGTTCCTGGCCCAGCATCCCGACCTCTTTGCCGTGGGAGTTGACGATCACATCGCGGGAGCCGTTCTCCCCGCGCAGCAGCGCGTCGTAGGTCTCCTCCACGCCGGAGCGTCCGACTACGTCGCCCGGCTCGTACGCCGCGTAGCGCGGGTCGTTCTCGAGCATCTGCTCCGAAACCTCGCCCACGTAGCCGACGACATGCGCCGCGAAGCCGTCTCGCGGGTAGAGCCGGCGCTGCTCCTCGCGCGTCTCCAGCTCGGGCAGCTCGTTGCGATGCGCCTCGACGAACGCCTGCTCATCGGGCGTAATGTCCTGCTTGATCGGGATGCCCTGGTAGCGCGGAGCTGCCCCGAAGTGCCGCAGCGTCGCCTGGAGCTGATCGACGGGGAGATGCAGCCCCTGGGCAATCAGCGGAAGATCGACGGCGGGGTCTTTAATCTGGTCGCGCAGCAGGTAGCACGTGGTCGAGGGATAGTTATCCACCAGCAGCCGGCCTTCGCGGTCGAAGAGGCGCCCGCGCGGCGCCAGCACCGGCACCTTGCGGATGCGGTTGGATTCCGCCTGCGAGCGGTAACTGTTGGCGCCCAGCACCTGCAGGTTCCACAGTCCCAGGGTCAGGATCAGCAGCACGGCGACGATCACGTACTGGGTGGCGGCCAGCTTGCCGGGCGAGAGCTTCTCGTCCCGGCCGAGCAGCGAGGGTGGGGTTTCGGAGCTCATGGGCGGGTCTTCATCCGAATCTTCATCCGAGTCTTCATTTTAGACTCTGAGCAATCGCAGCCGGAAGCGGTTTACGGGAACTCGGGAAGCGGGCTACTCCCGCTGCTTGAAGCGATCCAGGAACAGGAAGATGGGCACCGCGACCGCAGTATTCAGCGCCGCGCGCAGAAGCTCATGCAGCCACAGCGGATGCAGCTCGTGATTGCCCATCAGCTCGCGATGAATGACGAAGATCAGCGCAGACTGCAGCAGCGAGAAGCCGAAGATCATCAGCACCCGCGTGATGAGGTTCTCGACATCCACCTGCACGCCGATGCTTGAGCCAATGTAGCCGATCACCGCCTTGGCCATGCCGTTGATGCCGATGGGCTGGCCGGTGAGCGCATCCTCGAGGAGCCCGATCGCTGCTCCGGTCAGCGCACCCGAGATGGGATTGCGCCGGGCCACGGCAAAGAAGATGACCGCGATCAGCGGCAGGTCGAGGATGATCGTCCGCGGCAGGATCTTTGGAAGGAAGCCCTGCAGCACGATCAACAGCAACGGTACGCCAATCGAGATGACCGGACTGAACCGGTACTCCTCCAGCTCTCTGCGGGATGTATAGGAATGATCGGGCATTGGGTCAGTTGGCCTGCTGCGGCTTCTGCGGCGCAGAGTCCGCCGCAGGCTCAGGCGGCGCGCTCGTGCCGGGGTGCGGAGCGCCCGGCGTCAGATCGCTGGCCGGCGGCGCCGAGCCTGGGCTGTAACGGTCGGGATGCAGCGCCGGCTTGGGCTTGGGCACCAGTTGCGTGGAGTTGTCCGGCGGCGGCATCGCGTCCGCGGCCGCGTCGCCGGCTGCAGCGTCCGGGTCCACCGGCTCGTCCGAACCCTTCTCGTGCAGGCTGGGCAGACGCTCCGCGCTCACGTCGGCCGCGTGGATTTCGGCGTCGGCCGCCAGATCCTGCTGCGTGTGCGGGTCGAGCGTGTTGCCGGTGCCGGTCACGATCAGCACCTCCTCCAGCTGGTTCAGATTCGCCGCCGGCTTCAGCGTAATGGTCGTGTACGGCTGATGCTCCGGGTCGGGCCTGATGGACTCGATCGTGCCCACCGCCAGCCCGCGCGGAAACACCAAGTCGCCGCCGGAGGTGATCACCTTCTCGCCCGGCTTGATGCGATCGTCCGGCGTGAGATTGTTGATCACGATGGCGCCCGTAGGCGATCCGCGCAGGATGGCGCGGATGCGCGTCGTCTGCAGCAGTACCCCGGCGCCCGAGGTGGGGTCGCTCAGCAGCAGAAGCTGCGAGGTAGAGGGGAACACATCGCGCAGTTTACCCACAACGCCGTCCGGCGTGATCACCGGCAGTCCCGCCTTCAGCCCGTCATGCGCGCCTTTGTCGAGGATCAGCACCCGCGACTGGTCGGAGCCCGAGGTTCCGATCACTTGTGCGGCCACCGTCTGCGTGATGTAGTGCTGACGGAAATCCAGCAGGGCGCGCAGCCGCTGGGCCTCGACCGCATCCTCGGAGATGGCGGCGCGCTCCAGGCGCAGCTGCCCCAGCTGCCTCTGCAGGTCGAGATTCTGCTGCCGCACATGGCGAAGGTCCACGTAGTTCTGCCAGCCCGCACGGATGCCGTGTCCACTCCATGCCGAAACCCGTTCAAACGGCGAGACCAGCGCATCCGCCCACAGCCGTACCAGCCGCACATGCTGCCCATCCGGATGCTGCGGATCGGCGGGGCGGCGCACCTGAGTAGCCAAAGCAATCGACTGCAGCAGCAGGATGGCGATAAGAACCAGCGGATTTTTGAAGCGGCTGAGAAAGGATTCCATGGAACAACGGGTCTTGACCCATTATCGCTGCATCCGAGACCAGAGAAGTTAACAGGATTGTCATTTTGGGGCTGGGAGCAGTTGGGTGAATCTTTCGCGCGCAAAATCCTGGCCGGATGGCCCAGGTATGTGGACACGATTTCTGAATGGAAGTCTCTTTTCGGTCGATTCGCCGGCCTTCTACAAACAAAACGCCGAACGGTACGGCGATCTGGTCAGCTTCCTCACTCCGAACGGCTTTCGCCAGTTCCAGTTCAATCATCCCGACTTGATCGCGGAGATGCTGGTACGGGACGCCGGCCATCATCTGCGGGGCGTGGTGCTCGAACGGGCGCGCGGCATCCTGGGGGATGGCTTGCTCACCAGCGAAGAGCCGCTCCACCTGCGGCAGCGCCGGCTCTGCCAGCCTGCCTTTCACCGCGCCCGGCTGGCAGCGTACGGCGGGGAGATCGTCCGCCTCACCCGCGAGATGACCGCCGCCTGGCCGAATCCGGTAGCCGATCCCGCCGGTACGCGCATCGAGGCCCACGCTGAAATGGTGCGGCTCACCCTCCGCATCACCAGCCGCTGCCTGCTGGGGGCCGACGTGAACGACGCGGTCCAGACCTTCGTCGACTCCATGCAGGTCTTCAACGACTACCTGCCCTTCGCGCTGCTTCCCGGCGCCCGTTTCCTGGAGCGCCTGCCGCTGGGGCCCATGCCAGGCATGCGCCGCGCCCTGGCCGCGCTCGACGACCTGATCTTCGGCATGATCCGCCAGCGCCGGGCGTCGGGCATCTTCGGCGACGATCTGCTGGGCATGCTGCTCGAGGCAGAGGACTCCGAAGGCTTTATGTCGGACCGCCAGGTGCGCGACGAGGCGCTCACCATCCTGCTCGCCGGCCACGAGACCACCGCCAACGCGCTCACCTTTGCCCTCTGGCAGGTGGCGAAACATTCGGACATCCAGGCACGCATGCGCGCGGAGATCGACACCGTCTGCCCGGACCGCCTGCCCCTGGCGTCGGACTTCCGCTCCCTGGGCTACCTTGAGCGTGTCTTCGCGGAGTCCATGCGGCTGTACCCGCCGGCCTGGGTGGTGGCGCGCACCGCCCGCGAAGACTACACCATGGCCTCCGGGCAGCGCATCCCCAAGGGTGCCCACCTGATCGCCTCCCAGGTCGTGGCGCATCACGATCCGCGCTGGTGGCCCGATCCCATGCGCTTCGACCCCGAGCGCTTCACCGAGGCGGCCAAAGCGACCCGCCCGAAGTTTGCCTACTTCCCTTTCGGCGGCGGCGCCCGCTACTGCATCGGCGAGGGCTTCGCCTGGATGGAAGGCGTGCTGATGCTGGCGACCGTGCTGCAGCAGTGGGAGCTCAGTCTGCCCAAACCGCAGCAGGCAGAACTGCCGATCACCCCCAAGTTCACCCTTCGGCCGACGCATGAAGTTGAGATTCTGACCACCCCGCGGGAATATGGCTCTCCGCTGCGTGGCCAGGCATCCGCAACCCAAAGCTCCGGGTGCCCCGTTCATTGCAGTCACACCGCGATGACGGGGGAGCGGCGTAGCCGATCCAGCGAGGCTCCTCAGCCGGAAGTGGTGCTCGCCGCGGAAACTTGACGCAGGCCGCGCGCCTGCGCTCCCTTCCGCATTACCTGCTCCGCTTACCTGCTGCCGCTTTGCGGCACCGACGCCCGCTCGCTGCCTGCCTGGAACAACAGCGGCGCAAAGTTCACCAGGTTATCCCGCCACACCATCCACGTATGCATGCCCGGCGTCTCGATCTCCGTCACCGGCATGCCCTCGCCCTTCAGATAAGCCGCGAGCTTCCGGTTCGGCTCGATCAGCCCGTCCTCGGTGCCACAGGCGATCCACAGCAGCTTCAGGTCGGCGGTCCGGGGATCGAGCCCGGTCAGCCCGGCTGGCTTTAGAAGGTGCACCGCCGCGCTGAAGCCGCCCACATACTCGAACATCCCGGTATGGTTCAAGCCCACCGAAAGCGCCTCCAGGCCGCCCATCGATAAACCCGCGATCGCCCGGTTCTCACGTCCCGGCGCCACGTTGTAGAGTTTCTCCACCTGCGGCATCACCTCGATCAGCAGCGACTGGGTAAACAGCGCGGTGTTGTGATCGATATCCGCCGGCACGTTCCACTCGCCCCAGCCCTTGCGCACGAAGCTCATGTCGCCGTAGCCGAGCGGCATCACTACCAGCATCGGCCGCGCCTTGCCCTGCGCGATCAGGTTGTCGAAGATCGCGTTGGCCTGCCCGATCGAGGTCCACCCGCCCGCCGTATCCGACCAGCCGTGCAGCAGGTAGAGCACCGGATACTTCACGACAGACCGCGGGTCGTAGCCCGGCGGGGTGTAGACGAAGAACTGATCCTGGTCCTTATCCAGCCCCTGCACCACGTGCGTGGTGAAGATGTGCTGCTGGACTTCGCCGTGGGGTACCGCGGTCGTCTCCCATGGCTCCGGCGCGATGCTGCCCGGCACCAGGAAGCCGTTGCCGGCGTTCAGCACCCCGGCCTTGACGAAGACGTTATGGGCGTCGAGCTCGTAGCGCCCATCGACTTCGAAGTGGTAGCTATAGATCTCGGGCTTGAGCGCCTCGGTAGTCAGCGTCCACGCGCCGCCCGGTCCTTTCAGCATCGGGATCGGCTCGCGCACGCCCTCGAGCGCCAGCCCCACCGTGGTCGCGTCCGGGTTGGTGTAACGGAAGGTGACGGTGCGGTCAGCATGCACCACCGGATCCGGTGCCAGTACCGGCGGCGGCGCAGGCGGCGGCGGGGTGGGCTTGGTGGAAGTCTGGGCAAACGCGGAAAGAGCAAAGGAAGCGGCCAGCAGGGCAGGCAGAAGTCGCATAACGCCATACTAGCCCATCAGGCCACCCAGACCAGCAACACAGGCATGGAAGCGCGGTACCAGGGGAGTTGGACCTGACATGAAAGATCCGTTCAATCCGTGTTCATCCGAGTCAAGTTTTTCGTGAGTTACGCCTCAGTCGATCGATATCTTCCTCAGCAGGTTAAAGTTCGAAAGCATCTGCCCGGTTCCCAGAACCACGCTCGCCAGCGGATCGTCGGCTACCGAAACCGGCAGCCCGGTCTCTTCGCGAATGCGCTTATCCAGGTTCTTGATGAGCGCGCCTCCCCCGGTGAGGACGATACCGCGATCTGAGATATCAGCTGAAAGCTCCGGCGGCGTGCGCTCCAGCGCCACGCGAATGCCGTTGATGATGGTCGAGATGCACTCGCCCAGCGCCTCGCGAATCTCAGAATCGTCGATGGTGATGGTCTTCGGAACCCCCTCGATCAGGTTGCGTCCGGTGATCGTCTTGGTCAACTGCTTGTCCAGCGGATACGCCGAACCCAGCTCCATCTTGATCATCTCCGCCGTGCGCTCGCCGATCAGCAGGTTGTACTTGCGCTTAATGTAGGTGATGATCGCCTCGTCCATCTGGTTTCCGGCCATGCGCACGGAACGCGAGTAAACGATGCCAGCGAGCGAGATGACCGCGATATCGGTGGTCCCGCCGCCGATATCGACCACCATGTTGCCGCCCGGCTCGGTGATCGGCAGGCCGGCCCCGATAGCCGCGACCATCGCCTGCTCCACCAGATGGACCTCAGACGCTTTCGCGCGATACGCAGAATCCATGACGGCGCGCTTCTCCACCTGCGTAATCTCCGACGGAACTCCGATCACGATCCGCGGATGCACCATCATCTTGCGGTTATGCGCCTTCTGGATGAAGTAGTTCAGCATCTTCTCGGTGACTTTAAAGTCCGCGATGACGCCATCTTTCATCGGCTTGATGGCTACGATGTTGCCGGGCGTGCGGCCAAGCATGTCCTTGGCTTCTTTGCCTACGGCTTCGACTTCGCCGGTATTCTTATTGATCGCGACGATGGAGGGCTCATTGACCACGATGCCCTTGCCGGCCGCGTAGACCAGGGTATTGGCAGTGCCAAGATCGATCGCCAGATCACTCGAAAACATGCTGAACAGCGAGCGAAAACCATGCGAGCGCGAAGGGCGCGAAGGATAACCGTTAGATGACATTCTTGAATAAACTCTCTCAGCA
>CAJCHN010000041.1 GCA_903970285.1 Rhodanobacteraceae bacterium | reverse complement strand
AGACCTCCCGCATCGGCGAGCGCGAAAAATACCTCACCCTGATCGACACAACCTTCCAGATGCAGCAGTTGGAGATCAATCTGCTTCGTCAAACAGGAAAGCTCGATCAATGGCTGCGTTCCGCCGCCTCCCTGACGACCCCCTAGGAGTGTCTCTTTCCCGGCACCCTTTCTCCCCCGATAACCGCACGAGAATGATAAAATTGGACATACCCATGACCATGCCTCTGAAGACCCTGCTCCTGAATCCGCCCTCCTTTGAAAACTTCGACGGCGGCGCAAGCTCCCGCTGGCCCGCTGTCCGCGAGATTGAGTCTTACTGGTACCCCGTCTGGCTGGCCTACCCCGCCGGCCTGCTGGAAGGTTCGCGCCTGCTCGACGCTCCGCCGCACCACGTCTCCGCCGAAGAGACCATCGAGATCGCCAAAGGCTACGAGTTCCTCGTACTGTTTACCTCGACCGTCGGCTGGGCCGGCGACCACGCCCTGGCCCAGGCCATCAAGAAGGCCAACCCTTCCATCAAAATCGCCTTCGTCGGGCCGCCCGTCACCACCGATCCCTATCGCGCTCTCAACGAGTGCAGCGCCATCGATTTCGTCTGCCGCCGGGAGTTCGACTTCTCCGTCGTCGAGTTTGCCAACTACAAGCCGCTGAACGAGATTCTCGGTATCACCTATCGCAATCCGGAAGGCGGCTTCTTCGACAATCCGGATCGCCCGCAGGTCGAAAAGCTGGACAAGCCCGACATGCCCTGGGTGACCGATATCTACGCCCGCGACATGGACGTCACGCGCTACAACGTGCCCTTCCTGCTGCATCCTTACGTGTCGCTCTACTCCACTCGCGGCTGCCCGGCGCAGTGTACCTTCTGCCTTTGGCCGCAGACGCTCTCCGGCCACGCCTGGCGCAAGCGCTCCACCGACGACGTCGCCGCCGAGATGGCGCACGCCAAGAAGCTCTTCCCGCACGTCAAGGAATTCTTCTTTGACGACGACACCTTCAACATCCAGAAAGCTCGCACCATTGAACTCTGCGCCAAGCTGAAGCCGCTCGGCCTCACCTGGAGCTGCACCTCGCGCGTCACCACCGACCGCGACACCCTCAAGGCGATGAAGGAAGCCGGTTGCCGCCTGCTGATCGTCGGCTTCGAGTCAGGCGACCCGCAAATCCTGAAGAACATCAAGAAAGGCGACCGTCGAGCGCGCCCGCGACTTCGTCAAAGACTGCCACGACCTCGGCCTCATCATCCACGCCGACTTCATCCTCGGCCTGCCTGGCGAGACCAAGCAGTCCATCCGCAACACCATCGACTTCGCCAAGTCGCTCGACTGCGAGACCATCCAGGTGTCGATCGCGCACGCTTATCCCGGCACCGAGTTCTACGACTTCGCCGCCAAGAACGGCTTCATCACCAACCAGAAGATGGAAGACGATATGGGTCACCAGATGGCGCATATCGAATACCCCGGGCTGCCAGTCGAGTACGTGATGGAGATGGTCCACCGCTTCTACGACGAATACTATTTCCGTCCCAAGGCTGCCTTCCGCGTGGTCTGGAAGGCCGTCATCAACCGCGACCTCCCGCGCCTTTACGTCGAAGCCAAGTCCTTTATGAAGCTGCGCGCCCAGCGCAACAAGGCCAGCCGCAAGATGCGCGAAGAGAACGCCCTGAAGCAGCAGGAATCGGTCAGCATGAACGCCTAGCCAGACTCAGCCAGCATGGCAGGCCCCACGAACACGCAAGCCACCGCGATCGTGGGGCTTGCAGCTTAACTCAGGGAACTCATCAGAGGTTCAGACCATGAATCTGCCCCGAAAGCATCTCCTCGTCCTCATCGCGGCTTCCGTCCTCACGGTCGCCGCCGGCGCTCAATCCGCCACCCTCGCCGGCGACCCGGCGCATCCCGCCACCACGCAGGGCTGGGTCGACACCAGGCTCTACTTCGGTCTCGGACCCGCCAACGCACCGCACAAGGGCGTCACCGCAGCGCGCTGGCGAGCCTTTCTCGACCAGGAAGTCACGCCGCGCTTCCCTGCCGGCCTCAGCGTCCTCGATGTCTACGGCCAATGGCTCTCGAAAGCCCAGCAGACCACGCCCAACCCCCACCCCGAGCGCATCCGCTCCAAGCTCCTCATCATCGACTATCCCGCCACCCCCGAGAACGATGCCAAAGTCGAGGCAATCCGCGTCGCCTGGAAGCAGTTGACCGGCGACCAGTCCGTGCTCAAGGTCACCCAGCCCGCCGGTGTCTCCTTCTAGTCAGCGGGACTTCTCCAGCCCGAAATGACCGGGTGCCCCATCTCTAGCCGCGCCTTTTGCGGGGAGTTGGGATATATGCTTCCCGGAGCACCGTGTAGCATGCCCACTGGCGCAGCTTCCCCGAACCATTCCTCACCCTCCTCCGCGCCCAAGCCCCTCAAGCTCGATATCTCCTCTAAAATGAGAGGAGATGAAGCACAAGCTCCTGCCTCAGCAATACCTGATCCTGCTCACCGTCATGCTGACGGCCGCGGTCGGCGACACGCTCCTCTCGCACGGCATGGCTCAGGTCGGACCGGTGGATGTACACCACCTCGGTCTGCTCTTCGCCGCGATGACGAACCTTTGGGTGATCGGCGGAATCCTGCTGCTGATCGGATTCTTCGCCAGTTACCTGACCGCCCTCAGCTGGGCGGACCTTACCTTCGTGCTTCCCGCCACCTCGTTCAGCTATGTGGTCGTCGCCATCCTCTCCCACTTCTGGCTGCACGAGAATATTTCGGTGGCACGCTGGGCCGGCATCGTTCTGATTGTGTGCGGCGTCGGTTTTATCTCGCAGGGTCCGGCGCTCACCGAGCATCCCGCGGCCGCGCTGCCTGAGGCTCCCCCGGCATGAGCAGCGCGAGCGAGTTCCATCTCTGGGCGTCGATCGTGCTGGTTGCGGTCTGCGCCGTCACCGGCGACGTGCTGACCGCGCGCGCCATGCGCCGGGTCGGCGATCTCGACAAGATTCGCGCCGAAGCGGGACTCCCCGGAGCCATCCGTGCCGTGGTTGCCGAGCCCAGCTTCTCGCTCGGCATCGTCGCCATGACACTCAGCTTCTTTTCGCTGTTGTATGCGCTCGCGCCGCCCGCCCCGGTCTCGCTGATCGCGCCCGCGACCGCATCGCTCACCTACATCGGGAACGCGATCGTCGCGCGCACCTTTCTGCACGAGAATGTCGACCGCCGGCGCTGGTTCTCTGCGCTGCTGGTCTGCGTCGGGATTTACCTCATCGCGCAGTAACTGTGATCACGCGGTAGCCGGATCTGAACTCAACAGGCGCATCAAGCCTTCGGGCGCGAGTTCCGGCGCCAGGAAGCGGGTGGGTGTGCCCACCACGGCACCCGCCGCCAGACGCCCGGACCGCGCAGCACCCTCCATGGTCGAAGGCCAGTCCGTGCGGGTCCAGTCACCGGCAAGGAACAGCCCCGGTAATCCGGTGCTCTGTTCCGGCCGATCGTTCTCCAGCCCGGGCGTCACGGAGAAGGTCGCGCGTGCCTCTTTGAGGATGCCGCTCTTCAGCAGCTTCGCATGGCGCACTTCCGGGAAGAAGCGTTCGAGCTCCGCGAGCGCCGGGCCAAGAATCTCCGAGCGCGGCAACGGCAGTTCGTGCCGCGAGCCGGCGATCACCAGTTCCACATAGCTGCCCCGCTCGGGAGCGTACCCGCGAATCTTCGACTTGTGGAAGAACCACTGGATGGTCGTATCCAGCAGCCACGCATGATCGAGATCGGTAAACGGCCGGTCGTACCAGAGCAGGATCGAGATGAACGGTGAGTGCACGAAGCGCTGCATGCGGCTCAACAGATGCTCGCGTACTGCGTCCTCCGCAGGCGACTGGAGTTGCATGCCGGTCAGCAGGCGCGCGCTCTGCTCAAACGGCAGAGCAAGCACTATGTTGCGCGCCATAAGCTCCGTCTCGCCGGTGCGCAGCAGCCAGCGGCCATCGGGCTGTTGCGCGATCTGCTCCACGCCGGCGCGCATGGAGACTCGACCGCCCAGCCGCTCCACCAGCGCCGCGCCGCTCGCGTAGAACTCACTCAGCGGAACCGTGGGTATGCCCAGGCGTCCACCGGCCGATGCCTTCAGGAAGAGCTCGTAGAAGACTTTGCCGGCGTACTTCATCGAGCAGTTCTCCGCACTGTCGTTCAAGGTGGCCAGCACGATGGGCTCCCAGAAGTGGCGGATCGCGCGTTCGGTCTGGCCGGTTCTTCGATACCACTGCCGCACGTCTTCGCGATCGCTTTCGTGGTTGCCGCGAGCCAAGCCGCTAAGCCCCCGGGCGATCGTCAGCTTATCCACCGTGCCCAACATGGCCGCGCGCAGAAAGCTGCCCGTATAGTGCAGAGGCGCGGGCAGCCGGCTCCGTTCAATGCTGCTGGCGCGGGTTGCACGTCCGTTGCCGCCCGGCTCCAGGAACGTCTGCCGGTCATACCAGCGAACTTTGCCGGCCAGTCCTGCCTGGTTGCAGAACTCGATCAGGTTGGTGCAGCAGCCCAGCAGCACATGCTGCGAATCCACGACCTCTTCGAGCGCGGGATGCATGTAGGAGTAGGCCCGCCCACCCACGTGCGCGCGCCGCTCCAGCAGCATCACCTCGCGTCCGGAGCCAGCCAGCGCTGCTGCCGCCGACAGGCCAGCCACTCCGCCGCCGACCACCACTACATCCACTTCGGTCATCCGCGCCGCGCCCTCACCGATCGCATGGCGCCGCGCAGCAGCGTCAGCATCTTGCTTGCCGTCGGAACGCTCAGGCGCTGCGAAAACACATCTCCGCCACTTTCATCGATCTTCTTCAGCAGTCCGCTGTAAACCTCGACCAGCACCCACAGCGCCCCGCGGCTGTCGGCGTCGATCATGGGCAACAGGGACTGAGCAGCCTCGTAATACTCCCACGCCTGCACCGAGAGAGCGATCAGCATGGCACGTTCATTCGGCTTGATCGGGCGGCCCGCGGCCAGCGCCAGAATGTCGGCGTTGCTTACGGCGAACTCCTCCAGCATGTCCTGCGGCAGGTAGATTCGCTTGCGCTCCGCGTCCTCTTTCACATCGCGCAGGATATTGGTGAGCTGAAAGGCTACCCCGGTCTTCTCCGCCAGCATCTCCGCCGCCGGATCGGTGTAGCCGAAGATGCGAATCGTCACCAATCCGACGACCGACGCCACCAGGTAGCAGTACCGGTACAGATCGGCGAAGCTGCGATAGCCCTGCAGGCCGTCGCCAAGATCGACTCTTCCGTCGCCAGCCGCATCCGCCGGTTCAAGGTCCATGGTGGTTCCGCGAACCAGATCCTCCAGCAACTGGTCAGGAATGGAGAAGCGCCGCTGCGCATCGCCGAGCGCGAGGAAAACCGGGTCCTCGGTGCCTGCACCCGTACGCGAACCGTGCCACTCCGCCAGCCACCGCTGCATCTGCACCCGGCGTTCATCGACATTCACCGACTCATCGTCGGCGATGTCGTCCGCGCGCCGCATAAAGGCGTACACGGCGCACATGGCGTCGCTCTTGGCCCTGGGCAGGACACGAAAGGAGTAGTAGAAGTTCTTGGCCTCGCGCCGCGCAATCTCACGGCAGAACAGGTAAGCCGCATCCAGCCTGGATGACCCGCCAGCGTTCATTCCGGAGGTCTCCCGTTGCTGAAGAGGCCTGCCGCCTTGCCCGCCAGCGCCCCGGCCAGCAGACGCAGCTTGGTCGCTTTCGAAACCGACGGACGACGCTCCAGCACGTCGTAGCCCTGCTTGACAATGCCGTCGAGGGCCGCTCGCCCGCCCTGCACGAAGAGCCGCAACGTGACCGCAAGCTCCGCGTCAACGGTGTTCACGATCTCACCGCCTGCCTCAAGCATCTCGCCGGTGTAATCCACCAGCCATTCCATCATGGCTTGGAATTGCGGCGTGAATCTGGGCTCGGCAATCATGTTTTCCGAAACTCCGAATCGTTCCATCGCATCGGCCGGCAGGTAGCGCCGTCCCCGCTGCCAATCCTCGACCACATCCTGCCAGAAGTTCGCCAGCTGCAGCGCGGTGCACACCTGGTCCGACAAGCTGGCACGCTCTTCGTCTCGATAGCCCGAGACCCACAAAACCAGACGTCCTACCGGATTGGCCGAGCAGGTCGAGTAGCGGATGAGGCTTGCGATGGAAGGATGATGCGTCAACGTCTGGTCCAGTTCGAAGGCGGTAATCAGGTCTTCGAAGAGCTGCCGCGGAACCTCCGTGTCGTCGAATGTTTTACGCAGGGCGATGAAGACCGGATGCCGGGAAAGGGTCGGCCGCTCGTAGCACTCGGCCAGCATAGCCCTCCACTCACCCAGCAGGCGAAGAGCCGTTGCCGGGTTGGCCACCTCGTCGCCGAGATCGTCAGCCACGCGGCTGAAGGCATAGATGCTTTCGAAGTGCGGCCGCACTCGCCGCGGCAGAAACCACGTGGCGACGTGGAAGTTTTCGTAATGCGTCGTTGCCAGCCGCCGGCACCACGCCTGGGCCGCGGCCAGGGTCGGCCGCGCCCGGGGCAGGGCATACTCGGCCGGAGCACCGGCCAGCCAGCCATCCAGAACCACCCCGCTCATCGTTCCCCCATCAGGATCGCCGTCTTGATGTCGCGCTTCCCGTTGGTTGCTGAGCGCTCCAACATTCCGCGGAAGACTGCGGGAATCTCGCCCAGGCCGGTGCGCCCGGTGACGAACTCCGCGCTCGCGAAGCGACGGCTGGAGATCAGCTTGAAGGCTGTCCGGCAGGTTGCCGGAGTGTGATGAAAGCTTGCCTTCAACGTGACGTCGCCATAGTGCAGCCGATTGGTATCCAGTGCGACCACCGTGCCGCTGGGCGGCCCGCCGAAGAAGTTCACGACGCCCCCCTTGCGCACCATCTCGACCGCCCACTCCCAGGTGGCCGGGGTGGCGACGGCTTCGATCACCACGTCGGCGCCGCGTCCTTCCGGCGTCAGCGTCCGTGCCGCGGCGATGATCTCGCTTGCACCGGTCAGCCCCTCGATGGAAAGCACCTGCCTGGCGCCGAGGCGCTGGGCGGATGCCGCCTGCTCTGCGCGCTTCACGACGGCTGTCACATCGATTCCGGCCAGCGCAGCCGCATGCATGAACATCAGGCCGATCGGCCCCGCACCGATCACGATCATGCTGTCTCCGGGCCGGGCGCCACTCTCTTCAAGCCCGCGCACCACGCAGGCGAGCGGCTCAGTCAAAGCGGCAAATTCGAGCGGCAGGTCGTCTGGAACCAGCAGCGTATTCTTCTCGACGATCCGCGCCGGCACCCGCAGATATTCGGCATACGCGCCGTTATTGAACAGCAGGTCTTCGCACAGATTCTGCTGGCCGCGCTCGCAGAAGAAGCAGGCGTCGCAGGGGGCCGAGTTCAGCGGCACGACGCGGTCGCCGACTTGAAACCGGGTGCATCCCGCGCCAGCCGCTTCCACCCAGCCGGCGAGCTCGTGCCCGAACAGCATGGGCGGCTTCAACATCTTGGCGTGGTAGCCCCGGCGATATACCTTCAGGTCCGTGCCGCAGGTCAACGCCGCGCCCACACGGACCACGATTTCACCTGCTTCCGGCTGCGGAACCGGAACCTGCTCCAACCGGAGATCTTCCCTGCCGTAAAGCACGGCCGCATTCATCCACTGCTGCGTCATCTTGCTCTATCTTCTCACCTCGGGAGGGGCTGCCACCGCGGGTCATTGCTCCGGCCAAAAGCCCCGGTCCAGGTGGGCGACGCCTCACGCGGAGGCGAAACCGCGCTGCTTTGCATCTGATAAAGTGAGCCTAGAGACAATGCCCGTCGCCGCAGCCGATAGCTTTGCCAAATCCAGCGTTGCAGCCATCCAGGAGTACTCGCTGCTCGCTGGCCGCGCTGTCGGAAACCTGTTTTCGGGCCCGCGCTACTGGGCCGACATCTTTACCCAGATGGACTCGATCGGCGCCGGCTCGGTTCCCATCGTCATCCTCACCGGGTTTTTTACCGGCTGCGTGCTCGCGCTGCAGTCGGAGACCGCCCTGCAACAGTTTGGCGCTGTCTCAAAGACGGGCTCGCTGGTCGCGCTCTCCATGGTGAAGGAACTCGGCCCGGTGCTGACGGCGTTGATGGTCTCCGGGCGGAACGCCTCCGGCATGGCCTCCGAACTCGGCTCGATGAAGGTGACCGAACAGATCGACGCCATGCGTGCGCTCGGCACCGACCCCACGCGCAAGCTGGTGACGCCGCGTCTGGTCGCCACCATGTTCATGCTCTTCTTCCTCACCATCATCTCGGACGCAGTCGGCATTGCCGGCGGAGCCCTGGTGAGCGTCACATTGCTGGGACTCAACGCGACTGCCTACCTTCACTCGTCCTACGCTTCGCTCGCCTACGGCAACGTGGTGGAAGGCCTGACGAAGGCCGTGTTCTCAGGCTTCATCATCGCCACCGTGGGATGCTTTTACGGGATGCGCACCGAAGGCGGAACCCAGGGTGTCGGCCACGCGACCACCCAGGCTGTGGTCGTCTCGTCGGTGTTTATCATCGTCGTCGACTTCCTCACCAGCCGCCTCATGATCGCCATCTTCGGCAGCTAGGACTGTCCCCATGCCTGAGGCTCTTGCCGCACCACAAGTTGAGGCTGAAGCAGCAAGCAACGGCCCGGTGGTCGTGTTCGATCACGTCAGCATCCAGTTCACCCGCAATCCCGTTCTCAACGACATCTCCTTCACTGTCGACCGCGGCGAGACGCTCATTATCCTGGGTCCCGCAGGCTGTGGAAAGTCGGTGCTGATGAAGCTGGCGAACGGCCTGCTCAAGCCCGACTCCGGAACCATTTCGCTGTTCGGTCAGCGCATCGACACCATGAGCGAGCAAGACCTCTTCAAGATCAGGGCGCGCATCGGTATGGTCTTCCAGGAGTCGGCGCTGTTCGACTCGCTCTCGGTTGAGGACAACGTCGCATACCGCCTGCACGAAGAGCGCATGGCTCCAGAGGAAGCCCACAAGAAGGTGGTCGAGGCCCTCCACTTTGTCGCGCTTGACGAAGCGATCACCAAGTTCCCCTCCGAGCTCTCCGGAGGCATGCGCCGCCGCGTCTCCATCGCCCGCGCCATCATCTCCGGCCCGGACCTGATCCTCTACGACTCCCCCACCGGCGGACTCGATCCGATTACCTCGACGACCATCATCGAGCTCGTGGTGAAGCAGCGCGATGTCTCCCACGCCACGTCGCTGCTCATCACCCACCGCCTGCAAGACGCCTTCACCCTGGCCACGCACCGCTACAACGAGCAATCCGGCAGAATGGAGCCCATCCCGGATGGCGGAGTCGACGACACCACCCGCTTCCTCATCCTGAACGAAGGCAAAGTCGTCTTCAAGGGCACAACCCAGGAACTGGTGAGGACTGACGATCCCTGGCTGAAGGATTACATCTCCTGAAGGCCATGGAACTCCTATCGCAACGAACGCGGTCGCAGACCGAGGCTATGCCGGCTGTCTATTCCCTGCGTCCCGCCTTCCACTCCTCGTAGGGGATGCGCGGCATGTTCAGAAACGCGTCCCGCGTGCGCACGTACGATCCCAGACCGTTCATCCGGCCGATGGCGTGCAGTTCTTCAGCCTTGATGTACGGCCCTTTCGGATCGATGAACTCATCCTCCACAAACATGGCCACCACGCGTCCCAGCACGATTCGCGAACGCCCGATCTCGATGGTCGCGTGCTCCACGCACTCGAGCGCCGCGTGCGCCTGCCGGATGCGCGGAACCTTCACGACCGAAGACGGTGCGGTCGCGAGCCCAGCCATCTCCAGTTCGCTTACATCCGCCGGAAAGTCGGTCGCGCAGACGTTCATCGCCTTCGCCAGATCCTCGGTGACCACGTTCACCACAAATTGCCCGCCGCGCCGTATATTCCGCGCCGTATCCTTGGGCACGAAGACTCCGCCCGGCTTGTCGGTCACGCCCAGCCCCACCACCGGCGGGTCCGTGCACAGGTAGTTGTACGCGCTGAAGGGTGCGGCATTCATCTGTCCCTGCTCGTTCATGCTGGTTACCAGCGCAATGGGACGCGGTGCCACCAGCCCGATCAGCAGGTTGTAGATCTGCCGCGGCTCCATCTTCTCCACTTCGAAAAGCATCGTCTCTCCAATCTTCCACTGTCCTGCCGCGAAGTCTCCGGTGAGTGCGTACCTTTCCTCCTTGATGTGCAAGGAGAGAGGATGGCGCGCACCACCGCAGACGCCTGCTCAGACGACCGGCAGAACCTTGCTTCAACAGTCTCACAGATGCAGGTCAGGCCAGCGCCGCGCCCAGTGCCGCCCGCACCCGTGGCCAGGCTGCACTCTCCGGATCCACGACATCGAAGTGATCCGCGCCCGGAATGATGTCGACCGTCACCCGGTCACCGGCTCTCCGTCCCGCAGCCGCCCATCGTTCCGGCAGACGCGGCGGAATCTGATCGTCCTCGGTTCCCTGCAGCAGCCATTGCGGCGCGGTGATCGGAAGCAGCTCCCCCGGATCGCCGGCCCGGTAACGGTCCGGAACCTCCGCCGGCAGCCCTCCCATGAAGCTCACCACCTCGTGCTTATCGTGTGCAAAGGTGAAGTAGCCCGAGAGGTCGATGGTCAGCCGCAGATCGACCGCGCCCGCGAGCGCCACCGCCCCGTGCACCGCCAGCGCCGGCTGGGGCAGGTGCAGCACGCTCGTCTCCGGGACATTCGGACGGCCGGCCAGCCAGAAGGCCAGG
>CAJCHN010000040.1 GCA_903970285.1 Rhodanobacteraceae bacterium | reverse complement strand
GCTCCTCTCTCAGGCGGTGTTCCAAATCCTTGCGGCACCGCGACTGGCACCACTGAACCCGCCGGCTGAGGCGCCCGTCAGCGAGAGTACAGCGTATACCTTCCCGTAAATTCATTGACTTTCCCGGTCGATCTGGCTATTCTTAAGGCTCGCGCAGTCTCGCGTCTGCACGTCTGTTTTGGGTCATGTCTGGGGTAAGCAATCCAGACGATTCGCCAGGCGGAGTTTCACTCCATGACGCGCGGCACCTGTGGGTTCTCTCCGGCAGCTTCACCGCCAGACCGATCCCGGAGAATGCGCCGATCCAGGCAGCCCGGTCGCCCTCAGGAATTCGGTTTCCTGCTCGCACACCATCCGCCAGGTAACAGTTTTGACGTGCTCGCAATCCCCTGCGAACGGAGATCTCTGCCGTTTGCTCAACCTTGGTCGCGCAGGACATCCAAGCGCTCGGCATCCTCTTCATGCACCATGCTGGCCCTAACTGAAGACAGCAGAACCAGGGAGTACATCGCAGATGAATAACACCACCACCATCCCCAGCGGCAAAGACATCCAGCGCAAGTGGTTCGTCATCGACGCCGCAGGCAAGACGCTCGGACGCCTCGCGACCACGGCAGCCTCGGTGCTCGCCGGCAAGCTGAACCCGCTCTACACCCCTTATATCGATATGGGCGATCACGTGATCGTGATCAACGCCGAAAAGATCGTCCTCACCGGTATGAAGAGCGATAGCAAGCTGTATCGCCGCTACACCGGATTTCCCGGCGGTCTGCGCGAAGAGTCGTTCATCAAGCTGCTGGCGCGGCGCCCTGAAGCCATCGTCGAGCAGGCGATCAAGGGCATGCTGCCCAAGAGCAAGCTCGGCCGCCAGATGGCGACCAAACTGAAGGTTTACAAGGGCGACAAGCATCCGCATCTGGCCCAGCAGCCCAAGCCGCTGGAGTTCCACGCCAGCAACTCGCCCAAGCAGTCGAACGCCAACAATGCGTCGCTCGCGATTCATGCCCAGGCCACGCACACGCTCGAAGGCTAACGCCTTGTACGAGCCGCGAATCGACTGCGCGGTTTGCGTAGGCACCATTTCGGAAGGGCCCGGCGTCAGCCGGACCAATCAAGGGTTTCACTCGACGGGGCTTTAGCCCCCGAGGCAAATGTTCATAGGAGCACCATGGCAGATCTGATTCAGTACTACGGAACCGGCCGTCGCAAGAGCTCGATCGCACGCGTCTTCCTGCGGCCGGGCAGCGGCAACTTCATCGTCAACAAGAAGGACGTGGACGTCTATTTCGTCACCGCCCAGCAGCGCGCGGCGGCTCGGCGTTCGCTCGGCATCGCCGGCATCGACGAGACCTTCGACATCCTTTGCACGGTTCGCGGCGGCGGCGTCATGGGGCAGGCGGATGCGGTCAAGCTCGGCATCGCCCGGGCCCTGATGGAGTTCAACCCCGAACTTCGCAAGGCGCTCAAGGCCGAAGGCCTCACCACCCGCGACTCTCGCGGCAAGGAACGCAAGAAGTACGGCCAGAAGGGTGCTCGCGCACGGTTCCAGTTCTCCAAGCGATAGAAAGTCTGCCAACAAAGTCCTTTGCCTTTGTTGGTTCTCTTCTACTCGTCGCACGGCTCTGGGTGGCCCACATTTCGGTCTCTGAAATGTGGGTCATCCGGATCAGCTTCACCCTTCGAAATAGTCCTCGGAGGCAAGGTGTCAAATCTCCCGACGCGTTACCGCCAGGGATCAATCCAGACCGCGGACACCAGGCCCATGAGAGCCGGTCCGGGCGGGTCTCAAAACAGGAGCCTCACCATGGCAAGCATCACGATGAAAGAACTGCTCGAAGCCGGCGTCCACTTCGGACACCAGACCAAGCGTTGGAACCCCAAGATGAAGGAGTACATCTTCGGCGAGCGCAACGGCATTTACATCATCGATCTGCAGAAGACGCTCAAGATGTTCAAAGAGGCGTCCAAGTTCGTCACCGACCTGACCTCCACCGGCAAGCTCATTCTTTTCGTCGGCACCAAGCGCCAGGCGCAGGATGCGATCGCCGAAGAAGCCACCCGCGCCGGCATGCCGTACATCAATTCCCGCTGGCTCGGCGGCCTTTTGACCAACTGGGTCACCGTGCAAAAGTCGGTCAAGCGCCTGCAGGAGCTTGACGACATGTCGACCGACGGACGCTACGAACTCCTGACGAAAAAAGAGGTCATCAAGCTGGAGCGCGAGCGCAAGCATCTCTCGACCAACCTCTCCGGAATCAAGAGCATGAAGCGCCTGCCCGACGCCATCTTCGTCGTCGATTCCAACAACGAGGCCATCGCCGTCGCGGAGGCCCGCAAGCTTGGCATCCCGGTCGTCGCCGTGGTCGATACCAACTGCGACCCCACCGTCGTCGACTACGTTATCCCCGGCAACGACGATGCTCTCCGCGCGATCCGCCTCTTCACCATGAAGATGGCCGATTCCGCCTACGAGGGCGCCCAGATGGTCTCCGAGCGCGCCTTCACCACGGAGACCGCGGATATCCGCCCCCTGCCCACCGAGTCGCACTTCCTCGGCGAGGAGGAGGACGGCTACACCGACGTTCCGGTTCAGGAATCGACTGGAACCGCCGAAGCCTCGGTTGAGGATGTCGAGGGCGCGGAGGATGTCGAGAACATCGACCTCGACGCGGTTCTCGGCGGCGGCATCAAGAAGGCTCCGGCCGCAGCCACTGAGCCCGACCCCGAAGTCCAGCCCGAGCACGTCGAAGCCTCCGCGTAAATTCACGGGGCGGCTCCTCAGGTCAGGGAGCCGCGTCGGGTATCCTATTGGCAGCACGAGGATAGCGCCATGACGAACGTGCAGCTTTATTTCGCGATTGGTGTGCCCACCTTCGCGGTGCTCGTCGGAATCGTGATCGGATTCTTTCAGAGTAACCACGCCGTTAACCAGAATGCCCAAGCTCTGAACCAGGCGCTCAGTCAGCTCAACCTGCGTTTCACATCGCTCGAGAACACGATGAACACGCGTTTTTCTATTCTGGAAGGCCGGTTCAACCTGATGGACAGCGACATGAAGACGCTGGTCCGCGCCAGCAACGATCTGGATGTTCGTCTGGCCCGTCTGGAAGAGCGCCTCGCGCGATAGCGCGATCAAGAGTGCAAGAAGCAATCTCCGCTGCCGGGCGAAAGCCTGCGCCGCTCAAACCTGAAGGGAACAAGAATCAGATGTCCACCGATACCGCTGTGAAGATCGACGCCAAGCTCGTCAAGGAACTCCGCGAAAAGTCCGGCGCCCCCATGGGCGACTGCAAGAAGGCTCTCGAAGAAGCCAAGGGCGACATGGAACAGGCCTTCGTCGTGCTGCGCAAGCGCGGTATGGCCTCGGCCGCCAAGAAAGCCTCCCGCACCACGAACGAGGGAGCGGTCGGCACCTATATCCACGCCGGCGGCAAGATCGGCGTGTTGATCGAACTGAACTGCGAGTCCGACTTCGTTGCCCGCACCGACGACTTCCAGGAGCTGCTGCGCGATGTCGCTATGCATATCGCCGCCACCGACCCGCGCTTTATCGGCCGGGATGAGGTCTCGCAGGCTGATCTCGACCGCGAGAAGGAGGTCTTCCTCGCCCAGCCCGCCATGAAGGGCAAGCCGGAAGCCGTTGTCGCCAAGATCCTCGAAGGCAAGATGGCCAAGTTCTACGAGGAAGTCTGCCTGCTCGACCAGCCGTTCATCAAGGAAGCGAGCCAGACCATCCAGCAACTCATCGCCTCAAAGATCGCCAAGCTGGGCGAGAATATCTCGGTCCGCCGCTTCGCCCGCTTTAAAGTCGGCGCCCCCGAGTGGACCGTTGCCCAGACCAGGCCCGCCGCCGAGGATGCGCCTGCCGCATAGGCCTGAGTTCCTTCCGCAGCACAACGAGCCTGGGCGACAGCCCAGGCTCTTCCTTTCCCGTATCCGCACAGCCTTGATGTCTATCCTCAGGTCACTTCGTTCATGTTCTACTCCGCGCCCTGAGCCAAAGCGTTGCAGATAGAGCCGCGATAAGCTGCGAACGCAATACCAGGCTCAACGCCCCTGTATTCGCCGGCCATCAGTGCATAACATCTGGTGCAATGCACCATCCGCCCACCTCTTGTTCCACAGCTATCCACCTTGCTTTGAAGAACATAGGCAACATTGACGGGGGGAGGGGCCAGAGAGCTAGAACCGGTGTCCTCGCCGATCCCCCGGCCGCGAAGAAGCAGTCCGAATCTACATCACCACGGCTCAGTTCCTTTCATCGTCACCGGCTAAGGAGTCACGACTAGGGCATTACGGCGCCGGCCTTCACCCAGCGCTCCACCACGGCGATGTCCGCGTCGGACAGCTTGGGCCGCTTGGGTGGCATGGGCATGGGATCGTCAGCCGGACCCTCGTGGCGGATGAGCCGCACGATCAGCGATTTCTGCGGATCGCCGGGCACCAGCACCGTTCCGTCGTGGCCTCCCTTCAGCATTGCCGCGCGGGTGTCGAGGCTCAAGCCGCCGCGGCGGTTCATTCCCTCGTGGCAGCGCCCGCAGTTCTGGTCGAAGATCGGTTTCACCCGGGTGGTGTAGAACTCCGGCTTCGCCGCGTCATCCTGCGCCTGCACGCTTGCTGGCTGGAAGCAGATCCGCCCGAGCTGAAAGCAGGTCAAACCCACCGCCAGCACACCCAATCCGGCGCAAAACACGCGCATTGCATCTCCTCGTAATGAACTTCGCAACAGAATCAATTTAGATACTTTCACGTCTATGGCCCGGAATCTAGTCTCGAAGGTGCTCTGGCCTGCTCCGCGTTCACATCCTGAATATGCGCGGAAAAGCCTCTCAACTCGCACCTCTCGCTCCCCTGGTCCTGCTCGCGACTGCATTCGGCAGCATCGGCAGACCGGCGCATCCGCACCATCTCTCCACCTCGCACTGGGTCTCGCCGCGCCACGAAGCTTCGCCCCGGCATGAGGCTCCGGCTACACACAAGATGTCGACCCGCCACGAGGCGTCCGGCCGGCGCAAAGCGCCTAACCTGCAAGCGTCCTCCATGCGGAGAGTTGCCGCGGCTTCGGGAGAGTCCGCAACCAGGTCGCACCAGATTCCGGCGAAAGAGACTGCGCAGACACTGAGGCACCCTCATGCATCAGCGCTGCGGCCGGAGCCGGTCGAAAACGACGCGGCACCAGCGGCATCAGCGGGGTCAGCTCCCCCGCCGGCGACCGTGTTGCCCGAGATCCACGTTCACCACAACCGCAAGATTCACCTGTCCCCCGACGGCGCTCTTCCGCCGAACGCCTCGTCGTCACCGGCATCTTCGCTGACACCAGACTTCGACAGCGCGAGCACGGCTTCGGCAATTCCCAGCCCGGTTCAGCCCCCGGAGCGGGCCCCGGAGCGGGCATCCCGGCCCCCACGGCTGGCGGAGACAAACCTTCCACCAGCGGAGATCCTGCCGGCGCTCTATACCCGGAATGGCCGGCTGATCATGCCGCCCGCGCTCAAGGGATCACACGGCATCCTGGTGCACCAGAACGAGATGGCCGATCAGGAAGGACTGGTGCGGGTGCAGGACGACGCCGATCTCGAGCTTCTGCGGGAGCGCAGGCAACTGGTCGCAATCCCTGCGAGCGCGGCGCTTGCCGTCGACGAGCGGCTTCCGCTGAATAGGCGCTTCTGCCGCCCCTGGACGGCGCAGTTCCTCTATGACCTCTCGCGAGTGCACTCCGGGCGGTTCCACCGTTCGCTTCAGGTCAACTCAGCGGTTCGGACGGTCGAATATCAACGTCATCTGGAGCGGGTGAACGGCAACGCCGCGCCGGCCGAGGGCGACGATGCCTCGCCACACCTGACGGGGGCCACAATCGATATCGCCAAAAAGGGCTTGTCGATGGAAGAGGTCGGATGGATGCGCGCCTACCTTGCGCCGCTCCAGGCGGCGGGCAAGATCGATGTTGAGGAAGAGTTCTATCAGTCGTGCTTCCACATCACCGTGTATCGCTCCTATCGGCCTGCGGCACAGATTCCGTCGGCCCAGATCATGGAGGCGAAATCCAAAGATGGCAAGCATCATTCAGGATCGGCCGCAGTGCTGGCCACGGGGGTCCAGTAAGCTGGGAGTTTTTCGTTCGCAATCCTGCGTCTCCAGAGTAGAATCGCGCCATCGAAGCTGCTCGCAGGTGAAGGGCGGCAAAACCGGTTTGCCAGGAGAGTTATGACTGAGATTGATGCTTCATCTTCCGGAGAAGCGTTGGCAACACCCCCTCTGAGCCAGGGGCAGCGGGTCGTTGATACCTTCATCGCTCCGTCCAAGACCTTCATGGATATCTTGCGGAACCAGAGCTGGTGGCTACCCTTCATTATCAGCACCGTGATCAGCTACGGATTTGTCTTCGCCTTGCAGAAGCAGGTGGGTTGGGACACGATTGCCGCCAACTCCATCAAGCAAGATCCTAAGGCGACGGAACAGATGGCAAACGCTCCCGCCGCGTCACAGGCACAGATCATGAAGATCACGACGATGAGCATCCAGTATGGGTCGTATGCGTCGCCAATCCTTATTCTGGTCAGTGCCGCGATCATCTCGCTCGTCCTATGGGGGACCATCAATTTCCTCTTCGGCGGCCGCGCCACCTTCGGGCGAGTCTTTGCGGTGTGGATTTATAGCGCCCTGCCGCTGCAAATTCTTTCTATCCTTGCCATCGTGACACTGTTCGCCGGGCTGGATAAGGACGCTTTCAATATCAACAACCCGGTGGGCACGAACATCGGATTTTACCTGCCACCCGAAACCCCGCAATGGCTAAGTAAGCTTGCGACATCGATCGACGTCTTCTGGCTCTGGACGATGGCCCTGGCGGGAATCGGCCTCGCGATCGTCGCGAAGGTCAAGAAATCAGCAGGTCTGACGGCTGTTTTCGGATGGTGGGCACTGATTCAGATCGTCAAGACGGCGTACTTCCTGATTAGAGGTTGACCACCAAAGTGGTAGGCCACGATGGTTCGGAAAAAAGAAAACGCAGATCCTTTGATCGGGATCTGCGTTTTCTTTTCTATGTGTCACGGTGTGCGCGACCTACTCGCTCCAGCGCTTAAAGACCAAAGACCCATTCGTGCCTCCGAACCCAAAAGAGTTTGAAAGCGCGATCTCGACGCTCGCCTTTTGCGGAGTGTTCGGAACGTAGTTCAGGTCGCATTCGGGGTCGGGATCGACGAGGTTCGAAGTCGGCGGCACGGTCTGTGTCAACAGCGACTGGATCACGATGCCGGCCTCCAGCCCGCCGGCGCCGCCGAGCAAGTGCCCGGTCATCGACTTGGTAGAGCTGACCAGCAGTTTGTGGCTGGTGGCGTGTTCGCCAAAAAGCTTGCGCAGCGCCGCCGTCTCAAGAACATCGCCAAGCGGAGTCGAGGTCGCGTGGGCGTTTACATACTGGATGTCTCCCGGCTCAATCCCAGCGCTCTTGACCGCATTTCTCATCGCGCGGTAGCATCCCTCACCCTCGGGCGGCATCCCCGTAATGTGGAAGGCGTCCGCGCTCATCCCATAACCGATGATCTCGGCGAGAATCTTCGCTCCGCGCGCCCTGACAAATTCGAGGTCCTCAAGAATGAGAATCCCCGCGCCCTCGCCCACGACGAAGCCATCGCGGTCCTTATCGAAGGGGCGGCAGGCGTGCTCGGGGTCATCGTTGCGCGTGGACAGCGCGCGCATGGCGGCAAATCCGCCAACGCCCATGGGTGTGATCGCAGCTTCCGCGCCACCGGCGATCATGGCGTCAGCGTCGCCGCGCTGGATCAGCCGATAGGCGTCGCCGATGGAGTGAGCGCTGGTGGTACACGCCGTGGCCGTCGCTTCGTTAGGACCTTTGGCGCCGTATTGAATGCTTACGTTGCCGGCCGCAAGGTTGACGATAGCCGCCGGAATGAAGAAAGGCGAAATCTTTCGCGGGCCGCCCTTCAGCATATTGCTGTGCTCGCGCTCGATGACGTCGAAGCCGCCGATACCGGAGCCGATGTGCACGCCGACCCGTTCTTCATTCTCCGGCGTCACGATCAGCCCGGACTCGCGCATCGCCTCGGCGGTCGCTGCCAGGGCGAAGTGAATGAACCGCCCCATCTTCCGCGATTCTTTCTTGTCGATGAACTGAAGGGGAT
>CAJCHN010000039.1 GCA_903970285.1 Rhodanobacteraceae bacterium | reverse complement strand
GAACGGTGAGGAGATCCGGCGGCTGTATCTGCGTGGAGGCGAGCTGTACACGGTGACGGATGCGCCGCCCAGCGCGCCGATGGAGCCTGGTCCCGCGACCAAGATGGCTGGCCATGGAGTCGAAGGTTCGGATGCGGGTGGCGGCGGAACCCGGTAGTCCGGGTTCCACGTGTTGCAGGGTGAGAGACGTGGCGTTCCTGGCCCGCAGGCCGCTCCACTTCAGCTATCGGCCGTCCTCGGTCCAGCGCTTAAAGACCAGCGATCCGTTGGTGCCGCCGAAGCCGAATGAGTTCGACAAGGCGTAGTCGATCTTCGCCTTCTTTGGCTCGTTGGGCACGTAGTTCAGCCGGCACTGCGGGTCGAGTTCGACGATGTTCATGGTGGGCGGTGCGGTCTGCTCGAGCATCGCCATCAGGGTGATGCCGGCTTCGAGACCGCCCGCCCCGCCCAGCAGGTGGCCGGTCATGGACTTGGTGGAGCTGACCAGCAGTTCGCCGTCGAGCGCCCGTGCGCCGAAGACATTCTCGATCGCCTTCGACTCCAAAGCGTCGCCCAGAGGGGTGCTGGTGGCGTGGGCGTTGACGTAATCGATCTGGTCCGGTGCGATTCCGGCGACCCGCAGCGCGGCCATCATCGCGCGGAAGCAGCCCTCGCCTTCGGGCGCCATGCCGGTCATGTGGAAGGCGTCGGCGGACATGCCGTAGCCAATGACCTCGCCGAGTATCTTGGCTCCGCGCGCCTTTGCGAACTCCAGTTCTTCGAGGATCAGGATGCCCGCGCCTTCGCCGACGACAAAGCCGTCGCGATCCTTATCCCAGGGCCGGCAGGCGTGGGTGGGGTCGTCGTTGCGCGTGCTGAGTGCCTTCATGGCGGCAAATCCCCCGACTCCCATGGGGGTGATGGCGGCTTCGGTGCCCCCGGCGATCATGGCGTCGGCATCGCCGCGCTGGATGATGCGGAAGGCGTCGCCAATGGAGTGCGCGGACGAGGTGCAGGCGGTTGCGGTGGCCTCATTGGGGCCGCGCGCGTTGTGTTTGATGGAGACGTGGCCGGCGGCGAGGTTAACGATGGAGCCGGGAATGAAGAAGGGCGAGATCTTGCGCGGGCCGCCGGCAAGCATGGCCGAGTGCTCGCGCTCGATCACGTCGAACCCGCCGATGCCTGAGCCGATGTGCACGCCGAAGCGGTCGCGGTTGGTCTCGTCAATGACCAGGCCGGAGTGCGCCATGGCTTCGGCCGAAGCGGCGAGCGCAAAATGGATGAAGCGCCCCATCTTGCGCGATTCCTTCTTCTCGACGAAGACGAGCGGGTCGAAGTTTTTCACCTCCGCGGCAAAGCGGACCGGATGCCCGGTGAGGTCGAAGGCGGTGATTTCGGCCATGCCGGATTTGCCGGCCAGCAGCCCGGCCCAGACCTCGGGAACGGTGTTGCCGACCCCGCAGACCAGCCCGATGCCGGTCACGACGACACGCCGCTGTCCAGGCTGCGGGTCTGGCCGCTGGCTGGGGTGCTGGTTCTGCTCTGCCATCTTCGCTTACTTGCCTTTCTGGTTCTTCTCGATGTAGTCGACGGCATCCTTCACGGTCTTGATCTTCTCCGCGTCTTCATCCGGAATCTGAATATCGAAGGCCTCTTCGAACTGCATCACAAGTTCGACCACGTCGAGCGAATCCGCGCCGAGATCTTCCTGAAAGCTTGCACCGGGCGTGACCTCTGCTTCATCCACCTGAAGCTGCTCCACGATGATTTGTTTGACCTTCTCATCCACTGCTGCCATGTCCTGTCTCCTGTTTCCGTATGAAAGATTGCGGGTGTGCCGGGCGTACTGCACTGCTCTTGAGGATAATGAGCGCCTTGGTGAGTGTAAATCAAATGAGAAACAAAGCTGGGGCCGAGGCGGTAAGCTCAGGCGACAAAGCGGCCTGCTCAAGCGTCCTGTATAGCAGGCAGGTGCAGGGGGAGTGGGATTGAAGGCTCAGAGTTGGGGAGTGGCGCTGGCGCTCGGGAGTTCGCTCGTCGCGCAGCAGACGCCGAAGCAGGTGCAGGGCGTGCAGACCTGCCCGGCGGTGGGTCCGGCGGGGCAGGCGCTGACCGTGAGCGGACGTAAGGCAGTCGAGATCGTGGTCAAGATGGACGTGGACGTGGACGGCGCGCCGAATGCCTACGGACCCAAGGGAAAGAAGACGCTGGACGTGCTGAAGCATGCGCGGGCGCCCAAGGGGACGACGGACGCTGGCGGAATTGTCGGCTACATGACGGAGTACGACGGCGGTCCGCCGACCATCCAGGGACCGGGCGACCCGTACCCCGGGTACTACGTCTCGCAGACCGACTTTGCGGATCTGAACAACAAGCGCATGGAAGATCCGCGGCGCTACGTGGACGCCACCCGGATCAACTACGTGGTGCAGGGAAGGGTGGCGGAGAAGGCGGGCGTGCAGATGGGGGATTTTGCCACGGTTTATAGCTGCCGGACCGGCAAGCTGGCGTACGCGATCGTTGCGGATTCTGGAAATCCGAGCGGCGCGGAGGGCTCGCTGGCGCTCGTGCGTGCGCTGGGCTACCCAGCCAGGAACGGGATCGACGACTCGATCGACCACCGGGAGATTGTGGTGCGGTATTTCCCCGGTTCCAATCCGCAGAAGCACTTCTTCAAGACGCAGGCTGAACTGGATGAGGCGGCGAAGAAGCTGGGCTTGTAAAGATCATGACAAGCACAACTGCTCTAATCTTCGTCTCCTACGGCTGCGAGGCGGAGCGGACGTGAGGCTCTGTCTTCAAATTCGAGGACGGCGCTGGCCGCGGAAGAATCCGACACATCGCGCAGGGTGCGATTGATGGCGCGGGTGCGAACGCCGACCTCGCCGAGCGTCTTCTGAATCTTGCCAACGTCGCCTTCGACCTTGTCCATGAGCTTGCCAAACTTGCCGAACTCTGTTTTGGCGGATTCGAGCACCTTCCAGACTTCGTCCCCTTTTTCCTGCAGGGCGAGCATGTGGAAGCCCATCTGAAAACTGGTAAGGATGGCCGAGAGCGTGGACGGGCCGGCGATGGTGACCTGGCACTTGGACTGAATCTCGGCCTGCAGCGAGTCGCGGCGCATCACCTCGGCGTACAGGCCTTCGGTGGGCAGAAACATGATGGCGTGGGGCGTGGTGACAGGCGGGTTGATGTACTTCTCGCAGATCCTCTTGCCCTCGGTGCGGATAGCGGCCTCGAAAGCCTTGCCGGCGGCCGCGATCTGCTCCGGATCGTTGGCCGCGTAGGCGCTTTCCAGCCGCTCCCAGTCTTCGCGGGGAAACTTGGCGTCGATCGGCAGCAGGGTTTCGCCGGCAGCTGACGGGAAGCGCACGGCAAATTCGACGATCTGCTGCGTGCCGGGCTTGACGCAGGCATTGCGCTGAAACTGCGAGGGCGCGAGCATCTGTTCGAGCAGCATGCCGAGTTGCACTTCGGCAAAGCCGCCGCGCGATTTGACGTTCGAGAAGATGCGCGAAAGGTCGTCTACGCCTTCGGAGAGTTTGGACATCTCGCCCAGGCCGGTGTGGACTTTGTTGAGCTGGTCGGTGACCTGGCCGAAGGATTCGGTGAGCCGGGTGTGGAGTGTGGCGTGGAGTTTTTCGTCGACCGTCGCGCGCATCTCCTCCAGCTTCGCTGCGTTGGTAGTGGAGAGAGTGCCCAGGCTAGATTCAACCGACGCGCGGAGTTTTTCCTGGTGGGCGGAGTTCGATTGGGTGAGATCGGTGAGCTTGCTGTGCAGAGCTTCCTGCGCAGCGAGCTGAGTGCGGGCGTTCTCCGACGCGAAGGCGCTGAAGCGGTGGGTGAGGGTGTCGAGCGTTTGCTGAATGCTGGTGCGCAGGGCGGCGGCCGAACCGGTGTTGTCGGTGCGGAAGGTTTCGAGGCCGCCGGTGAGGGTTTGGGTAAGGGTCGAGATGGTGCTGAGGACCTCGGCGCGCAACGCGGCGGCGGCGTGGTCGTTCGCGGCGCGGGTGGTCGCGGCCTCCTGGGCCAGATCGCCGCGGATCTGGGTGAGCTGGCGCTCGAACTGAGCTTCGAGTCGGGTGAGCTGGTCGGGGAGTTGAAGCTGGCGCGGGTCTGGCGCGGGGACCGACGGCTTGCGCAGGAAGAGCGCGACGACGGCGCCGAGGATCAGGGCCTGGAGGACGACGACAAGCACGAGCATGTTCGCTTTTCCTTTGCTCTAGCCTAGCAGAGAAAAAGCGAACGTGGAGGGCACGGAGTTCACCACAGAGGTACACGGAGGAGCGTAGAACCTCATGACGGGAAAGGTAAGTGCGAAAGTCGCTCCGCTTCCTCGGCAGGCTTGCTCGTCACGCTGCTGCTTCCGCAAACGACGGCCGTTCATCGATCGAGACAGGGACGTGATCCATAGGGCACCCGGAGTGGCATGGCCCGAAGAAGAAATAATTATGAACATGTTCAAATAACCTGCAACGCGCGGCGTATTGGCTGTATCTTATTGTTGAACGTGTTCAAAATGTGAAGTTCGGAGGGGTGCGATGAATGTAGCGGCTTGTTACTTCAGCTATCTGGCGATTTCGATCGGGTTAACGGTGTGGGTGGCGCGGACGCTGCACCGGAGCGGAAGAGTGTTCCTGGTGGACGCGTTTAACGGCAACGCGGAGCTGGCCGATAGCGTGAACCATCTGCTGGTGGTTGGGTTTTACTTGATTAACATCGGCTATATTGCGCTGGCGCTGACGACGCGCAGCCCCATGGCCAACTTCCGGGAGATCATCGAGCTTGAAAGTGTGAAGATAGGGGTGGTGCTGCTGATTCTGGGAGCGATGCACTTCTTCAATATTCTGGTGTTCGCGAAGATGCGGAACCGCGGGCGCGCCGGTGCTCCGCCGCCGCCGTACCAGATCATTCCGCAGCATTGAGGCAGGGTTGGAAAAGGCAGAAAAACCAAGCAAGTCGGAGGAGACGCGCGGCCGGATACTCGAGGCCGCGCTCTCCGTGTTTCGCGAACGCGGCTTCGAGAAGGCAACGATGCGGGAGATCGCGGCCGCGGCCGGCGTCGCGGTCGGCGCGGCATACTACTACTTCGATTCGAAGGACGCGATCGTGATGGCGTTCTACGAGCGCTCGCAGGGGGAGATGCATGCGGGCATCGAGGCGGCGCTCGACAAGGCGAAGACGCTCGATGCGAGGCTGCGTGTGATTATCGGGACGAAGTTCGAGTACTTCGCGCCCAACCGCCAGCTGCTGGCGGCGCTGACCGCGCATACCGATCCGGATCATCCGCTGTCGCCGTTTTCGGCCGAGACTGCGGCCATCCGCGAGCAGGATGTGGCGTCGTTTGAGCGGGCGGCGCGGGAGAGCGGCGTCAAGCTGCCGGCGACGGTCGCGCCATATCTCGGCCGGCTGCTCTGGATGTACCAGATGGGGCTGATCCTGTTCTGGGTCTACGACAAGAGCGAGGGACAGGAACGCACCAGGCTGCTGTACGAAAAGACGTTAAAGATGCTGCTGGTGACGTTGAAGCTGGCGGGGATTCCGCTGCTGCGGCCGCTGCACAAGCTGGCGGGGGAGTTGCTGGGAGTGATTTACGGAGACAGCCATTAGCTGCAAGCTCTCAGCTCTTAGCCAAAGTTAGGAATTACTGCGTAGAAGCTCGACTGCGGCAGGGATGTCGTGCACGCGGAGGATGTGCGCCCCGGCAAGGATCGCCCGGCGATTGGCGGCCGTAGTAGCTTCGATGACCTGCTCCGCCGTAGGCTGGGCGAGGTGCGCGGTGAGAAAGCGCTTGCGCGAGATGCCGGCGAGGATCGGGAAGCCGAGCTGGTGGAGTTCGCCGAGGCGGTCGAGCAGAATCCGGTTGTCGGCGCCCAGCTTGCCGAAGCCGAAGCCCGGGTCGAGCACGATGGTATCGCGCAGGACGCGGGCCTGTGCGGCCAGCGCGATCGTGTGGCGAAGACCGTCGAGGACAAGCGGAACGACCTGGTCCGGGGCGAGCGGCGGCAGGTCTCGCCACTGGGTGGGCCTGCCGCGGGTATGCATCAGGATGGCGCCGGGTTTCTTCTCGGCGAGGACCCCTGCCATTGCAGGATCCCAAAGCAGGCCGGAGACGTCGTTGATGATCTCGGCGCCCGCGTTGAGCGCTGCTGCGGCGGTGGCGGCGTGGTAGGTATCGACCGAGAGGATGGTCTGCGGACGTGCTTTCAGAATGCAATCCAGCACCGGGAGCACGCGGGATTGCTCTTCCTCCGGCGTGGTCGGCTCGGCGTCTGGCCTGGTAGACTCGCCGCCGAGATCGAGCATGTCGGCGCCCTGGTCAAGCATCTGGAGGGCATGACGCAGGGCGGCCTCCGGGGTGAGGAAGCGGCCTCCGTCGGAGAAGCTGTCCGGGGTGACGTTGAGGATGCCCATCAGCAGCGGGCGCTCACCCAGCGGCAGGGTGCGGGTTTTCAACTGCCAATGCAAAAGCGTCCTCATGCCGGACGGGCACCACTCTATGGGGTGTTTCGGCTTTGGATGCCGCTCCCGCTGGTCGCGAGCCCAGCTTGTACCGGCTAACGCAAAGACCACGTGAAGCAACTGCAAGTCAGGAAGTGACCGGCACGCGCGCAGCGGGCCGTCCGGCAGGACCTGCTCAGACTGTGAGCAATTCTTTCTCTTTGGCCTTGAAAAGATCTTCGAGGCGTTTGATCTCCGCGTCGGTCAGTTGCTGAACCTCGTCCGTGGCGCGCTTTTCGTCGTCGGCTGAGATCAGCTTCTCCTTGGCGGCCTTCTTGATTGATTCGTTGCCGTCGCGGCGGATATTGCGCATGGAGGTCTTGTGGCCTTCGAGCACGGCGGCCAGGCTCTTCACCGCTTCCTTACGGCGCTCTTCGGTCATCGGCGGGATGGGGATGCGGATGACGCGTCCATCGTGCATGGGGTTGAATCCCTGGCCGGAGGTGCGGATGGCCTTTTCGATGGCCGGAACAAGCGAGACTTCGTAGGGCTGGACGAGGATGAGCTGGGCCTCCGGCGTGCTGAGCTGCGCGACCTGCGAGACAGGGACGTCCGTGCCGTAGTAGTCCACCTTGATCTGGTCGAGCATGTGGACGTTGGCGCGACCGGTGCGGGCGGAGAGCAGGTTGGCGCGAAAGTCGTCCACGGTCTTTTCCATGCGGGATTTGAGCTGCTGATGCACGTCTTTGAGCGGGGCGAGATTCGCCATTGGTGATGCCATCGATTTCAGTCCTTACGCGCGGATGCGCCGAGGTTCATTCTAAACCTCTTGTGCATCCGCGAACGGTGCTAGCCCGCCAGGGTTGCGAGCCGTCTGCAAGCCTCAACGAGTTCGGCATCCTTCTTGGCGAAGCAGAATCGCAGCAGGCCTTCGCCGGCAGCGCTGCCCGTCCGGAAGAAGGCCGAGCCGGCGACCGAGGCGACGCCGGTGCGGCTCAGCAGGGCGCGGGCTTTCTCGGCCGTAGTCGCGCCTTCAAGCGGCCCGGTGTCGGCCAGGATGTAGTAGGCGCCATCGGGAACATGCGGCGTCAGGCCGGCCGCGCGCAGGGCGTCGACCAGCAGGGCGCGCTTCGCCAGGTGGTCGGCGGCGAGCTGGGTGTAGAAGATGCGTGGGAGCCGTTCGACGCCGTCGGCCACGCCCTGTTGCAGCGGTGCCGGCGCGCAGACATACAGGAGATCGTGGAAGTAGCCGATGGACGGAATCCACCTGGCGTCGGCGACCAGGTAGCCGATGCGCCAGCCGGTGATGGAGAAGGTCTTGGAGAATCCAGAGATGAGGATGGTGCGCTCGCGCATACCGGGGAGGGTGGCGGGACTGAGGTGTCTTCGATCGCCGTAGAGAAAGTGCTCGTAGATCTCATCGGTCAGGATGAAGAGATTGAACTCTTCGGCGAGGGCGGCCAGGGTCTCGAGCTCGTCGCGGCGAAAGACCTTGCCAGCGGGGTTGGAGGGCGTGCAGACGATCATGGCGCGGGTGCGCGGGGTGAGCGCGTCGCGAACCGCTGCAGGATCAAGCTTCCACTCGGATTCCGACTGCCCCGGCACGTCCAGCGCGACCGGCACCGGCACGGCGCGTACGCCTCGCAGCATGCCGGCGTGATAGCCGTAAAAGGGTTCGAACAGCAACACCTCGTCGCCGGGGTTCAGCAGCGCGGAGAGCGCCGCCTGAAAGGCTCCGGTGGCGCCGGAGGTGATGAGGATCTCGCGGTCCGGATCGACTTCAAGGCCGTGGGTGCGGGAGAGCTGAGCGGCGATGGCCTGGCGCAGCCGTGCGATGCCGTCCAGCCGGGTATAGATGTTGAAGCCGTCACGGATGGCTTTCTGGGCTCCTTCGGCGACGATCCCGGGCGGGTCAGTGTCGCAGACGCCCTGGGCCAGGTTGACGCCGCCGATGGTGTCGCAGGCGACGGTCATCGCCCGGATCTCTGATTGCACGGTGCGCGGGGCTAGGTCGCTGAGGTGGAGGGTGGGAGCGTGGCTGAGGGGATGCGCAGGGGCCGCCATGGTGAAGTCGATTGTACGGAAGTCGAGTCAAGCGGGGCGAGCAGCGGAAACGCCATTCTGGTCATGGACGTCTCTTTGCCGATGGAAACCGGGAACAGGCGGGCTCATGGCGGCTGCGAGGGATTCCCTGCAACCTTTGCGGGAGAGCGTCGAGACGGCGGGTTGCGTGAACATGTTGAAGCACCCCCATATCGGCGCGCATCTCCACAGCGCACAAAAGGGCCGCCGGACAGCGGATGCGAAGGTCAGACCATTGCGATGAAAAGCTCCTCGGCTGTGCTTCAGCAAGACGTGCGATCGCCCGGCAGCGCCCCGGTTCTCTCGTTCGCCGAGATCATCTCCGCATTGTCGTTCGCGATCGACCTGACCGAGGGCGCGGTGCCTGGCCATGCGGTGCGCAGCTGCATCCTGGGCATGCGCATCGCGGCCGAACTGAAGCTTCCGCCGGAGCGCCGGGCCTCGCTCTACTACGCGCTGCTGCTAAAAGATGCAGGCTGCAGCAATAACGCGGCGCGCATGTGCCAGATCGTCGGCGGCGACGACCGCGTGATGAAGAATGGGGCCAAGCTGGAAGACTGGACCAAGCCTCACCGGCCGTCGCTCGAAGGGCTTCGCCTGCTGTGGAACCAGGTGCTGCCCTCGTCGACCGCACTTGCACGGGTCGGACGAATCCTGAAGATTGGCCTCAGCCAGCATCGCAACAATGAAGAGATGATCAAGCTGCGCTGCGAGCGCGGCGCGGAGATTGCCCGCAAGCTGGGGCTCTCGCAGGAGACGGCAGAAGCGATTCGCCGGCTGGACGAGCATTGGGATGGGTCCGGATACCCCGACCGGGCGCTGGGTGAGGCCATCCCGCTGGCGGCGCGCATCCTCGCGGTCGCGCAGCATCTGGACGTCTTCGCCTGCGAACGGAGCCCGGACGCGGCGCTGTCGGCGCTCTGCACCCGCAGCCGCACGTGGTTCGATCCGCGGCTGGTCAACGTGGCGGTGCGCCTGGCGCGTGCGGGGCGGCTCTGGACCGACTGCCTTCCCGGCGACAATCCGGAGACCGCGCGGCAGATCGTGGTCGAGCTGGAACCGAACGTGAACGAGGGACTGCGGCCCGGCATCCAGCCGGAAGAGATCGACCGCATCTGCGAGGCGTTCGCCGATGTGGTGGACGCGAAGAGCCCGTTCACCTACCGGCACTCAGTAGGGGTGGCCGAGGTCGCGCGCGAGATCGCGGAGGCTATGCACCTGCCAGAAGAGCGCTGCCGCCTGGTGCATCGGGCAGCGCTGCTGCACGACCTGGGCAAACTGGCGGTGCCCAACACCATCCTGGATAAGACCTCCAAACTGACCGCGGAGGAGTGGGCTGTCGTAGTCGAGCACCCGCGGCTGAGCCGGGAGATTCTGCAGCGGATCAAGCCCTTCGCGGAACTCGCAGAAATTGCCGGCGACCACCACGAGCGGCTGGACGGATCAGGGTATCCGGAACACAAGCGCGCCAAGGATCTGTGCATCGAGGCGCGGGTGATCGCGGTGGCCGACTTCTACCGCGCGCTCACCGAGGATCGCCCTTATCGCGCCGGAATTCCTCACCAGGACGCCATGGCCATCATGCGGCGCGAGATCCATGCGGTTGATCTCTCGTGTATCGAAGCGCTGGAACGGGCGTGGCTGGTGAAGAGCAGCCGCGGCCGGAGACCTGCCTGGATGACCAGCCGCGAGATGGCCAGCACCATGACGGAGACGGCCCAGTCCGCAACCTCCGCCCTGCATATCGCCTGAAGATTGCAGGTCTCCGGTTGCTGCGCGCTACAGATGCGGTGGACTACGGTTCCCACGCCGGCAGAGTCAACAGCGCCGCAGTCCTGCGATTAGAGGGTTTTCCTGGATGAGAGGACTTTCTAGGGCTTCTTCATCATCCGGCCCACGGCAAAGCTGGCGTTCTGGCCGGCGAGCGGGCGAGAGGTCGAGGCGGAAAGCTCAGCCGCCGCATGCTCCCCGGCGGCGGCGCCTCGTTCGCCGGATACCGGCGAAAGCCCGAGGCCACGGTTCTCCTTCTTCTTCTTGCGGATCGGATAAGCCTCTTGCGGAGCTGGTGGGTTGAGGTTCTCGTTCACCTGGCGCTCCACCGCGGACCAGTACTTTACATCCGCCGGCCGTGCCGAGGGCACCGACTGCCGCATGCGGGCGTACCACAGGCTCCACTCCAGTTCTTTGCGGTTGTGATGATCGATCGCCGCCTGCACGCGACGGACTTCGCTTGGTACGGCCATGCGGTCTATTGTAGGTTAGCCTCTCTTTTAGGACCTAAAGCCCTGCGTATTCGGGGGTGTAGTCCTGAAACAGGCCCTTGCCGGGATAAACGATGCGCAGCGGCATGGGCTCTGTGGCGGGGTTCATGCGGACCCAGTGCCAGGCGCGGCCAATGTCGGCGGGAGTGCAGTAGACGGTTTCGGCCTGCATGAAGGCCCCGGCGATGAGCACCATCTCTGAGAGCTCCTGCCACTGATCGTTACAAACGATGGCGATGCGTGCAATGTGATCGGAAAAGCGCTGCAGGAAGCGCATCTCGTCCCAGCGCGCGGCCCACGTGGCACCGTGCATGGCGGAGAGGTCTGCGAGCAGGCCGATGGGGTGCTTGTTGGCGGCGACAGTCTGCGCGATAAGTTCGCCGAGTTGCAGGGCGTCAGCCTCGGTCAATTTTCCTTCGACTGCAAAGCCAAAAGCGGACCCGTGAGATTGTTTGAGCGGCGTGATCATGAGGGGCTCCGGTGCTGGGACGATGGTACGCGAGTTCTATCAAGGGCGATGTGCTGCATTGGGCAGCTGAAAGGAATCTCGGAGTTTCACTTCTCCGGAGCGGCTGATGGAGGCTGTGAACGGTGCTGGCTGATTTTCGAAGAGCTTTACGATTGTGGGGATCGCACGAACAAGGGCAAGGCCCATCTCGACGCCTGCCAAGTTGTTTCGCGAGAAATAGAACATCCGTATGAGGTTGGTCCTGACCGCTTCACGCTCCAGCAAGTTGCTACGGATACGAGCGTCGGTGGTGAGGAGAGCCCAGCCGCGCCGGCCAATCGCCGGAAGCCACACGGTGTCGGCGGTGCCGGATGCGAAGTGGTCGAGATGGCTTTCCCAGCGGATTCCGTGGTGCTCGATCGCGCTGATGACATGCCGATTGCGGCAGTGATTCTCGTCGAGGAAGAGGACGAGGGGTAAGGCTGCGGTTATGCCGCTTTGCCCTTGCTCATCTCCCATCGGATGGCGTCCTCAAGCGTGCGGATGTCGACTTGATACTCTGCGGCGAGATCGTTGAGGGAGTCGCGGGCGCTGAAGCGCCCGGCAATCACGGAGGTGGAGATGCCGGTGCCGGCGAGGACGGGCTTGCCGAAGGAGACCATGGGGCTGATCGAGATGGTCTTTGGCTCCTCTGAGCGCTCGGCGACGACGAAGGGGTAGAGGCGAGTGACCTGTCCTTCAGAGCGCTCGACGCGGTGCAGATAAAGCGCAATGAACTCGCGGAACTCGCGCTGGGACCGCTTGGAGAGGTTAACAACCTGCTGCTCATCGCGGATGCAGAGGTTTACTCCGTCCGTTTCGAAAGACTCATCGAGCAACGGATGTGTGGTCTTACGCAAGTAAGCCAGTTCTTTAAGGGCCTTGCGAATGGTCTGCAGCGAAAGATGATGGGCGCGACGCATCGCTTTCACGATGTGCGCCTCAGCGAGATTATTGAATGAGAGCGCGTCGCGTTGGGGAGTCACGATCAGACCGTTGGGAGCGATCCAACTCCGCAGGGTGGAACGGCTGACACCCACGTAATGCGCCGCCTGCAGGCAGCTATACGCCGGCTGGTCAAACACGGAGTGATCGGTGGGCGGCATGGCAATACTGTACTCCTACGAAAGATCAGGAGATCAGGACCGTTCCGCCTTCAAACCCACACGGTGCACTCGAAGGGGATTGCGGCGGGGCCGAAGGTCGGCGCGCTACGGCTTTCAGGCGAGGCCAGTCGACTGCGCCTGCTCGTGGGCGTGGTAGCTGGAGCGGACCAGCGGGCCAGATTCCACGTGGCGGAAACCCATGCCAAGCGCTTCGTGCTTGAGGAAGGCGAACTCTTCAGGAGTGTAGAAGCGCGCCATGGGCAGGTGATCGCGCGACGGCCGCAGGTATTGGCCGATGGTCAGAATGTCGACCTTGCGGGCGGCCAGGTCCTCAAAGACTGCGAGCAGTTCGTGGGTCTCTTCGCCCAGGCCGACGATAATGCCGGTCTTCGACAACTGCTGCGGGTTGAACTCCTTAATCTGCTCGAGCAAGCGCAGCGAGCGAGTGTAACGGCCGCCGGATTTGGCGATGCGATAGAGGCGGGGCACCGTTTCAATGTTGTGGTTGAGAATCTCGGGTGCGGCATCGACGACCAGCCGAAGCGCCGCTTCGTTCCCCTGGAAGTCCGGGGTAAGGACTTCGACGCGGCAGCCCGGAGCCTGCGCGCGGATCTCGCGGATCACCGAAACAAAGGCGTGCGCGGCACCCAGGTTGTCGTCGTCGCGGTTGACGCTGGTCACCACGGCATGGGCTAGACCAAGTTGTGCGACTGCGTAGGCGACGCGCCGGGGTTCGTCATGGTCGATCGGCTCGGGCCGGCCCTTGGGGACGGCGCAGAAGCCGCAGCGCCGGGTGCAAAGGTTGCCGAGCATCATGAAGGTGGCGGCTTTCTGGTTCCAGCACTCGCCGATATTGGGGCAGTGGGCGGATTCGCACACGGTGTGCAGGTTCAGGTCACGCGCCATCTTCTTGAGCGCGTGGAAGGTCTCGCCGCCGGGTGCGCGGGCCTTCAGCCAGGCAGGTTTAGGCGCCGGCTTGCGTGGAGTGAGATCGATCTGGACGAGTTCTGCGAGGGCGGCCACTGGACCTAATTGTAAGGCTGTCCAGCCGGACGGGCACCCTCATCACGGGCGGTGTTGGGCTTCGCGTGGTGCTCCCGCTGGTCGCAGGTACGATTTCGTCCCGGCCGGCAGGCGCGTTGCGTGAAGTAATAGAAAGTCACGAAAGTGACCGACGCCCGCGCAGGGCGCTTTGGACTAAATCATCCGGTCGCGGACTTCCGGGCGGACCAGGTAGAGGAAGAAGCAAAGCATGAAGCCGCCCTGAATCGCGTACGGAAGCTGATGGCTGCGGCTGAACAGGTAGAAGTAGCTCGCAGCCAGCAGGGCGCAGCCGGCCAGCACAATGGCATATCCCCAGCGGCGCATCCGCAGCAGACCGAGCAGGCCCGCGACCAGGATGGTACAGAGTGCGAGGATTCCCAGCTTGTAGACTCCGCTGCCAAAGCGGCTGGAGAGCGCGGCAAAGACGTTCAGCAGCGTCATCAGCAGCAGGAACATTGAGATGCCGGCGACGCCCGGGAGCATCCTGCCTTTTTCCACGTGGCGGACCGACTGGAGGTTGGAATCGCCGTTCATGCCGCTCATCTCGCTCATAAAGTATGCAGGTAGGCCAGCAAATCGTTCAGGTCATCCTGGTCGACGACGTTGGCCATGGCCGGCATGTTGTTGCGGCCATGCAGGATGGTCGCGGAGACGCGTTCGTCGGTGGCGGCGGCGCCCGAAGGCAGCGCGGGCTTCTTGAAGACGCCCAGCAGCGACGGGCCGTGCAGGGAGCCGCTCTGGCGATCGTAGTGGCACACCGCGCAGCGCGTCTCAAACAGTTGGTGACCGCGGTTCTGTTCTGGGTTCAGATTGGCGAGCGGCGTAGGCGGCGGGGTGGAGTGGCAGCCGGTCAAGCCGGCGGTGGCCAATGCGAGGAGGAGGGTTCGGCGCTTCATGTCTCCTCCATTCTTGCATTTCGGGCGGATGCTGCAGCTTCAGTTCGCGGCGGCGATGAGGGCGACGATGTGGTCCATCAGGGTGCGGTCGGCGGTACTGCCGGGGAGGTGATTGTCTTCGAGGATGGAGAAGACGAGCGTGTGGCCAGTTGCGCAGGTGAGATAGCCGGAGAGCGCGCGGGACTCACCCAGAGAACCGGTCTTGGCGAAGACCATTCCCTTGAGCTGAGGCTCATCCTGGCCGCTGAACCTGGATTGCAAGGACCCGTCGACGCCGCCGATGGGTAGCGCGGCCTTGAATTGCGGGAACCAGGCTTCGGTGGCGGCATAGACGAGGAGTTGGGTGATCGAGCGCGGGGTGACGAGGTCGTGCGAGCTCAGGCCCGAACCGTCGTAGAGCAGGAAGTCGCCGGCGGCAACGTGAGCGGCTTGGATCACAAACTGGCGAATCACACGGGCGCCCTGGGCGATTGAGCCTTGCTCGGCGAACTGCTGTCCGAGCAGATGCAGAAGCAGCTCCGCATGCAGGTTCTGGCTGACTTTGAGGGTCAATGTGACGTCTTCGATGAGAGACGGCGAAACATGGCGGGCGATGACGGGTAGGAGCTGCGGCTGATTGATCTTGCTGAGCGGCACACCCTGTGGCATCGGGCGCAGAGTAAGCGGTTGGTTGATCTGGATGAGAAAAGACTCGCTGACGTTGGGCGGGCGGTGTTCGGCGCGGGCTCGACCGTCAATGACGATTTCGCGCGATTCGAGGAGAGACTTCAAGGTTTGTGCGGCAAAGAGTGCGGGGTCGTCGATGGAGAGTTCGTCCGTGTAGGACTTGCCCAGCGGAAGCGTTCCGTAGACTTCGACCCATCGTGATCCGGGCCGCTTATCCAGGCGAACCTGGGCCGGCCTGCCGTCTGCAACCGCTTTGGCTTGCATTTCGACCCGGTAGTACGGCTCCTCCGGATGGAAGGTGAAGCCCAGGAAACTGGCGGGATCAGACCCGGCAGTCAGAGTAAGAGCGACGGTGTTGTCGTCGATGCTGAGTGCGGAGACCGGTGCGCCATCGCTGTCGGTGGCGTCTTCAAGCTCCCAGCTTGGAACATAAGGCTCGTAGGGCCAGATGGTGTCCTCGCCGACGATGTCGCCGGTTACGTGCCGGATTCCGGTCGCGGCGACCGCGTCGGCGAGGTCTTCGATGGGATTGCGCGGCTTTGGCGCCCTCGGTGCAGCCTCCGAGGGTGGTTTGTACGGCATCGATCGCTCCGATAGATACGCATCGCCGCCGCCCCGCAAGGTGAGATTGCCCTCCAACGTGGGAGCGGGTTGCCGGTCGGCCACGAGATCGGTTTCGAACACCTGTTGCGGTCCGAAGAGAGACAGCGCCGTGATAGTGGTAAAGAGCTTCGCGTTCGAGGCGGGACGGAACAGTTGGGCAGAGTTAAGCTGGCAGACAGGCGCTCCGTCGAGCGTGGTGACGGAGATGCCCCAGCGCGACTGCGAGTCCTGCGTGAGCGCCTGGAGCTGAGCGCAGAGGCTGGTCTGGGAGAAGCCCGGCGTGGCTGCGAGCAGAGCGAGCAGGACGAGCTTGCGCATGCGAGGAGTGTAGCCGGAGCGGCTAGCCGGTGGTGTGATCGACGATGATCTTCCAGCCGTCCCTGGTCTTCTCCAGCACCAGCGAGAAGACGCCCTCGGCGTTGCCGCCCGCCTTTTTACTGCGATCCAGGCGGTAATGGCCGAGCACGATGGCGAAGTGCTCGTCCAGGATGTGCGGCTCGAGTTCCGAGAAGGACAGCGTGCCCATTGCGTCTTTGTTGGGGTAGTTGTGCTTGTAATCGGCCAGCATCTGGTCGTAGCCGCGGCTGATCTGGCGGCCGACGAAGAGGATGTCCGGCGAGTTCTTGTAGCCGGTGGCAAAGCCATCGAGGTCGCCCCGGTTCCAGGCGTCTTCCTGCCGGGTCAGCACTTTGACGACGCCGAGTTCGTCGGGGCTGAGCGTGCGCAACTGGTCGGTGGGCGCGGCAGGCTTCTGCGCGGCGGCGATGGACATTCCCGTCAGCGGCAGGAGCAGCAGCAAGCAGGCGAAGCGGCGAAGGCGGTGCGTGAGGAACGTCATAAGCAGTCACCGGGTGTTGCCGGAGGGCGGTGTGCCTGCAGCATACACGGGGCGGTTGGATTCGCGAAGGGTGCGGGTTCAAAACGAGCCTAGAATATAGAGGATGGAGACCAGAACGACCCACGCGGTGTGCTCGCTGGACTGCCCGGACAGCTGCGGCGTGATGGTGACGATCGACGCGGCCAGCGGACGTGCGACCAAGATCCAAGGCGATCCGGCGCATCCGGTGACGCGGGGCTTCTTGTGCGGCAAGGTGGCGAAGTATCTCGACCGGGTGTATGCGCCGGACCGTCTGCTGTATCCGATGCGGCGCAGGGCGGGTGTCGCCAAGGTTCCGCTGGTTCGCGGGCGCGAGCTGGAGGCGTTCGAGCGCGTCTCGTGGGACGAAGCGATGAGCACGATCGTGGACCGGCTCCGCGAGATTGTGGAGCAATTCGGACCGGAGAGCGTGCTGCCTTACAGCTACGCCGGAACCATCGGGCAGCTCGGTTACGGATCGATGGATCGTCGCTTCTTTCACCGGCTGGGGGCCTCGCAACTCGACCGGACCATCTGCGCGGCTGCCGGCGGCGAGGCGCTCAAGCGCGTGTACGGCATCAAGATCGGGACCGCGCCAGAGGACTTCGCGTGTTCCGGGCTGGTGATCGCGTGGGGCGCGAATATTCATGGCAACAACGTGCATCTGTGGCCGTTCATCGAGCAGGCCCGGCGGCAGGGTGCGCGGCTGGTGGTGATCGACCCCTATCGCACGCGGACGGCCGCGCTGGCTGATGAGCATCTGCAGATCCATCCGGGAACCGATGGCCTGCTGGCGCTTGGCCTGATGCACGTGATCTTCGCGGAGGGACTCGAGGACCGCGAGTACATGGCTGCATGCACCCACGGCGGCGACGCGCTCAGGGCGCATGCGCTGAAGCTGGAGCACGCTCCGGAGCGAGTGGCCGAGGTGACCGGCATTCCCGCCGAGACGATTGCGCGGCTGGCGCGGGAGTATGCCGCGGCGGGACGGGAGGGAGGCAGACCGGCGGCGATCAGGCTGAACTACGGGGTGCAGCGCAGCCAGAACGGAGGGACCGCGGCCCGCGCGGTCGCGATGCTGCCGCTGATCACCGGCTCGTGGAAGCGGCGCGGCGGCGGGCTGCTGCTGTCGATGAGCGGCGCCTTCGGGTTCAACGCGCAGAAGCTGGAGATGCCGGAGCTGATGCAGCGAAGCTCGCTCGGCCGCGCGGCGCGGGTGGTGAACATGAGCCAACTCGGCGCTGCGCTCACCGAACTGGGCCGGAAGCCGGAAGACGGTCCGCCGGTGCACGCTTTGTTCGTCTACAACTCGAATGCGGCGGTTGTGGCCCCGAACCAGAACGCCGTTCTGCGCGGGCTGCGGCGGGACGACCTGTTTACCGTGGTCCACGACCAGTTCTTCACCGACACGGCGGATTATGCCGACATTCTGCTGCCGGCGCCAACGTTTCTGGAGACGAAGGACCTGATGGGGGCGTATGGGCACCGCTTTGTGCAGGTGAGCGAGCAGACGATCCTGCCGCTGGGAGAAGTACGGAATAACGTTGCCGTCTTCGGCGAGCTGGGGCGTAGGATGTTCCCGGGCGAGCGCTGCTTTGAGGATGGCGTGGACGAACTGATCGACCAGGCTCTGGACTCGGCGTCGCCGTGGCTGGCGGGAATCACCCGCGAGCGGCTGGAGCGCGAGGGGCATGTGGCGCTGGCGATTGCGCCGGATGAGGCGGGGCAGGTGCTGCCGTTCTCGGATGCGAGCTGGTTCCGAACGCCGACCGGGCGCGGCGAACTGACGCCAGTGCCGGAGTTTGTTGCACCAGAGGAATCGCGGGCGGCGGCGGGCGAGGAGTATCCACTCGAGTTTCTGCCGCGCAAGGCGGACAACTACATGAACTCCACCTTCGCCAACCACGCGACGCATCAGAAGATGGAAGCGGCGACCGCGGGCGTGCTGGAGATGCATGCGGACGATGCTGCCGCGCGCGGGGTTGCCAGCGGCGACGCGGTGGAGGTGTTCAACGCGCGCGGACGCATCGGCCTGAGGGCGAAACTGAGCGGCAAGGTGGGGCGGGGCGTGGTCGCGGCGCGGCTGGACTGGAACAAACTTGGAGGCGATGCGTCCGGATCGGGTGCGAATGTGAACGCGCTGACATCAGAGAGATTGACGGATATCGGCGGCGGAGCGACGTTCTACTCGACGCTGGTGGAAGTGCGGAAGTCAGAGGGCGATTCTCAGTTGTAAGTTCTCGGAGGAGATGCAGGATGGCTGGTCAGATCGAGTGGAAGGATGCGCAGGAGATCGGGATTCTGCTGCAGGAGAAGTATCCGGATATCGAGCCGTACAGCGTGAGGTTCACGGACCTGCACGCGTATGTTCTGGGGCTTCCGGGGTTTGTAGGCGATCCGCAGAAGTCGACGGAGCCGACGCTGGAGGCGATTCAGGCGGCGTGGAATGAGGAGTGGGAGGACGCGAAGGGTTTATAGATTGGTAACCCTCCCCCTCCCCCCGTCATTTGTTACCTATATTCTTCAAAGCAATTGATTTAGAGGTGGTTCAAAGCGTGCACGGAGACGCTGGGTGGCTGCACTATTCCTGGTGCAGCCACTTATTTTTGTGGGCTGTGAAAGGACTTCACCCGGCCGCGGCAGTTTCAACTGACTTGCGGTTTCGTAGATGCTCAAGCAGATGGCTGCCGGAGAATCGCAGCGTGAGCGCGGCGGCGGCGGCCCAGACGGCGGTGCCGAGCAGAATCAGCAGTACGTCGCCGAGGTGGGCGCGCGGTGCCGGGATGCGGATGATGAGCTGCTGGGCGGCGACCAGCGAGACCAGGGCGGCAAGCAGGGAGCGGGAGATCTCGGCGTAGTCGAGGCTCGCGAGCGAAACCAGGCGGAAGCGGTGCAGCAGGACGGCCAGCGCTACGGTGTGGGCCAGGATGCCGAGGTCCGAGGCGAAGGCCAGACCCTGGACGCCGGCCTGGTGGTAGAGCGCGGCATAGATGGGGATCGAGAGGATGGTGACGAGGGTTCCGGAGATGGCGGGAACCATGGTGTTGCGCGCGGCGTAGAAGGCGCGGGCGTAGATGCCCTGGGCGCTCCAGAGGGCGAGCGAGAGCGCGAAGATGGCCAGGTAGTGGCCGGTGAGCGCGGCGTCCTGGGGCGAAAAGCGGCCGCCGCGCAGGAGGCCAACGACCGGCTGGGCAAGCGCGATGAGCCAGGCTGTGACCAGCAGTGAGACGGCGATCAGGCGCGAGATGGATCGGCTGACCGCGTGGTTGAAGTCGAAGAGGCGCCGCTGAGCGAAGAGCGAGGAGAAGAAGGGGAGCGAGGCGGCTCCGGCGGCCATGCCGATGACGCTGAGGGGCGCGTTGAAGAGAGCTTTGGCATTGGTGAGCAGGGTGAGGGCGCCGCGGTCGGAGGTGGAGAAGTAGCTGATGATCCACTTGTCGGCCATGGCCAGCGAGACTCCGACCATGAGCGGCAGGGAGAGCCGGAGCCACTCGACGAAGGCGGGATGGCGGAGGTTGAAGACGGGGGTAAAGCGGAGCCCGCTCCGGAAGGCGCCGATCAGGTTGAGCAGGGTGGACCCGACGAAAGCGCCGGCGAGAACGCCGTAGGCGAGCGAATCGATGCTGGGGTGGCCGGGGGTGCCGAGGCGATCTGCGAGGAAGACGCCGCCGAGAATAATGCCCAGGTTATAGATCAGCGGAGTGGCGGCCTGGTAGAGGAAGATCTTGCGCACGAGCAGGCGCGAGCCGAGGACGCCCCCGGCGAAGAAGAAGAGCTGAGCTGGCAGCAGGAGCCGGGTGAGATGGGTGCAGGTGGCGGCAGTGTCTGGATCGAGCCCGGGAAAGAAGGTGCGGGTGTAGAGCGGAGCGAAGATCTCCGCGAGGAGCACGCCTGCGCCCAGGACGACGAGCATGGCGCAGAGGATGGCGGAGAGCGCGCGGTCGGCGCCGGCGTCGTCGGGCTGGCTGCCGGGAGCGGCTTCGCGGAAGCGGCTGAGCATGGAGACGAGCGTGATGGAGGCGACCCCGCCGACGAGGAAGTAGTTGATCATGTCGGGGAGGTTGAAGGCGGCGTTGTAGGCGTCGGTCACATGGCCGGCGCCGAAGACGTGCGCGATGTACTTGGTGCGCACCAGACCCAGCAGGCCCGACAGGATGGACGAGAGTGCGAGCAGGAGGGTGGCGGAGCGCGCGCTGTGCTGACGTGTGAGGCTGAAGAAGCCGGAGCGCGGGGGTGCGAGGGGTGCGGCGGCGGGATGAGGGTGGGAGGTTTCGGACACGTCTGAGTGAGGGGTGCCCGCTTAGTTTAGAGCAGTTTGCAGGTTGCTGCGGGGCGCAGGGATCGCGAGAAGGATGTTTCAACGGACCGATCGCGTCCGGCAGCGCAGAAGATCGAGCCGCCAGCTTACTGGACCGGGGCTGTTCCTCCGGGCGCGAGGGCTCCGCAATCAGGGCTGACGAAGTGGCTTTCGATCGTGGTCTCGCGTACGACTTTGCCGATGGACCCGGGATAGATGGTGGTCATGCGGTTGCTCGCATGGGTGGTGACGCGGTCTTGCCAGGCGATGTTCGAGTCGATGACGATGGAACGTCCATCGGGCACGGTGCACTTCAGCGACATGGCCAGGCTTGAGGGGGTGTTGGAGCGGTGCAGAAAGGTGCAGCCTTGCGGGGCAGTCTGCACCGCGGCTTTGGTCTGGGTCCACCTGGCCTGGTCGATGCATTTACGGTACTTCTGGGTGAAGGAGGGCGGGATGTCCTGACCCTTCTGCTTCAGTGCGGAGACCGTAGCGGGCGCGGCGGTGGTCTGCTGCTGCAGAGTGCCCTGCCAGAGTCCGAACCGGATGGGAGCGGGGCCGGCGGGAGCGACCTGGGCGCGGCAGGCGGCGCAGAGCGCGAGCAGGCCTGGGAGCAGCAGGGATCGGATGGCCGGAGACAGGATGGCAAACCTCAACTGACTCGTCTCCTCCTTGCCTCGTCCCGTCCTTGACCTCGTCCCGTCCTTGACCTCGTCTACTCCTTGCCTCGTCTACTCGGATTCCGGCGGAAGGGTGTCGAAGAGGCTATCGAGCAGATCGGCCGGCCGCCGGACGGGAAGAAGCTGGGGCTTGGCAAAAGGACGCGGCGCGGCGGGCTCGGTGCGCGGTTGCTCCGCGCGCGCGTGCGCGAAGCTGCGCGGAGTTCGGATAGCTTGTACGGCCGCGCGCGGGGCCGCAGGTTTGGAGAGCAGGTTGAGCAGGTCCTGGAGTTCCTTGCGCAGCGCGACGAGGTGTTTGGCGTCCACCTGGTCGGCGATGCCGCCGAGTCCGAGCTGAGGATCTCTGGCGGTGCGCAGTTCGGCCTTGAAGGCGGCGCGGGCACCGGGGATGGTGTAGCCCTCGTCGTAGAGGAGCGACTTGATGCGAAGCGCCATCTCGACGTCGCGCCGGCGATAGAGGCGTTGACCGCTGCCGCCTTTGTTGGGTTTGAGCTGGGGAAACTCTCCCTCCCAGAAGCGCAGGACGTAGGCCGGGACATCGCAAAGGGCCGCGACTTCGCCGATGCGGAAGTAAAGCTTGTCGGGAATTTGCGGCGGGGAGCCCGCGGAGCTGCCGGCGGATCTCGCGGAAGAACCGCCGCCACGCTTGCGGATTGGCTCCTGATTCGCCATGGCGTTAAGTATAGCGACGGTGCGGCGCGGAACGGGCGGAAATTCTGGCCGGAATGCAGCTAGTTTCCGGCCGGCGCACGGGGTGGTTGGATCAGAACGATTTTCCTGGCAGGGCGCGCGTTCCAGGTGGTGCTGGTGGCGCACAGGAGCGAGGTTATGCGAGCTGCGGATCGGGGCGGAGCAGTCAATCGGATTGGGTTTGAGCGTGCATGTTCTTGTCCGGACTGCAAAGGAACCTAACTTCGGCTTGAGCTTTGAGTTGCCGCTGGGAGCAAGTCCGGTTTGCGAAGCGGTCGGCGTGGTGCGCGCCAGCAGAATTTTGCGGGAACCTGGGGATGACCTGGGGCGTATGGTGTTTGTGTGGCAGCGCGCCCGACTCTCCGGGTGAGGGTGAGGGCACCAGGTTCGACTGCGGAGGACGATGTGCTCAAGGACAACAGGACGGTGGATCGGAATGGGCGGACGATGTGCGTGGGCGTGCTGGCGATGGCATCGTTGGTGCTGTGCGGATGCCGCATCGATGAACATAAGGGTGTCGGCCACGACGATGTGAAGATTGCTACACCGTTTGGCGGGATGAGCGTGAAGACCGACGACCAGACGGTGCAGGCAAAGGTTGGGCTGGACGTGTATCCGGGCGCGACGCTGGAGAAGAAGACGCGACGGGACAAGGATGGCGACGATCACGACAGCGGCGCGGCGGACATCAATATGAGCTTCGGCAGCTTTCACCTGGGGGTGAAGGCGGTCAGCTACACGACGCCCGACCCGCCGGAGAAGGTGATCGCGTTCTACCGGAAGGACATGGCGCGCTATGGCCAGGTGATCTTCTGCAAGAACGATCATCCGGTGGGCTCGCCGACGGTGACGCAGGATGGTCTGACGTGCGAGAAGAACAAGGACAGCAATATTCATGTGAACTCGGACGAGGGTGGGGCGGACGGCGAGCTGAAGGCGGGCTCGAAGCTGCACCAGCATATCGTGGCGATCGATCAGCAGGGTTCGGGGACGAAGTTTGGGCTGGTGATGCTGGATCTGCCGGCGCACCTGGGCATTGAGGATAAGGACTCTGAGGAGTAGGCGGCGGGGCTTGAAGCTGCAGGCGCCCACTGGCGAGGTGTCTACAATAGGGAGATGCCTCGCGTCTGCCATCGCTGCCATGCTGAGTTGCCGGGGGACGGGCGTACGGCAGCGGAGCGCTACGGGGTGTATGGCTCGGCTGCGGACGACGAGGAGCATGCACTTTTCTGTCCGCGCTGCGGGGCTCCGCAGCTTGTGCTGCCGGACTACATGCGGTCGGAGACGGCAGGCTCAGCCGCGAGCACGACCGGAGCGGTACCGCCGCCGCGTCCGCAGCTGGTCGATTGGCGGGTCGCACTGGGATGCGTGGCGCCGGTTGCCGGGTTGACGGCAGCGCTGGCCGTAGCCGGCCTGGTAGCTCCGGTCGCTTCGTTTCTGAATACGCTCTGCGTGCTGGGCGGTTCCGGGATTGTACTGGCGCTTTACCGCACCAGGCGGCCGCTGGCGCGGATCGATGGGCGGGTGGGTCTGCGGGTGGGTCTGCTGACGGGATTCCTGATGGTTGTGGGGATGGGCCTGGCGCTCTCTTTGACCGGGCTGATCGAGCGCTTCGGCGTGCACGGCATGGCCAGCTTCGATGCCGAGCTGGCGCAGCAATTTGCGCTGATGCAGGCGCAGATGATGGACAGACTGCAGGCGCAGGAGCAGGGCCGAGAGATGCAGCAGCGGGTGATCGGGTTTCTGAGTTCGCCCGAGGTGCGGGCGGGGCTCGGATTGTTCTACCTGGCGGTGATGGCGGGGTTTGTCATGACGTTGACGACCGCGGCCGGAGGGTTTGCGGGCCTGCTGCAGACGCGCCGGCGGTTGCCTGGCCGGGGCAAGTGAGCGCGTACGGAGCGGCCCTTCCGGACTGCTATGATCAGCTTCGGAAAGGCGTGAAGGCATGAGTGAAACGGCGGAAAAGAAGGCTGCGAAGCTGCGTCTGAAGGGCCGGCTGATGTCGGCTTCGGAGATTGAACGGACGCTGGTGCGGCTGGCGCACGAGATTGTGGAGAAGAACGACGGCGCGGAGAACCTGGGGCTGATCGGCATCAAGCGGCGGGGCGTGCCGCTGGCCGAACGCATCGGGCAGCTGATCGGCAAGATCGAGAAGCGCAAGGTGGATGTCGGTGTGCTCGATATCAGCTTTTATCGCGATGATCTGACCACGTCGGGGCCGCGGCCGACGGTGAACAAGAGCGCCATCGGCTTCGACGTGAACGGGCGGGACATTGTGCTGATGGATGACGTACTGTACACGGGGCGGACAATCCGCGCGGCGCTGGATGCGCTGTTCGACCACGGCAGGCCGAAGAGCGTGCAGCTGCTGGTGCTGATCGATCGCGGGCATCGCGAACTGCCGATCCAGGCGACGTTTACGGGCCGCTCGGTGCCGACGTCCTCGCGCGAGATCATCGAGGTGAAGCTGAAGGAGATCGATGGTGACGAGCAGGTGCTGCTGGTGGAATTAGCGGATCAAGCGAGTTGATGTTGACGATGGGAGCAGCTGGCTCGCTGATCACGGTGGCGGATCTCGAGGTGGGCGAGGTTCGCAGGATTCTGGAGCTGACCGATCGGCTGGAGCAGATGTCTGCCGGCGACAAGGCAAGGGTGCTGGCGGGGCGGCGGGTGGCGCTGCTGTTTTACGAGTCAAGCACACGCACCCGGACCTCATTCGAGCTCGCCGCCAAGTCGCTGGGCGCAACGACGACCCTGGTGTCGGACAAGTCCTCGTCGATCGAGAAGGGTGAAAGCCTGAAGGATACAGGCCTGACCCTGCGGGCGCTGGGTGCGGAGTGCATTATCCTGCGGCACCCGGCGAGCGGTGCGCCGTTTGTGCTCGAGCGCGCGACCGGGCTGCCGGTCTTGAACGCCGGGGACGGGATGCATCAGCATCCGTCGCAGGCGCTGCTCGACCTGCGGACGATGATCTCGCGGCTTGGGCTGAGGGGAAAGGCGGTGGATGCGGAGCTGCTGCGGGGCGTGACGGTGACGATCACCGGCGACATCCGGCACAGCCGCGTGGCGCGCTCGAATGCGATGCTGCTGCCGCGGCTGGGCGCGCAGGTGCTGCTGTGTGGGCCGGCAGAGTTGCTGCCGGAAGAAGCTGCATCACTGGGTGAGGGGGTGGAGATTGTGCGCGACTTCGAACAGGCGCTGGCGGGATCGCAGGTGGTGATGATGCTCCGCATTCAACGCGAACGGCTGGCCGGGCTGGAGGTCGATCTGGCTGCCTATATCGATCGGTATCAGCTTACGCGGGAGCGATTGTCGCGGCTGGCGCCGGAAGCGGTGGTGATGCATCCGGGGCCGATGATACGGGGTCTCGAGATTGAGGGCGAGGTGGCGGACGGGCCGCAATCCGCCATCGAAGAACAGGTGAGCCATGGGCTGGCGGTGCGTGCCGCGTTGCTGGTGCGGGCGCTCGGCGCACATGGACTGCGCGAAGTCTGACGGGAGGTTGCGAATGCGGGTGCGTGCTCTGGGATGGGCGGCGGCATTACTGATAAGCGCATGGGCGGCGAACGGGCAGGCAACCGCGAAGCCTGCGACAGTTCCTACAGCGCCGCCGGCGGGGCCTGCGACTGGCGATTTGAGCTGGTTGAAGGGATTTGCGGCGGGAGCAGGCGCGGGCAGGGACGTGAAGTGGGATCCCCGGTTCAGGGCGCTGATCGAACGCGCACTGACGCAGCGGCAGTGGTTCATTAAGGATCATGGGCGATTTCTTCCGATCTTCGATACGGTGCAACTCTTTATCGGAATTCCCGGGCAGGTTCACGTGGACGAGGGAAGGTACGTGACGGCAGAGGGATGCATGCCGCATGCGTGCGGAGCGCGAGGTATGGTCTGGGTGGATACGCAGACCGGGGCGGTGATCTTCGTCGCGCCGGAGGATGTGTCCGGTCAGCCAATTCGCACGACGCAGCGGGATGTGCTGGTGACGCGGCAACACCTGTGGCTGTTTGCGAGCAAGGGCATTTGGGAGGGCACGCTGCCGGCGGCGTTCAAGGTGAGCCTCCAGCGCTGGCTGGAGAACGGTCCGGAGGCGCAGGCGTTTCCCTACCGGGTGGCGCTGGCGACCATCGTTCAGACGAACGGCGTGCCGCGGGACGCGATGCCGGACGTGGTGCTGCCTGCCGGTGCGGGTGCTGGAAGCGCGGCGGGAAGTGATGGAGGGCTGGGCCATTGAGCCGCCCTCTGTTGATTGCGGGGGGGCGTCTCATCGATCCGGCGAATGGAGTGGATGCGCCGCGCGACCTGCTGCTGCGGGATGGCCGGATCGCGGGCGTGGAGGCGCCGGGCGGGTTTGCGAGCGTCGAAGTTGTCGAGACGATCGACGCGACCGGCTGCGCGGTGGCACCGGGGTTGGTGGACATCCACGTGCACCTGCGCGAGCCGGGTCAGACCTACAAGGAGACGATTGCGACAGGCACGGCGGCTGCGGCTGCGGGCGGTTTTACGTCGGTGGTGGCCATGCCGAATACACTGCCCGTGAACGACTCGGTCGCGACGCTCGCGTGGATGCTGGCGCCGGCGCGGGGCGCCAAGGTGCGGGTGTTTGCCATGCCGGCGGCGACCGTGGGCAGCCTGGGCAAGGAGTTGACGGACTTTGCGGCGCTCGCGCAGGCCGGGGCGCTGGGCTTTACGGATGACGGCAAGCCGGTGCTGGATGCCGGCCTGCTGCGGCAGGCGCTGCTGTGGGCGGGGCGGCTGGGCCTGCCCATCAGTCAGCATGCGGAGGATCCGCGGCTCTCGCACGGGGCGATTATGAATGCCGGGCCGGTGGCGTTTCGGCTGGGGCTGCGCGGATATCCGGCGGAGGCTGAGGTGTCGATCGTGCGGCGGGATATCGCGCTGGTACGAGAGATCGCGGCGACCGAAGGAGTAAGAACGCGTTTGCACGTGCAGCATGTGTCTGCGGCCGGCACGGTGGAGGCGGTGCGCGCGGCCAAGGCCGAGGGCCTGCATGTGACGTGCGAGGCTGCGCCGCATCACTTTACGCTGACGGATGATGCGGTAGGCGGCGGCCAGTTTGGCGCGATAGCCTTCAACACCGATGCCAAGATGAATCCGCCGCTACGGAGAGAAGCTGATCGCCTGGCGGTGATCGCCGGGTTGCTGGACGGGACGATCGATTGCATCGCGACGGACCATGCGCCGCATGCCAGGCACGAGAAGGAGGTGGAGTTCGAGCGGGCGCCGAATGGCATCACCGGGCTGGAGACAGCGCTGGGGCTGGGTTTGCGGGTGCTGCATCGCGAGCATGGAGCGAGTCTTTCGCAGGTGATGAAGCTGATGTCGGCCGGGCCCGCGGAGGTAGTCTCGCTGGGGCGAGCGGGTTCGCTCGGGGCGGGCAACTGGGGCGATGTGGTGGTCTTCGATGCGGGGGCGGAGTGGCGGTTTGAGGCGACCGGGTCGAAGTCGAAGTCGAAGAATACGCCGTTTGATGGGGAGTCGATGTTGGGTCGGGTGAAGGCTACGGTGGTTGCGGGGAAGATTGTGTATCGCGAGGGGTGAGCATGACACGCGAAGAGCGGATGGACATGAGGCGTTGCCGGAACGAGACTCAACGGAATCATCTTCGTTGGATTGATGAACACGGAGTGTCCATTATCAGCGTCTCGTCCCGTGCAGATGATGAAGTGATTGATGCGCCATGGACCTATTCGATCGGTTTCTGGCAACAGTATTGCCATCCTGAGGTCTTGATCGTGGGTCTGGATCAAACTCTCTCCGGACGGTTGATCAATTGGATGAACCGTGCGATCCGAGACGAAGGAAGACGCTTCGAGAACGGAGCGGCGCTGGACGATGTATTAGAGGGTGATTACGTTTGTTTTTTCCAGCCTATTCCTCAACAGGATTTTGGCGATTGGTTCGCGTCAGACCGGTGGTTCTATGGAGGCAACGATCAGTTTGAGGCCGTGCAGATGATCTGGCCCGATTTGCAGAAGCGATATCCCTGGGAAAGTGCAGCTTCGCCAAGCTTCCGCGCTCTACAACCGATTCTCGGTTCCCTTCCGAAGAGCGCAGTGCAGTAGGAGAGCGCGATGAAGCATCTGGCGTTGCTGCGGGGGATCAACGTGGGTGGCAAGGCGGTGCTGCCGATGAAGGAGCTGGCGGCGATCTTTGCGGCGGCCGGGGCTTCGTCGGTGAAGACGTTGATTCAGAGTGGGAACGTGGTCTTTGAGGCGGCGGATGCGGCGGCTGTCGCGGCGGGGGTGACGGCGGAGATTGCCCGGGTCTATGGGTATCCGGGACGGATCGTGCTGCGTGGCGCGGACGAGTTGCGCAAGGCGTATGCCGCGAATCCGTTTGCGCAGGCGGGCGCGCCGGTGGAGACGCTGCACGTCTATTTTCTGGCGGACTGGCCGGAT
>CAJCHN010000038.1 GCA_903970285.1 Rhodanobacteraceae bacterium | reverse complement strand
GTGCGGCCATCTGTGGAATACCTTCTGGACTTCAGGCCTCTGTCCTGCATGTCACTTCCAGTGGGAGGTTACCAGCTGCCAGCGCTGCCATGAAATGTCGGATCACAAGGCTTGGTACGTAGCTGAGCCGCCGATTAGCCAAGAAGAATGACCGCCATCTACCGCTGAAGATCACAACTCTGCCTTCTACGGTAGAGACGGAGACGGCTCAGGCCAGTTATGAGAACGGCGTCCTTGCGATCACCTTGCCGAAGAAGGAAGCGGCTAAGCCGAAACATGTGAAGATTCAGATCGGCTCTGGCTCTAGCTCCAAGCCGGCTCCGAAGCAGATGGAAGGCTCGCGCGCAGCCTGAAGCTGTAGCGCAGTATCAACTGAATTAATACACCTTAAAACCTTATACCGGGAGGGTGCGCCCCCTTGGAATGCACCCTCCTGTGCAGTGGTACTGAAAGGAGCAGTACCAAGGGGGATGCCGTGAGATTTTTCAACCTCGACTTACAAAAGCGTTGGGGAACTTTTTCGGTCTACGGTCACACGAGTAGCGCCAATATTTTTCCAATGTGTTTTCTTGGCTGCATAGTCATGAACGTCCTCTCTTTTTAGGCGGTCTGCCTCTTTCCTTCAGTGGTGTGCCACTGCTCGTGGCTGCCAACCGTCGGCAGATGGGATGTTCAACATGTGCACGGTACGCAATCACCTCGATCAATACCAAGGTTTTGAGGGCCGCGGCTCAGCTTGGCTGCTTGGCTATCCTGAGAATAAGTTCTTCGCAAATCCCCACCTGATCTTCAAAGAGAAGTGCAGTGGAGTTCCGCTTTTGCTTCGCTCGGCAAACCAGCATAGATAGAGGGGCTTTCAGTATCTTATTCATTTCACACTCGTGTCCAATCTTTCAGAATAGCGTCTTCACGAGGCTGCTTTACTCCGGATTAGTAGGGGGAACACCGGTGGTGTACCAGGTCTCAACAAGTTTTCCTGGACCGTAGAACGGTTGGTGGCACGCAAGACCTGCATAGTTTGAAAAGCGCGCGTTTGGGAACCCCTGGCGAACGCTTCCGAAGCCGGTTGGCGCCCAATCCCAGATGCCCATCTCCAGACCCACTCCGTGCTCTTGCAGATACTGCAGGAACTCTACTGTGGAGTTGGGAGTGTCTTCATTGCAGAAGTACGCGCCGGAAATCCACTCCGTTATGATCACTGGCGCTCTACGGGAGAACTTCCCGAACTTTTCGTCCCAGGCTTGGCGTGTTTGGCCATGTTGCTGAAGCGGATAGGGGTGTGAAGCGTATGCAACTTGAGGATCTAGCAGCAGTGGTGCTCCATCGAGCACCTGTCCTACACCCAGACCGTCCGCGATGACTACATTTCCCGCTCCCGTTTGACGTACCGTTAGTAGAGTCTGCGTCATAGCTGCTCCCCACTTCTTCCAGTTTTGCGGGCTTGGCTGAGGACGGGGTTCATTAAGGAGCTCGAATACAACGCCGTGGTCGTTCGCAAAGGCTGGCGCTATCTCCAGCCAAACCCGACGCGTGCCCTCTCCAGGCAGGTCGATAGGTTTATCACCTGGAACGTGCGACTCAGCTTGTACACAGACGATGACAGTAAGTCCCGCCTGCCGGGCCGATCGGACAGCTCCCAGAGCCTTCTCCAAGAATGCCTCATCGAAAATTGGGCTTTGCGGGTCTGCACCGGCTTGCGCGATCTGTATTCGAACCGAGTCTGCCCCGGCTTCACGCATTTCTTTGTACTCTTCGGGAGTGTAATGATTGTATGCAGTAGCCCAGAAGGGGTGATCGGCGCGCCCAAGGTTGCGGGGCGCGACCTCAAAGGCAATCTGATAAAAACCATGTGGGATCCATCGCTTCCCATCCCGCACCAGTTCCTTTCCTCGCACCCCCACAACGCCGGCCCTTTCGTTCGTCGCTTGGCTATGAACGTATGTAGGAACAAGCATGGAAACCGTTGCGCATGCCAGTACACATTTCCCAACTCCAGAGAAGATCATCTAGATTTCCTCGCTTTTCTAATAGGTGTGTCCGAGAAGGTGAAGCATCTTGCTCAAGCGACACTCCGGCTACATTCAACGCTAATGTGCTAGTCCACCGCCCTATTACTCAAAGTAGCCAGGCACTGTCCTTGTGCGATGATCCCGATGAGTTGCTCTGAAGCCCTAGGGGGCAATGTGCCAGCTCCGGCGGGTGTACCCGACGCCTCGTCAGTGCACAAGTAACAAATGGGGACACTTTCCATTACCCACCTTGCTCGTCAGTGCCCACAACAATCCTTACCCGCAATGGTCCAGAGGATCCACATGCCCTGCATGTGACAATGCCGGTCACATTTACACCTTGACCTGCCTCTGTGGGCGTCAGCATGACACCGCACCGTTCGCATTCGTGAACAACTCTCGGCGCTGTTTTGGATTCCATCGCTGGACTACTCTCTTGGAGTCTCACGACGTCCGAGCCGGCAGAATTCTTTAGCGTCTTATTCTGCCGGGCACTCACGCTCTATGATCATGAATTCGGAGCGCACGCCGTGCAAATTCGCAATTATCAACCGTCTTCAGGCGGTCTTTAGCCGAAGCCAGGATAGCTGGGTAGTCGCTGTGCGGCTTCCTCCGGCGAAAGCAATGAGAAACCATTCCTCTCGGCAATTTCGTTAAAAGCCTGGAGCTCAGTTGCTGTGGCATATGTCGTACTGTTGCCAGGCAGTTGCATATCCGTGGCAGGTCCGCTGGCCATTTCCCGAAAGTAGGTGTCAAAAGCCACATGTTCACTACTGCCCGCATACCCTATCAGAAGAACGCGAACTTCAGAAGAGTGGTAGATCACTGCATGAGCTTTTGCTTTCGGTAGTAGGATGACCTCACCCCGGCAGACACGTATGCTATGCTCCACTCCCTCACAAAAGAATTCAACCTCACCTTCGAGGATGTACCAAAGTTCATGCTCTCGATGATGGATATGCGGCGGTGGTTCGCTTCCTTGCCGAGCATGCGCGGCAACCAGCCCAAATGCACCACGAGTGTCGTATCCATTCACAAGGAACGACATGATATTACCCATGTAAACGAGAGATGTGTCTACATTGGCACCTCTATGAACAGGTGTTAGTGTCTCAGTCACTTCTATTTTCATTGAATACCTGTCACCTTCCTGCGCTTCGTTAAGTTGTACAGTGCGTGAAGATACGTCCGCACTCATGATGCAGACAAAAAGCACGTCCTTAGTGACAAGTTGTGGCTACTTTCTCAGGCTGAGTGGCCATTCTTGATGCATATATGGCCGTTTGTGAGGCAGTTCGTTTTAACAGATTAGTCCTCACATACTTCATTGCGCTAAGCTGCGCTGCTGCGAGGGTTTCGACCGCACGCATAGCTCTTGTGATGGAGAGTTGAGAACTGCGGATTGAATCTTTCTTAGCACTGATCTGCCCTAAACCGCTGAAGTCTTTTCTCCTCGGGCTCTAGTACCCTTGTGTCACGGCTTGATCGCAGTCGCCTGCACCCCTAAAGGTGCTGCACCGAAGGCGAGACTGCCGGCTGCAGAGCTCAATGACGCGTCCCCTTGATTTGTTTCTTGAGCCTTTCAAGTGTTGGTTAGCGCAGTACCGGGATTATGAAGCAATCATCAAAACGGGTTTTCAAATGAGCTTTCCACAGACCTTTGGAAGAGCACGAAAGAATAAGAGCAGATGTTTGGGCACGCCGGTGGTTGAATAAGAAGAACACGTGCACGGCTCTGTCGACCTATGGTCGCAGTAGGGAGCTTCGCCGACACAAGGCTAAGGTGGTAATGAAGGAGGCTATTATGAGTATCCGGCAGGGTGTGTTTCTAGGCCGAAGGGCACTACAACCGCTGCGCCTGGCCGCTGGTATGGGCTTTACACTCTTGTGTGCGCTGAGTGTTCACGTCGTCATGTTGCAGGTGCTTCACGTTCCTTTCCCTTCACACTATCCAGGATCGGGATGGTTGGAGTCGGTCAACGTAGCCGGCATCTCCTTAGGCACGATTCTCCTATATTCGGCCGCCAGCAAGGAACTCGGTACACTTTCATTCGCTAAACGATGGATCATCCTGTTTGTTCTGATCGCCGGCATCCGCGAGTCGCTATTACGTGTTCCAGTTATGACAGGAGTGGTGACCACCGCGTATCGTTATGCTTTCTTGGCAAACGTGCCGCAAATCTTGCCTTTGCTGTTGCTCGCCCTCCTCGTTGTCGCCTTCAATCCGCTGCTTATGAAGCCTTGGCCGAGAGTTTTTGGATCAGCTATTGTTTACCTATTTGTTTTTAGGCTTTTTAAGCCGTTGGTCAATGAAGCGTTTGTTCCAGTGCTCCACCACTTTTCCTATTTGGCCCATGATGAAGTTTATGCCATTCCTTATGGCATCCATGTTCTCGTGCCTGCTTACATCTCCTACTTAGAGCCCGTGTTAGCTTCTATGGTGACAGCTCATCTTGTCTGGAGGAAACTGTCTATCGAGCCCGTTGCGCGCCTGGCTCAATTCAGTCTTCTTCTGCTTCTCGTTCGCAGACATTTGCTGACACCGCTCGTTTACGCGGTGTACGAGGGGAAGAGCTGGAAGGTCGCATTGCTAAGCACGAGTCAGTTCACATTGGAGACGATGACGCTCGCTGTTCTTACCGTGCTGACATATCAATGGGCCAACAGGCTTCCTTACGGGCGGCGTCGCTCCTAGATATCATTGAAAGTCGTGACTTCATGGTCGCGGTACCCGTAAATCTGGGTGGATTTGCACGAGTCTGTTGCTAAGAGCGGGCACAAAGCGTGGGGCAAGAGTATCGGCTGATGGTGGTTTGTCTATGCTTGGTTTTTCTCCAGCTATGTCATGGTGGCCAGGAACTTGCCCGGAGTTATATCTTTTTCTGCAAGAAATGCTCGACGCAGTGTCTCCGTGCTAGTGAACCCGCTCACTTCGGCCACCTTTGTTAAATTGGTCGTACCTGCCTCCAGCTCTCTTTGCGCTGCTTCAACACGAAGAGCTTTAATATGTTTTGCAGGTGTCGTTCCGATCTCCCGTACAAAAGTCCGCGAGAAGTTGCGGGGGCTCATCGCTGCTCGCTTAGCCAGTTTAGTGATGGTCAGTTCCCTATGTGCGTTATCGGCCATCCAGGCGAGTAAATCACCGAAAACATGGCCTCCCTTCTTTTGCGCGCAGAGGGTTGCGCTGATCTGAGGCTGACCGCCCGTCCTTTTTGCAAATAGGACCATGATCCCGGCTACGCTCGACGCGATCGAATTGCCCAAGTCTTCCTCTATGAGACGTAGTGCCAAATCGAGGCAAGCGGATCCACCAGCAGAAGTGAAGAATTTCCCATCGCGCACAAAGAGGATCTCTGGTTGCACAGATACCCTGGGGTAGCGGAGCATTAGCTGTTTATGCAATCGCCAATGCGTTGTGGCCTGGCGTCCTTCCAGGAGGCCTGCCTCGGCCAAAACGAATGTTCCCGTGCCTACAGCGACAACGCGTCGGCACGAACTGCTTATCTGCCGAACCCAGCCGTAGAGGTTTCGGTCATGTCTCATTTCTTCAGAGTGGTCACTTCCAATTAGCACCAGAGTATCGATGTCACCTTCGTGATCTCGATAGCTGCGTTCGGCACCCACGTGAAGTCCTAACCCTAATTGTGGTAGATGGGCGTCGTTGACCACGAGAGCGCTCATTTCATAGGACCATGACTCTTCATGAAGTTGCCCAGCTTCAGCGAAAGCCTCAGAGAAGGCGAATAGGTCAAAGAGTCTCGCAGAAGGCAATAAGAGAAATGCAATGAGAGGAGATTTGCGCGGCCTTGATCCAGGAAAGTGCCGCAGATTACCAGCGCGATGCGGTTCTGAGAAATGCTTGTCACCCTGTGTAAGAGCCAACTCGTTGAGACACTGTCTTGAACTACCTGAGGTGCCAAGGCCGCGTTGGCGCGATGTTGATTTCCGGTTGCACGCGATGGGCTTGACGGTGACCGTTGAGCCCCGTCCTTGTATCTTTTGCGGTTCAATCCGTTGTGTAACCTGCATTCAGTCCGATCCCGGAGGCGTGCTCAGTTCTTCAGCAGGAAGATTTCTGCACGTCTACACATAGAGTGCAATGCAACACAGTAGAAGAGAATCGCTGGATGGTCTAGGGCTAAACCCCCACTATAGTGGGGGTCTCCATAGCAAATGATGATCTTGGTATGCAAGTCCTGCTTTTAGCGAGATCTGAATGAAGGTACCCTTGCCAGGAGCAGAGCTGTATTCGAAGCTGCCGCCAAGACGTTCTGATCGCTCAGCCATACCCCTGAAACCCCAATGCCCTGTTTCCTCTGCCGCTCGGAGCTGTTTCACCTCGATGCCTCTTCCGTCGTCAAGGCATACCAAGCTAAAGACCTGAGGGGCGAAGTTTAGGCGGACCTGTATTTTGGTAGGTTTAGCATGCCGGTATGCGTTGATTACAGCTTCCCGTGCGATAAGGAAACTCTCAGCCGCTACTTCGGGGAAGAGGCAGCGCTCTTTGCCCGAACGGATCACTTCAAATACAACCTTTCGCGATGGGTCCAAGTCCTTAGAGAGTGCTTCAAGCGCGATTTGCAAAGAGTCACCCGGTACATGCAACGTCCGCAGTCCTTTTACGCGGTCTCTCCCCTCGAGAATTATGTTTTCCGCAACCGAAAGGGCATGTTCAAGGGCGCGCTTCGACTCGTGAAATTCTGGGACTCGCTCCGCAGCTGCATGAAAAGCAAGCAAGAGGCCCTGCACCCCCTGTAGGAGAGTGTCGTGCAGGTCTCTTGCTATGCGGATGCGCTCGTCCGCTCGCTCTTCTGCGCGGATCCGAATGTCTGCAGAGAGGAAGCGCAGCCGCGCGTTCACCGCAACCCACAGGAGCAACAAAAGCACGCAACCACAGAGCACATCAAACCAAAGGGTCTGATAATAGCGCGGCAACACAGTAAAGGGAACTGACTGCACTGGGGCGGTCCACAAATTGGGTGCGTTCGAAGCCATCACCCTAAACACGTATTTACCCGGCCTCAAGTGCGTATATATGGCCTCATTGCGTGTGCCTACATCCTGCCAACTCTGGTCGGCCCCCACGAGTTGATAGCGATAGGAGACCGCCTGAGGATTCGACAGGTCAACCCCAATGTATTGAAGTCGCAGCGTATCGACATCCGGGCCGATCGAAAGACCATTCCCGATTGGCCGTCCATCGGCATATATGCGGCGAATTGCGAGCTTCGGCAGTTCGGCTGAAGCAGGTCTGTCAGGATTGAGCGAAACCACCCCATTGACGGTGGCGAACCATAGTCGACCGTCCGGATCGACGTGTGCCGTATCGCTGAACAGACTCGTTAATGACGGCCCTACGAAGTTGCCCTCGCGCACATTGAGGGTCTGCACGAGATGCTCGTTGTGCACGCAGAATTGCTGCATCTCCGTGGCGGGGATTTTGACAATGCCCTCCGCGCCATTAAGCCAGACATCGCCGTTCCGCGTTTGTACTACACCCGTAATACCTACGCCGTTCTCAGGATCAGCAAACGCGATCCGCCTGAAGGTGGAAACAGTCTTGAGAGCAAGCCCATGGGAGCCGTAAGCCATGGTTCCGTAGACAGTGTCGGCAAAGCCCAATGCGCCTAGAGGCGTTCCGGCGATCGGCATCACCGTCGAAGTTCCCTGTTGGAACACTTGTACTTTGCCTTCTCGAAAGCCGATCAGAAGACCCCCGTCGGCCTCCGGCCGCAGCGCAGTCACCTCGGGCTGGTCCGGGTCTTGAAGAAATCTTGTCCACTTCCCGTCGTTCAACTCCCATAGTCCATGGCCGATTGCATTACCGGCTACAGCAGCAATAATCCGCTTGTCGGGCATATGCGTCGCGCCGGTATAGACGTACTGCTTGTGGAGACCGAGGGCACCAAGCTGGGGTATGCGCGGCAGATGCATTATGTGTCTACCACTAAACAGTTCGAGGCCTCTTTCGTCGCTTATGATCAAAGATCCATCTCGCTGGCAAAGCAGCGCATCCACGTTTCTTTCACCTTTAACCTTCTCCAAGATTCCGTTTACTCGACGATAGAGAACACCGCGCGGATCCGCAATCCAAAGCGCTGCCGAGGAATCCAGGCAGCTCTGCCAATTTCCAACCGGCGCGGGGATCATCGCTGGCACTAAGCTAGCTCTCGTAAACTGTTCCGCTCCGCCGATACCCGCAACCCAGATTCCGCCGTTTGCGGCGGAGAGCAGTGCATTTTGATGAAGTTCAGCGGGCGCAACCTGCAGCTCGAACTCGTTAGAACTTTCCACCTCGGCATCCAATTGTTTTCTCCCCGCATAAGGATGAAGGCGCAGCAGCTCATTACTCTGTGTTAGAACCCACAACGATCCATCACTGACTGGAAGAATCGTTGATACGGATTTAGACACTCTCGTTGAATAGAGCACGAAACCGTTTTTATCCACTCGCAGGAGATTCGCTTCGAGCGAAGCGGGCGCCCCCACTCCTGAACTTGAGATCCAGAGATCATTCTTCTGGCCTTGCCGGATGGTTGTGGCCCCGGATAGCACAATGTCAATCCTTTTGAATTGGACGTCTGACGAGTCCTTGCGATAAAGATGTTCGTCGATAACAATCCAGGTAGTGTCCGAGGAATCCATGAACAGCGTTGTGAGGTGGCCAGCAGTCAAGGGAGGGTCTGATAGCGGATGCCATTCTTCGTCGCGTCCGAGATACACAATTTGGCGCCCGTTCAGAACTGCCCAAATGGTTCCGTGTGAATCTTCTTGAGGCCAACCTAGAACCTGCAGTTCAGCACCTTCTACCCGCCCAAATAGACGCACTCTACCGTCACGAATCCTGACAGGCGCCCCATGAAAGGCAAATAACCAGAGGTCACCGCTTCGAGTTGCAAGTAGGTAGTGGCTGTTCGGAAGCGGAGTAGCTGCCGTGCTTGGATCCTGTTCGAACAATCGAAAGGCAATTCCATCGAACGAATAAAGCCCGCGCGGGTTGCTAAACCAAAGGAGCCCATCGGGTGTTTGCGCCATAGCAAGAATTCCCTGTGGAGCACCGTCACTTCCTGTCCACTTTCTGTGAAGCATCTGCGTCAATGCTTGATCTTGGGCTTCGATCCGACGAGAAAAACCGGTGACTAGCAGCAGACACAACAGAATTTGACTCCAAGAACAAACACCCTCCCTCTGGAGGGTGTACCGACTGCGCACACGATCTCCTCCACGGAGTTGTTCATGAGCGGGGCCTGAAATCGTTCGGTTGCTTTTGGTGTCCCAATTCCTCATCTTCAGACCACGTCCTATTCTGTCCGGCTTTCGGACTTTGTTGTCCGTTCCAGAGCCCGAGATGCGACTCTAATCAACGCTACAATGAATTTGCGCATATCGCCTCGGCCCGGCGGTATGTAGGGTATCGATCGTGAACAGCGAGGATCAAATCCGCATTTTGGTGGTTGACGATCATCCGGTCGTACGCGACGGATTATCTTTGATTATAGAAAGCCAATCGGACATGAAGTTGATTGGCGAGGCCGGCACGGGACTGGAAGCGCTATCCCTCTATGCGCTCTTGCAACCGGATGTCACCCTCCTTGATCTGAAGCTGCCGGACATGAGCGGAATCATCGTCATCGAGAAACTGCGAGCGCTTGACCCTAGCGCCCGCGTCATCGTCTTGACAACTTACGTCGGGGACGTGCAGGCAGGGCGTGCACTCAAGGCAGGTGCTTCGGGTTATTTGTTGAAGGCAGCTTTGCGCCGAGACTTACGGACCTCCATACGCGCCGTACATCGTGGAGAACGTCATGTGCAGGCAGAGGTCGCCTTTGACCTCGCAAACCACACCGGCGCCGAGACGCTCACGCAACGAGAACTCGATGTGCTGCAGCTTATTGCCCGCGGTTGCTCAAACAAAATAGTTGCAGATCGTCTCGGAATTCGAGAGGACACCGTGAAGAGTCATGTAACCAGCATCCTATACAAACTCGGCGCGAGCGATAGAACCCATGCTGTGACTATCGCACTTCAACGAGGTTTTTTTGAGATATGAGCTAAAACGCCAAGAGTCGAGATCTGGTGCTGGGATCTCCGGACTGTATATGGCGACGCCGCTTCCGTTGCTATACCTCATTATTACCTCGATGTTGTTTGAGTCAGACCGCACGAATAGGACGTAAGACACTACGATCGTGCCAAAGCTCGACGGCACCAGGAGTAAGCGACCAATCATGCTTTAGCGTTGAGGATGAGGTTATCCTTTTGCATGCGTGTTGGTACACACCTGGCCCTCAAACCACAAAGCAACAAAGTGAGAATAGAAATGAGACTTAGAAACTGCTTATGTTGCACTGGTGTCCATATGATTGCACTCGTCTTCGCCATAAGCCTCAGTGTGTTGATTCAGGGTTGTTCCACCACACCCACAGGGCCGGGCGCGACGCAAACCGCAGATGGTTATGTGAGCGTTTCGGGCACACATCTTATGCGTAACGGAGTAGTGTGGGCTCCGCACGGTTTGAACTGCGTTGCCTTCGTAGCGTCACCTTCGGTCCGAACAGGAGCCTTCGGTGCTGCTTACAATCATTTCAGCGCAGCGGAGCTCGCCTCAATGAAGGCTTGGGGCGCCGATACTATTCGCTTTCAGGTCTCTCAGGCGGCGCTCGATAAAGATGATCCTACGTCGCCATCTTTGTACGATCCTAACTTCCTGAGCGAGGTTGTAGCAGGCGTGACAGCCGCGCGCGCGATTGGGCTTAACGTTATCGTTAGCGTGCAGGACGAGAGTGGTACAGGCGAGGCAACCCCAACACCCTTGCCAAACGCCGGTACCGGCAACGCCTGGAACGTGCTTGCACCCGCCTTCAAGAACGACAACGGCATCATGTTTGAAATTCTGAACGAGCCGGAATTGGACCACACGGCAGCAAATTGGGCACTGTGGGCTACAGCCATGAACAACATGGTCACTATCATTCGTAATGCTGGCGCGACTAACGTGGTCATCGCAGACGGCCTCAACTACGCCGAGCAACTGGATCAAGCTCCGATCCTTGCCGACCCGCTACATCAGGTTGCGTATGCGTCCCACCCCTACGCTCACAGTGCACCGGACCAAACAGCAACCGGCAATGGAATGACCGGTGTCGGGTGGGATGCAAAGTTTGGCAATGTCTCTGTCTCGAGCGTCGCTCCCGTGATCGTAACCGAGTGGTCATTGGAAAATGACATTGCCGCGACGAACGGCAGCAATACCTTTCAGTATTGCGACTCTGGCTCAAATCAGGCAGGTCTTAATCTACTAAGTTATCTCCAGGGTAAGGGAATTGGCCTCCTCGCCTTCTCATACGATCTGCCCAATCAGCCAATGTTGCCACGTACTGGTCGAGTCACGCTTGACTTGAACGGCACTCCGAGCACCCTTGCCAACGTGACCTGTTCTGATGCGACATTTGGAGTCGGGATGATTGTTCAGACCTGGTATCGAACCGGTGCCGTGCCCGCGCAGCCGATCTAGATTGAGGAAAAGTTCTAGTGGAAATGTTTGCTTTGGGCTGAACACAAGGCCTCACCTGACACGGTTCTGTCCAGCCCGCGCGACGTATTGGTACAGCCACTTATTCTCGGACATGCAGACATAGATGCGAAGATCACGTTACTCCGTGAGTGCGATTTGCGTTTTGGTAAGTGGTGCTCGGTATCGTCAAGGAGGTGTTATATGCGTCGTTGCGTCCTTTATCCGCCGCGCTTTTCTTTGGATCATGTTCTTGGCCGCAAGTACCACTCGCACAAAATGGTATTGCCTTGGCCGCGCCCGCGCAAATACCTTGGGGCCTCCATCTTGCGGCTTTGGTCTACACTGTTTGCCCGGCAGCGATTTTACGGTTACGCCATCGGCACTTGGAACCGCCAGGCAGTGGTACCGGCCGATCAAGTAGTCGTCGGTACATCTCCTGATCTGCGCTACAACGCAACTGCACGCGTGAGAGGTCTGCTGGAACAGAATCACGTGCAGGCTGCAAGTCTTGGGAATTCGACCCAGCAGGCGATTAGCCATTGATAAGACGTCCCTTTGGCTCGGCATGTCCTCTCCACTACGTAAGGAACCCAAAGTCCTGTGTTGGCCAGAACGAGAAGGTAACAATGGAGAATGGAAGCTTGGTCGAGAGCTGATTAATCACAACAAAACTAACGTGCAAAAACCTGAGGGAACATCCTTTCTCTGGTGAGATGTTGCTTCTTTGGAAGGCCAAAGGCGCTAAGAATCTTTAGACTTGGATTCATTCCAATTTCTGTTGTCCGCAGTTGCGGAAGCTACAATCGGCTCGGCTATTCTGTGGGGACCTGAAGAAAAAGAACGTGAGGAGATACGTGACAAGAACCAATTCGGCACTTAAACCCTACTCGTTCACCTTCCCATCGCTACAGGTGGTTCACTGCGGTGCTGGATCAATACAAGCTTTACGGTTCGAAATACAGCGGCTCAAATGCCACAGAGTGTACGTCATCACGGGACGTACACTTGCGGAGAGCACTCCTTACTTACAGCAGCTTGAGTTCCGGCTCGGCGACACGCTAGTAGGCGTTCACAAGGGAACTCAGGCTCATAGCCCTATCTCTGACACCCTTAGGATCGTCGAAGATGTGAGGCGGTGTGAAGCCGACATAATTTTGAGCCTGGGTGGCGGCAGCGTCGTCGATACAGCAAAGATGATTGCACTATGCATAGCGGAAGGCGTGCGGCAAGAGGATGAAGTATTCGATTTTAGGATGCAACTGAAGGATGGGAAGCCGGTGGCTGCTCTGTCGAAGGGGGAGGCTATGCCTCACATCGCACTCCCAACAACGCTTTCCGGAGCAGAGTTCAGTTCCTATGCCGGCGCCACCAATGAGAGGACGGGCGAAAAGTATCAATTCAAACACTGCGGGATTGCCCCCAAGGTTGTAATCCAGGATGCAGACCTGACTCAGTCAACGCCAGCTTGGCTCTGGGCGAGCACTGGTGTTCGGGCAATAGACCACTGCGTAGAAGCCATCTACTCAACAGAACATCAACCGTTCTCGGACGCTCTGGCCATCCACGCTCTCAGCTTACTGTCCCGATTCCTGGTGAAGTCAACAAACAATCCCCTTGACTCCGAGGCGCGTCGGATGTGCCAGTCGGCTTCCTGTCTGTCCCTCTATTCACTCGGAAACGTAATGGTGGGCCTCAGTCACGCCATTGGGCATCAGCTTGGCGGAAGGTGCAAAGTCCCCCATGGGGTGACTTCATGTCTGATGCTTCCGGCCGTAATGGATTTCAATCGAGAAGCTAGCATAGAGCGGCAAACCTTAATCGCGGCGGCTTTGGGTGTCGAGACTGACTCCAATCGGCCAGACGAAACGGCAGCACGGGCTGCCGATGCGATTCGAGAGATAGTTCGCAAGCTTGGGATCAAGAATCGTCTCCGGGACTGGGGAGTGAAACGAGAGGATCTTCCACATATTGCCGACGGCACAATGACGGAATTTCTCTTGGCCACGAACCCGCGTGAGGTTGTCTCTCCGCAAGAGGTGGTTCAAATCTTGGAGAACGTATTCTAAAGGGCAGCGATGCGCCTCGGCTTGACGCAATCCGCATTGGGCGAGCGGATGCTAAACCATACGAAGCGCACAAGTCGTGCTCGCGGACGGCAGCGTGGTCACTGCTAGTGTGCATGCTAATCCATATTTTCTCTCGGCTCTCCGCTGAGTCGCGTCTGGAAACACGCATTTGCATCTTGGCGCCGATCGAAGCTGCAGGGCAGAGAGATCAGCCAATGCAAGCTGCCTCACTAGCCACGACGAAGGCAATCCCCTGTGGAAATGGCGTTCTACCAACGACCTGGGCTAAGTAATCTTTCCCAGTTTCCATGAGCGACGAGCCCTCGCACTTCTGATGATAAGCCGGCGTTGAGCAGGAATGAACGCCCCGGTTGTCCTGGTCGATATTGATAGGGGTAGTCGGTGGAGAACAAGATACGCTCTGTCCCTACGATTTCTAGGGCACGCTGTAGATAGGATTCACTCCACATTCCGCTCGGGGTCACGTACAGATTCGACCGAAAGTACTCCTCCACCGGACGTTCGAGTTTTGCCACGCGTCCAAGCGATTTGAGCCGCTCGAGATAGAAGAGGACAATTTCCCCCCAGTGGCCGAGAATGATCTGTAGATTCGGAAATCGATCGAACACGCCCGCTAGGATGAGCCGCACGAACTGGATACCAGCCTCGTAGTGCCACCCGAGACCGAAGGTAGCCAGCGCTGTATCGACCCGCTCTCCAAAGCCAGAGTAATATGCTGCTCGAACCGCCGCTTGCGGAATCTGAGGATGTACGAAGATGGGCACACTCAGCTTCGCGGCCGTTTCAAACATCGATAGGAAGTCAGGGTGGTCTAAGTTCTTGTCGCGCGTACGGCCGCACACCATCGCGCCAACCAGACGCAACTTTGTCACGGCACGCTCCAGTTCGAGCGCTGCTTCGTCAGGCGACGGCATCGGCAGAACGGCGAATCCCTGAAAGCGAGCCGGATTTTGGGCAATCGTCGCGGCGACCAAGTCGTTTGTCTCCCGTGCCAGCCGCACACTCTCCTCTGCGTCAAGATTATGCAGAGCTGGCGTCGTGACCGAGAGCACCTGAACATCGACTCCGCTCTCGTCCATTAAGGAGAGCCGGCCTTCTCCGAGGTCTTCGAGTCGCTGACCGACTTCACCCTGATCGAAGCTGCTTGTTCCCTCTTGACCGATGGCTGAGCTTTCCCACGCGTTGGCGATATCCGGTGTGACAAAATGTTCTTCGATGGCTATGAGCTTCACCAGTTACGTCTCCCTTTTGGCGCTTCCGACCCAATGGCTCTGACGGCAAGTGACCGTCGCTTTAACCAGCTTGTCTCTTCTTCGGCTCTGAATCTGAGTCGGGGAACACAAACTCTGTCATTCCACTAGTATGGCGAAAGCACGATATTAATCCCATGGCGCTGAGCGCATACCATCCATGCACAAATTGAATAATGCAATCGATACCCTCGACATGCGTTCTTTGCGCATGCTGCATGTTTTGCTGGATACACGCAGTGTAACCAGGGCGGGAGAGGCTTTGGCGATGGGACAGCCCGCCGCCAGCAGAGTGCTTGCACAATTGCGTAAGTGTCTCGGTGACCCACTATTGGTCAGGGGACGCCACGGTAATACGCTGACGCCAAGGGCCGAATTGCTTCGACCGATACTGACGGAAGCACTCGACGCTCTCTCTTTACTCTTTGAGAAAGAAACGTTTGAACCCCAAAGCACCCAAATGTCACTGCGCATCGCGGCGACGGACCACGGAACTGCAGTTGTTCTTACTCCACTGATCAAGACACTCGCCGTGGAGGCGCCTGGCATCACGGTTGAGGTAGCGCCATGGAGCGACCAAACCTTGAAAGATCTTGAAACTGGTAAACTTGATCTAGCCCTCGATGTCGAAAGCAATTTGCCGGAGAACTTTCACTCACGGACTCTTTACACGGAATGCTACGCATGCCTCGTTCGCCACGGACATCCGCTACTGCAGACACTTCGAAAGGATGGCAGCCTACATCCAGCAAAGGCCTCCGCATACCCACAGATTGTGCTGCTGTACCCAGTAGGAAGTCGGCTGGAGGGGGATGATGTCCTCACCAAACTCGGGCACCCGGCAAAAAGAATTGCGATGCGGACACCCTATTTCGCTTCCGCGCCCCTGCTGCTGGCCGACACCGATCATGTAATTCTCTTGCCTTCCCGTCTGGGCCAGAGATTCGCAGCATCGGCATCGCTCACTTTGATAACGCTGGACGCCGACACCTCCTTTGACTATCGCCTTATCTGGCATGAACGGACGCAAGGAGATATTGGCAGAAGCTGGCTGCGAGCGCGGATTTACTCGCTCTTTAAATAGACACAAGACTCGGTGGCGCTTATTGATTAGTACCAGATTTCTGGTGCCGTGCCGGCAGTGCTCCGCAGACGAAGGTCCACTGCTATTGGTTCGCAGCCGTGCGTATACGACACTCTGCACTACTCCTCTGGCGCGTTAGGGATATGTAGATGGTAAGCAGATCGTATGGAACCGCTGCGACTGCAAAGGCGCGAAATGGAATGGCTCTGACTTGAGTGGCCACGCTTAGGGTTCGTCCGCCAGGTTGAGTGAAACGACCTCGATTTGTGAGCGAGCAGACATAATCGGGACCCACCTAGACTCGAATAGCGTGGCCTATGAGAAGCAATAGTGGAGTCGGTCCGGGTTGCGATGTTGGGAGTTCGGAGACGGTGGTAGAGACTACGTGCTGCTCGGGCGTCGATGCTTTCGAGACGGCGGCGACAGGGGTAGCCGGCAGAATGCCGGAGGCGATGAGCGATGCGCTGAGGGTAACGAAGTCGCGACCCGGCATGTAGAGGACGAGAGTTGACTGCGAGGGGAATGATCCCTCCCATAGGACGGCGGTGGACTTGTCTTCAGCGTGCCGTGCGGTGGCCAGGATGAGCTTTGATGCAGAGTTGCGATCTGTAAGCGGGGTCTTTAGGGCGGCAGCGACAGCAAAGGCAGCGGTGATACCGGGAACGATCTCGAACGGGACATGTGAGCTCCGGAGTGCTTCGATCTCTTCGTTGGCGCGTCCGAATACTAGGGGATCTCCGGACTTGAGACGCAGGACAGATTTCCCCCTGCCAGCGTGCAGGAGCATGAGCTCGTGGATTCCAGCCTGAGTAATGCGAGGCTGACCGCAGCGCTTTCCGACAGGGATGACCACTGCAGTTGGGCTGGCCAGCGCGACAATTTCGGCGGAGACAAGATCGTCGGGAAGGACGACGTCCGCGGTCTGCAGGAGGGTCAGGGCACGAAGGGTGAGGAGGTCGGGAGCCCCAGGGCCAGCACCGACGAGGTAGACGGTGCCAGGCTGGGCTTCACTATGCGTCATTGGTCGACCTCTGGGCGAGGTTTTCCGGAGGAGCGATATCGAGTATGAGCACGCCTGAGGAGATATTGGTGCCCCATGTTTCGTTGGAAAGGGATGTGCCATCCATCTTCCGAATCGACCGTTGTTCGTTCATTTCTGGCATCGGCCTCACTGAGGTTTCCAGATCTTTGGTAAGTGCGGGAGTGGGCTAAATTCGAGATCCGACCCTCCCGTTACGGCACCGATGATTCTGACCAAGTCCATACTTGCGCTATATCCTTTCAACGTTTCACGAAGTGGCCTGACGGTTTCGGTGATGGAACTGCATTTAAGGCGGTATTCGCAACTAGCCCAATACCGCGGCTAATGCGCAAGTCAAAGCTTCGTTCTCTTTGTCCGTTCGAACCGCGCAACGGAAGTGGCTAGTCGGTAGACTCTCGTAATTCGAACAATTGCGAAGGACCAGATGATGTTCAACGATCATCCGTTCCCAAAACGTCTGAGGCTCAGGACAACCGGGGACTTGGAAGAGCAGGTAGTTTGCAGCTGAGGGATACACTTGCAGATCTAGCCTCTTCAGCGAAGTCCATAGCTGATTTCTTCTTCGTTCATTGCGCTGTCGCGTGATCATTGCAAAGGACTCTTCTTTGAGCGCCGCTGCGGCTGCGAGCGCAGCGAGCGTCGTGATCGGCCACGGCGCGAGATTCTCGTTCAGCAATTTCGTCAAGGATTGGTTTGCCGCCGCATAAGCAACTCGGAGGCCTGGTATACCGTGGAACTTGGTCAAAGAGCGAAAGACGATCAGGTTGTTCAAACGCTTCACGTCCTGCGTCAATGATTCGCAAGGTACGTAGTCGATAAATGCTTCGTCGAGGAAGACCTTGATATTCCGATCCGCGCAACTCTCGACTAGATCCAGCATAACTTTCCTGCGATTCAGGACGCCCGAAGGGTTCTGCGGATTTGCGAGCACGATTGCATCGTGCTCGCCATTGATGAGCGCATGAACGTCATATTGGAAGTCAGAGGAAGGAGTCAGAACATGCGGGATGATCTCAACTCCGCATCGTGTAAGACTGCGTCGATACTCGACAAAGGCAGGCACAGGGAGCACGCATCGTTTGATCTTGAATGTGCGAATTGCACATTCAAGGAGCGGCACAAAGCCATTGGCAACCGCAAGATTCTGCGTGGTTAGAGAGCAGTATTTGGCAATCGAAGCTTTGAGCGAGGCGTATTCCAGATCGGGGTAACAGGAAAGTACTGAAATATCTTCTAGCCGAGAACGCAGCGTAGAGAGAACGTTTGGGGGATGTCCATCCGGATTAATGTTTGCGCTGAAGTCCATGAGATCCGAGGTCGGTATCGAAAAACGATCCGAGACCTGACGCAATTGACCACCGTGCATTGGGACAGAAGTGTTGTGAGGCTTGAGGCCGGTCATTGTTTGATCACCGAATGCTTCGGTCTTTGAACCGCCGCCGCAACCACGATGCTGAAAGCCACGCAAAGAATTGTAACCAGCGAGATGAGGCGCACAGCACTTCTGGCCTGCACGACCGATGCTTTTTGGAATTCAGCACCCATTTGCGCCGCGGGGATTACCTCGCCGTTGTAGGTGTTAGGCCCACCGAGGCAAACATTCAATGCGCCAGCCATCGCGCTCTCGGGTTGACCTGCGTTCGGGCTCTTGTGCTTGCTTCCATCCCGGAGCCACGTCTTCCACGCGGTCAATGCATCAGTATCCTCAAAAAAGAGAGCGGCGATCGAAATTGCAGATGCGGTCAGGCGCGCGGGCAGCAAGTTCGCGAAGTCGTCTAGACGGGCGGCTGCCTTGCCAAAGTAGAAGTAACGTTCGTCAGCATGGCCGATCATGGAGTCCAAGGTATTGATTGCCTTATAGGCCATCGCCATAGGAACACCGTCAATCGCCATGTAGAAGAGCGGAGCCGCTATTCCATCCGATGCGCTTTCAGACAGGGTCTCGATGACAGCGCGAGAGATGTCTGCCGCGTTGAGGTGTTCCGTGTCGCGCCCCACGACGCGCGCGAGGCGGATGCGGGATGAAGCCAGGTCGCCCGCTCCGAGCGCGTTGATAACCGAGGTTGCTTCCTGTTCAAGGTTGCGGGCCGCAAGACAGGTCCATGCTAAGAGAATCTCCAAGCAATCCCCGAGTAGCCCAGATCGGTCGTAAGCCTCTCTGAGGATCCTGCGCGTCGCAGCATAGGTTCCGACAACGATCGCCCCTGTGAGCGCCGCGCCCGAGACAAGCTGTGTCCGCTTTCCTTGATCCGGGTTACGCAGGAAAGCTTCACCACGCGTGATGCCCAGACCGATAAGACGCACAGGGTGGGGAAACCATTCGGGGTCACCCGCAAGTTGGTCTGCGAGATAGGCCATCAGTATCAGATCACCGCGATTCAATGGCTATACTCCGGGTTGTACTTGAGGCCGACCCAATCGAAGATCATCTCTAGGTCGACCGAGCTTCTGACAACATTGGCTAGATGCTCGAAGGACTCCTCGCGCCTCTGTCTCCAGTTCCCGAAGCTAGCGGCGGGGTCAAGATGCTGGAAGCGTCGTGCGGCGGAGATGAACGCGTGACGAAACGAGTCGTCGTCGAAGATTCCATGAAGGTACGTTCCGAAAACTCGGGAGTCGGACGAGATGCAGCCATCCTGTTCGGAACCGTTTAGTATTGCGAATCGATGTGCATCTTCCGCATAGACGGTCTTGCCGATGTGTATCTCGTAGCCTTGCAGATCAATTTCAGGGACGTGTTGCCCAAAAAGCGTCGAACCAAAGAGGCGACCGCTAACCTGCCGGGTTACCTTTTCAGATTGCATGTGCGTGACGATCGGGAGAAGACCGAACCCGTCTACGCTTCCAGCGTGCTCCATGGCCTGCGGATCGTGAATGGTCTTGCCAAGCATCTGCATGCCTCCGCAAATGCCTACGACCAATTTCGTCTTTGCGTGATTGATGATCTGCGCGTCGATTGTTTCTTGGCGAAGCCAAAGCAAATCTTCGACACTTTGCTTGCTGCCCGGTAAGAGGATAATGTCTGCATGCTCAAGTTGTGCTCTTTCACGGCAGAACCTCAGTGAGACGGCTGGCTCATGTTGTAAGGCGTCAAAGTCGGTGAAGTTGGAAAACGATGGGAGGGCGATGACTGCGATCCTGAGTGGCCTTTCCCGCGCATTGCTCGCGTCCCAGAAAGTGACTTCACCGGAAGCGCCGGCGAGACCGACGCTGTCTTCCTCTTCGAGCACAAGGTCTGGGATGTAGGGAACTGCACCCAGGCAGGGCTTCTGGAGACGCTTCTCCATCATCCGGATGCCGGGTTCAAGTAGTGCGGCAGATCCACGAAACTTATTAATAAGGAAACCGCGGATTCGGTCCTGTTCCTGCGGATCTAGTAGTTGAACCGTGCCGAAAAGTGAAGCGAATACACCCCCGCGATCGATATCACCGACGAGCAGGCAGTGCGCATTAGCCATCTCGGCCATGCGCATGTTGACAATGTCGTGTTGCTTTAGGTTGATTTCCGCGGGTGAGCCCGCGCCCTCAAGAATGATCACTTCATGTTTTGCGGCGAGGATGTCGTAACTCTCCCGAACGAGCGGGAGTAGTTCTTCCACCCGCCGCTGGTGGTACTCCGAAGCGGAAAGGTTACCCCAGATCCTTCCACGCACAACGATCTGGGAGCTCATGTCTCCCGCGGGCTTCAGCAGGATGGGATTCATGTGGACCGAGGCAGGGATTCGCGCGGCCTCGGCCTGCAGGGCTTGAGCGCGCCCGATTTCGAGACCTTCTACTGTTGCGGCCGAATTGAGCGACATATTCTGAGACTTGAAAGGCGCAACGCTTACTCCCCAATCTGCCAAAATGCGGCAGAGCGCCGCAGTCAGCAGCGACTTACCCACATGGGAGCTGGTTCCAAGAACCATGATCGCTCTCGCTTTCAATGCGCGCCTTCCTCCTCTGTCGTAGTGTATTGGTCATAGCTGATGACTTCTTCAAGGGGAATGCGAGTCTCCCAGCCGGAGCGTTCCAACTCCGGCTCAGCCGCGAAGCTATCGACATAACCGAGGCAAAGGTAGGCAACCGGAACGATACGCTCAGGGACATGCAGAATTTCGCGCAGACGATCAGGATCGAGGATACTAACCCAACCCACGCCCACCCCTTCGGCGCGGGCGGCAAGCCAGAGATTTTGAACGGCGCAGACAGTTGAGTAAATTGCCGTCTCCGGCATGGTGTGGCGGCCAAGTTGATGACCACGCTCACTATGCGGATTGCTTAGGATGCAGAGATTCTGAGGAGCTTCGAGGATGCCTTCGAGCTTCAGGTTTGCATACTGCTCTCGCCGTCCTCGGGAGTAGGTTGCCGTTGCCCGTTCATTGGCCTCAAGGAAGGCTTCGTGGATGGCACCGCGAACACTCAGGTCGCGGATCACGATGAAGCGTGAGGGCTGCATGAGGCCAACAGATGGGGCGCAATGCGCTGCAGAGAGCAGGCGACGCAGGAGTTCGTCGGGCATCGGCTTGTCGACGAAACCTCGACGCACGTCGCGCCGGGTTGCGATGGCACGATACACGGCGTTACGCTCTTGCGTCTTGAACACAGAATGCACCTCTACCATGCCCTCGACCATTTCGGACCGATCTTTGTATCATCACGAAGCCTTGCGTCTACCCCTGCATTGAATTCGATGAGACGCCCAAAGAGCCAGATGACATCGGAGAGCCGATTGAGATAGGCAATAATCTCGGGTTTGACGACGCCGCCGCTTTCGACGAATCGTATTACGTTACGTTCGGCGCGCCGGCAGACGGTGCGTGCCACCTCAAACGCAGCCGACTCCGGATGCGCTCCGGGCAACGACCAATCCGAGAGGATGCCTTCGATGGCTTCCATCCGATGGACGAGATCAGTGAGCATGGCGACGTCTTCGGCAGTGATAACCGGCGGCTGCTTCTTGCTTTCAGGAGGAGTGGCGAGTGCGGATCCGAGACGGAACAGTGTGCGTTGAATTGTCTCTGTCCAATCTGTAATCTGGGGATCTTGACAGCTGCTGCGCGCCAGTCCGAGAAAGGTGTTGAGTTCGTCTACCGTGCCGTAGGATTCGACGCGAAGGTCCGCCTTAGATACGCGGATGCCGCCTGCGAGTCCAGTCTGACCACCATCGCCGCGTGTGGTTGAAATGCTCATGCTTGTTCTCCTGAATGCGTGTTACAAGATCTGGGTGCGATGCTCTCTTCCATGACGATACGGAGCGTTTTGATCGTCTGCGGCCGATCGTATTGAATCGTCAGTGCTTCGTCGAGGAAGTCGCTGACGAAAGGAGGATTGTCAGAAAGAAGAATGTCTTCGGAGAAAAACCGGGGGAGCACGGCGCCGAGCTCTGATAGGGTTCGGGCGTGGACGATCACGGCCGGAAGGTGGAAGACGCTGGCGCGTAACAGGTTGTAGGCTCGGTGATACCCATCGCGAAGAAACCAGCGTCCCGCGTACTCTGCAACTTCGAAGAAGGGGCTGCCCGCGTGAACGATAACCGGCGCTGAGGGATTGCGGGTTACACGAAGGTGCACATTGGGATTTGTTGACTGCAGCGTGAGAGTCCTGTTGAGTTCATCGTGGACTAGGTCATAGGCGACGGAACGTGAAGGCGCAAAGGCGATATCGAAGAGGCCGTTCCAATCTTCCTGCGCGGGCACTTTCATAGCTGGCAGCGACGCGCTAAATGAAAGTCGACGCTGAAACGCGAGAAGGCGCCGAAGATCCACCACGGCCATTGACCACTCAAGGCCGAGCATCTCCGCATGCAGATCAGGGCGATCCCTTTGAAGATCGAGGACCTGAAGAATGAGTTGGGTATGCTCTTCGCAGATTGCGGTCAATGAGAAATCCAGCGGACGGCGAAGAACACGCTTGCACGCATCGCGAGCTATTTTGAGGGTCAGAGACTCTGGGCGAAATTCGTAAGAGTCAAAGTTCCATGCGGCGAGCTCTATTGTGTGGATCGCGTCAACGAGGCGATTTGTCATCCGAGCACCTCCCGCAGGAACATCCCGTCATGAGCATCCGGAACGTACTTGAAAGCGCAACAGTAAGGCGTCGTGATCGCCCATGCCGCTTTTTCGTCGATGCCGCAGAGATTTCGCAGGACGACGCGCATGACTCCTGCGTGTGTAACGACTGCGGTCAGACAGCCGTCTGGTTGTTCGAGCAGGTAGCTCACCTCGCCCATGATCCTTGCTTCGAACGATTCGAAGGACTCGCCGAGTGGAGGGGTACAGTGCGGAAAAGCATCGATCCATCGAGTGGCGAGAGCTGGGTTTAGCGTCTCAACCTGCTTCCAGGTGAGACCTTCCCAAACGCCGAAGTTTATCTCACGCAAAGCCGTGCGTGTGGTCAAGCGAACAGAGAGGGAGCGAGCAAGGGTCGCTGCCGTTCTTGATGCACGCTGGAGATCGCTCGTGAAAATTGCTGAAATCGGCGTCCCTTGCATTGACATGACCAGACGTTCGATCTGCGTATAACCTACTTGGTTTACGGGCGGGTCGGAGTGGCCGCAGAAAGTCTTTGCCATATCGGTTTCGGCGTGGCGTATGAAGAGGATCTCTTTCATAAAACCCATGCCCCGGTGAGATAGACGGCAATCTCCGCAAGCTGATTTGTGGCACCAAAGCAGTCGCCCGTCAAACCATCAAGTTTGCGTTGGTAGTAGATCGCGGTGATCAGAGTCACGAGAACGGTTGCGCCGATTGCAGCGAGTGCGTGGGTTCGCAGGACCAAAATACAGATGGCGAGGGTGCAGCCTGAGCCGACAACCAGTGCTCCGCGTGTTGTGAGCCGGGCAATGCGAGCGCCTTGGCCATTTCTACCCTCTTGACTTTGATGACGAGCTGGCGCCAAGTAATAGCTCAAAGGGAGAGTTGTCCAGCGGCAGAGTACATGGCTCGCGATGAGGTACTGGGGAACAAGAGGCAACGGGAGCGCCGCGAGCAGACAGACGCGGGCAAGCAGGCTGAGTGAAAGAGCTGCGCCCCCATAGCTGCCGATCCGACTGTCTTTGAGGATGAGAAGGATACGTTCCCGGCTTGTACCACCGCCGAAGCCGTCAGCCGCATCGGCTAGACCATCTTCGTGGAGACAACCTGTCGTTGACACCAAGAACGCGATGACGAGAAGGGCGGTCACTAATCTGGAAAAGTGCGGCGCGAGCAATAGATGAACCAACGAAGCAGCACTCCCGATCAGCAGACCAACAAGCGGAAAGAACTTGACGGCACGCGAAAGCGAGCATGTGTCGTACGGCAGATCAGGTACCGGAAAGCGGGTCAGAAATTGGATCGCAACCAGAAAATCTAACGCCACGCCGCGTATGTATTTGACTGCGCTCATACAGAAGCCTCGCTGACACCTGCCGAGGTGAAGGTAGCCATTTGCGTATAGAGCGCAACGGTCGATTCCAGAATCGGCATCGCCAGCACGGCGCCACTTCCTTCCCCGAGGCGCATCTCCAGATCTAGGATCGGATTCAGTCCGAGATGCTCAAGAAGAAGGCGATGACCAGGCTCTTTCGAGCGGTGACCTGCCATGAGATAGCCGCAGGTTCGAGGTTCCATTGCGACCGCAAGAGACGCGGCGGCGGTTGAGATGAATCCATCGATCATAACGGCGGTGCGACTTCGAGCCGCCGCGAGGATCATGCCGGTCATCGCCGCAATCTCAAGGCCGCCAACACAGCGGAGGACATCGAGAGGGCTTTGTACCGGGAGTTGTGTGAAGTGTTTGTTGATGATCGCATCCACCACGCATCTTTTGCGTTTATGGGCCTGACCATCGAGACCAGTTCCCCGTCCAGTTGCATGTAGCGCGGACGCCCCAGTCAGGGCGCAGGTGATGGCACTCGCAGCAGTCGTATTGCCGATGCCCATTTCGCCGACCGCCAGAACTGTATGCCCTACAGCGACGGCTTCGTGCGCAAGCTCCGCGCCTGCTCGTATCGCTTGCGCAAGCTCCCCGTCGGTCATGGCAGGTTCGCGGAGCATGTTGCGCGTCCCTCTGCGTACCTTGCGGTGGTGCAGCCCTGCCACGTCTTGAAAGTCCGTGTCGACTCCCATATCGACTACATGAAGCGCGACACCGTGCAAGCGTGCGAGGACACTGATGGCCGCACCGCCCGATAGGAAGTTGAGCACCATCTGAAGAGTCACGGCACTTGGATATGCACTGACTCCTTCGACGGTGATGCCGTGATCGGCAGCAAACACATACACGGCTTTGCTCAGAGGCACAACAGGATTGGCACGGCAAATCGCGGCCAGTTGGGAAACCAAGTCCTCGAGATGGCCCAGGCTGCCGAGAGGCTTTGTAAGTGTATCCAGATGCGTTCTTGCCCGAGCACGCCAGAGCTCATCCGGAGCCTCAATCCCGTATGTGATATCAAGCACGACGCTCTCGCTGAGGGGCGTCATTGAGTCACCCCGCACGAGTCGCGGCTCACGATTGCCGCATCGACAAAGTTTTGGGCTATGGCGGGCTGAGTTCGGAAGTGCAGGTGGACATAGCTGGCAAGCACGTTGGAGACTGAGTAGCCTTCGTCTTCAACTCGACCCGATAGTGAGTATTCGACGCGGTAATTGGTCGAAATCTCAGACTGCGCGCTGATGCGTGAATAATGAAAGCTGTGTCCGCGAATGCTTGTGCCTGCCCGTCCGAGTAGGCAGTCCTGAGTAAGTTCCAGGGTGACATATCCGAAGCCAACAAGCTTCCCTGTCATTTCGACCTCGAGAGGCAACACTCCGGCCATCGGATAAGTGAGACCATCGAGCGTCTTGAGTTGCTGCGCGAGAAAGATCATCCCTCCGCATTCAGCGTAGACCGGCTTACCCGACGCGGCGAACTCGCGAATTGATGAGTGCATGCTCGCGTTACGGCTGATCGCGGCACCGTGAAGCTCTGGGTATCCTCCTCCCAAATACAGAGCATCAAGCCCTGATGGAAGAGCCGAATCATGGATCGGGCTGAACGGGATTAGCGTTGCGCCGTTTTCCTGCAAAAGGTCAAGATTATCCTCGTAGTAGAAGGAGAAGGCTCGGTCTCGGGCAATCCCGATGCGAACACCATCCTTGAGTTCTTCGCGCAATTGCGAAGATTTATCAGCAAGATTCAGTCCACACTCGAGATCGAGAAGACGAGAAAGGTCGATGTGCTGCTCAGCAAGCTGCGCGAAGGTACGGATGAGTTCGTCCAGATCAGCACCGGTTTCGCTCTCTTCTGCAGTCTGCAGACCGAGATGTCTCTCGGGAATGGTGATCCTGACGGAGCGTGGCAGCCATCCGAGCACCGGCGTCTTGCAGGAAGACTTGATCGCCGCCTCTAGCATCCGGAAATGCCGTTCACTGGCCACTCGATTCAGGATGAGTCCGGCTAGTCTAAGTTCCGGATCGAAGAGCTCGAAGCCGAGCACAACCGCTGCGATGCTGCGAGCGGTCTTGCTGGCGTCCAGAACCAGGATGATGGGAAGCTCCAGAAGCTTTGCGATCTCTGCGCTGCTTCCCGCTTCCGTCTGACCGTCTTTGCCGTCGAAGAGTCCCATCATGCCTTCGACCAGAAGCACATCCGAATCATGGGATGCATGACGCACAACGTCGCGGTTCGCATCGGCAGAGAGCATCCAGCTATCAAGATTGCGACTCGCGCGTCCCGCGATGCGGGTGTGATGGCCTGTGTCCAGGAAGTCCGGCCCACCCTTAAATGGCTGGATTCTCAGACCTCGACGGCGTAGAGCTGCTATGACGGCAAGGCTGACTGTGGTCTTGCCCACGCCACTCGAGGTTCCAGCAATGAGAAATCCTGTCATCAGTGACCACCTTTGAGACATAGCGGTAGGCCCGCGACCATTAGAAGCACCGTATCGGCTACCACTGCGACTCGCTGGTTGATTTCACCGACAACATCGCGAAAGCGGCGACCGAGTTGGTAAGCCGGCACAACGCCGCTGCCCACCTCGTTCGAGACAAGGATGACCCTACGAGAGGAGGCGCGCAATGTGAGACAGAGCTCTTCGACGTCGGCTTGGAGTCGATTCTCGTCAGCCCTATGACGCTCCATCAAATTTGCGCCGAACAGGGTAAGACAATCGATGAGGATGGCATCGCAGTCGTCTTCGCTTGCGTTGATGACATCGCTCAATGCGAGTGGCTCTTCGACCGTTATCCAGTGAGCCGGACGATCTGCGCGGTGACGTTCAATCTTGCGGCGCATCTCTTCATCGTCACGGCCCTCTGCGGTGGCAACAAATTTCACTCGCGCAGAGTTCTCTGCCAGCTGCTGTGCGTAGCGGCTCTTTCCGCTGCGAACTCCGCCTAGTATGAGGACGATCGAAGTGCCTAGAGCCTGTTGCAAGCTAAACTCCCTGTGTCTCATGTTCAGAGTGAATCGAAAGATGTTCCATCTCGCCTAGGTTCTCAAGAGAGACATAGCGTGCGCCGAGCGTCTCTGCAAGCTCCACACATTGGCCCAGGCGCTGTTCACCGATCTCTGTATCGACGACCATTGCGTTGCAACTTATCCGCCGAGCGACGACAAGAGCCTCCTGCCAGGGGTCTCCTCCTTCAGAAGCGATATTGGCACGGCCATCAGATAGCAACACCAGGAGCGTCGATGGAGTGAGATAGCTTTCCGCGTGCCGGAGAGCAGCGGCCAGCGGCGTACGACCTCCCGTGGGGAGGTATTCGAGTGTAGCGAGAGCGTCGGAAAGTATCTGGGTCGGCTCCAGAATGACGTTCGCCGAAGTGCCACGAAAGACGATCATCGCGACTTCATCATCACGCTTGAAGGAGCGCGTCAGCAGGCTCGATATGGCGCCTTTGACAAGACGCATCCGCTGTTGTGCTGCATGCGACCCACTGGAGTCGACTACGAAGAGGAAGCGCGTCCCTGCACGTGGTTTGCGCACGCGTGTATGAAGATCTTCAAGGCGCGGCTTCAGTTCTCCCGTCTCACGCAGTGCATGACTCAGAGTGGCGCGAAGGTCGAGCTCGATCGGAAGATCTGACTGCCGGCTCCCGGTCACCTGCCTCGACTTTGAAATCGACTCCTGCGCGCGCGCTCCGACGAGATCCCCGCTCAGCAGGGTTTCTAAGAACGGAGCTTTGGACGCTAGTGGAGCAAAGATCTGCTCTTCTGCAGGCTTGGTAGAAGGCTGTCCGACAGCCCCAGTCTCTGACTCCGCCACGTTCGATTGCGGCGGTCGCTGATGGCTGGAAGGGAGCGCCGAGCGCCGGCGTTCGGATGTTCGATGATCCAGTACCAGAGGAAGCACGGACTCAACATGCTGAACGGTCACCCATGGGTCGCCGTTGAGGGAAGCACAAGCATTGGCCGCGCGGAGGGCGGCGAGATCGGCTCTCATGGACCGAATGCCGAGCGCACAAACTGCGGAGCTGATGTGCGCCATGAGTTCGTCGGAACACGTGATCGCAGGGAGTCCATCCCTCGCGGCGGAGATCCTTGCCTGCAGGGCTTCCTGCGTATCGGACCACTCCGAGGTGAACTCTTTCGGATCCCGTTCGAACGAGATTCTGCGCTGCATGACTTCCTGACGTTCCTTGGGATCGAGCGGCGCATGAACCATGACGGAGAGCGCGAAGCGGTCGAGAAGCTGAGGACGCAGCGAGCCTTCTTCCGGGTTCATACTGCCAAGCAGCACAAACTCCGCCGGATGCATGGCGCTCATCCCTTCGCGCTCCACCACGTGAACTCCGCTCGCCGCTGCATCGAGCAGAGCATCCCCCAGATGCGCGGGGAGCAGATTGATCTCATCGACATACAACACCCCACCGTTTGCTTCGGACAGCAGTCCGGGCTTGAGGACAGGGTCACCTTGCAAAGTCCGTTCAAGATGAAGCCCCCCGAGCAGGCGGTCTTCGGTCGTCCCGATGGGCAAGTTAATGAATGGTGCTTGAGCCGGCAGGAGTGCCGCAAGTCCACGCGCAGCAGTAGTCTTTCCTGAACCTTTATCGCCGCGAAGTAGAACACCAAGGCGCCAATCGACAGCAGCCAGCAGCAGGGCAAGCTTCATCTCGGGCTGACCTACGATGGCGGAAAAGGGATAGGCGACGGGTCTCATCGGACGGCCTCACGCAAGCGCGCGGGAGATTGTTCTCCCCGGGATTCAAGCTGCATCTCGGCTTCGAGCAAGACGCCTCTCAAGGCTTCCAACGTGCTCGGCGCAGGATTCTCCCAGAGTTCACGCCGTGCGGCATCAAGCAGTCTCTCCGCGATGGAATTGAGAGCCCAGGGATTCGAGGCGCCAAGAAACTCGCGCATCGCAGGGTCGAGCGCATAGTGTTCCGCTAATCCTTCATAGATAAAGTCCGGTGCGATCTGCGCTGTGGCATCGAAGCCGAAGATGTAATCGACGGTCGCCGCAAGCTCCAGGCCGCCCTTGTAGCCGTGACGCTTGATTGATTCGATCCACTTTGGGTTCACTACACGCGATCGGTAGACACGGAGCGCTTCCTCTCGCAAGTCTCGGACTTGTGCCGCTTCGGGGCGAGACGAATCACCAAAGTAAGCCTTGGGCTGATTCCCGCTGAGCGCACGAATGGACGCGATCATGCCACCTTGAAATTGAAAGTAGTCGTCAGAGTCGAAGATGTCGTGCTCGCGGTTGTCCTGGTTGTGCAAAGCGACCTCAATTGACTTCAGGCGCTCAGCGAAGATCGGCTGTGCATGGACTCCGTCTGCGCCTTTGCCATAGGCGTATCCACCCCAGGCGAGAAAAGCCCTCGCAAAGTCGTCATCCCCCTTCCAGTTCCCTGACTCAATGAGCGGTAGAATCCCTGCGCCGTAGGAGCCGGGTTTTGACCCGAAGATGCGATAGCGGGCCTGGGCTTCTGCTTCGTGCGCCGGTATATCTTTCTTCATCTCCAGTTCGGCAAGATAGTGTTTGCGTGCAAAGTTCTGATCCAGTGGTTCATCCAGCTCGACCACCATTGAAATTGCCTGGTCGTACGTGTCGATCAGGTGGGGGAAAGCATCGCGGAAGAAACCGCTGATCCGCAGGGTCACATCGACCCGAGGGCGGCCAAGCTGCGCGAGTGGGATGACCTCAACCCCCTCAAGACGCCGCGATTGTGGGTTCCAAACAGGCCGCACCCCGAGCAGGGCGAACGCCTGCGCGATGTCGTCGCCATGCGTCCGCATCTGCGAGGTCCCCCAGACGCTGAGACCCATCATCTCCGGGTATTTCCCTTCTTCTTTGTGGAAGCGTTCGACAGCTTCGCGGGCAAGCTGCTGGCCCACATTCCAGGCTGCCTGCGACGGGAGCGCTCGCGGGTCAACGGCGTAGAAGTTACGTCCGGTTGGCAGAACGTGCGCCATACCTCGAGTTGGCGCGCCAGCCGGCCCGGCAGGAACATACTTCCCTTCAAGCGCGTCAAGCAGATGCTCAATTTCATCGCTGGCTTGCTCCAGTCTCGGAACCAGTTCGTCACATGCGAAGACGAGTGCCGCGGTAATACCGGGCGATTCAAGCCCCAATACCGCCCGCTCCACCTCTTGAACCGCTGCTGAGCGGAAGCCAAAGGTCTCAAGCATCGTATAGAGATCAAGCATGGCGCGGTCGAGGATCTCGAGCGCATCGGCGTGCGTGTGGCATGGCTGGCCCAGCAACTCGCAATACGGCGCAATACGCTCACCGGGCTTGTCCAGGAGCTCCGCCAGATCGAAGCCGAGCGACGAAGCAAGACTGGCTTGTAAACTCGGGACGCCTGGGTTTGCAAGCCGTGTGAGCGAACGCAACATCTCCGGAAGCGGGGGCATCTGGCCGAGGATATGGAGCCCGTCTCGGATCTGCGCCAAGCCCAGTTCGCACAAATATCCATCGAGATCCTCGATCAGATGCGCGACCTCGTTCCCGTTCATGGAGGCAAGCTGCGTTGGAATTCCCTCGGGTGTCAGCGTGTCATCCCACTCGTGGCTGTGGTCGCCGCGTTCACGGGTCATCATCGTCTTCAAGTCAAGATCAGCCTTTAGATTCGTGCTCTCGACCAAGCGCCAGATCTGCTGCTGCAAATAGGGGAGCTTCACGGGATCAAGCTTCTCGACAGCGTAATACTCGTTGACGAGTTGGTTGAGTTCCGCCAGCGATCCGTAGGTTTCGGCGGAAGTCATCGGCGGCGTCAGGTGATCAATGATGACTGCATGTGCCCGCCGCTTAGACTGGCTGCCCTCTCCCGGGTCATTGATGATGAACGGGTAGACGAGAGGCAGATCGCCCAGCAGGAGGTCGGGAAAACATTCTTCCGAGAGCCCTATTCCTTTGCCTGGAAGCCACTCCAGCGTTCCGTGCTTGCCCATATGAACGATTGCGTCGGCGCCCCAGCCCCCTTCCGCGCGCGGAGCTCCAAGCCAGCGATAAAATGCAGTGTAGTGATGGGTCGGCGGCAGGTCAGGCGTGTGATAGATTGCATCTGGGTCGATGCCGTAGCCGCGTGGAGGCTGCAAGGCGATCATCGCGTTGCCGAGATCCATCCCGGCAAACAGGTAGTCCCGATCATCGCCCCAAGGCTCCTCCTGGTCGATGGTGACGATCTTCCCGGCGATCGTCGGCAGCAACTTCTTATCGGTCTTCTTCGCGGGTTTTATGCTGGAGCCGAAGTCTTGCGGCTGACCCCAAAAATCCTGCATCCGACGCGCGGGACGTTGCGGAAACTCAGCGTAGATCTTACGGTAGTTCGCTCGCGCGAAGCGCATCGCTCGCGCGGGGTCCAGCGGATAGTTATTGTCGTAGCTTCCGCGTCCAAGCAGATCCTGCATCAGATCGTCGGACGTCTCGGGAAGTGATGCAATGCTGTAGCCGCGCGAACGCATCGCATGCAACGTCGTCAGCAAACTTGCAGGTGTATCGAGTCCCACTGCACCGCCCACCTGCGACGCTTTTGCAGCCGAATTGGTGAGAACGAATGCGATGCGACGATCCTTATTGGACTTGTGGCGCAGGCTTGCGAGGCGGCTCGCAATTCCCGCAACCCGTGCGGCCCGGTTTTCATTGGCGACATACAGGCTTTCGGCACCGTTGCGACTGCGCTCCTTAAAGGAGACAGGTACGGAAATGATGCGCCCATCAAACTCCGGGATCGCTACGTTGACGGCCGTATCGACCGCATTCAAGCCCCGGCGCGATCCCTCCCATGCTCCTTGGGGCATCTGGCAGGCGATCGCCTGCACCACCGGAATACCGAGCTTTTCAAACGACAGCATCGCCTCACCCGACTGCGTCACGGAGCCGGTGTTCACCTCGCCAAGTGCGAAGGAGAGCGTCGTAATGAGCACATCCGCGCGCCCCTCGATCAATTCGAAAACTGCCGGCCTTCCATCCTTTTTCGCTTTGAGGCTGGACGTGAAAACACACAGAGCATTGACGCCCTTGGCGTCAAGCGCTCGCGCGATCGTATCGATGAAGCCGGTATTGCCACTCATCGAGTGCGCGCGGTAGAAGAGCACAGCAATAGTCGGCCGGGACAGGTCAGCTTGTCTCTCCCAGTCTTGGATGGTTGCGGAATCGGTCTCAGCCAAATAGATGCCATGCTCGGGCATTGGAGCGGCCGGCGCATAGCCGTAACCGGTGAGCATGATCCGGTCTGACAAAAAGCGGAACAGCTCCGCGAAGTTATGCACGCCACCAAGCGCGAGATAGGAGGCTGCAGTCCGCATCGCATCCGCTGGAATATTGATGGTCTCGGCGAACTCCGAACTATTCTCCCCACAGCCGCTTACCAGCACGAGCGACTGCCCCCGTTCAATGCAAGATGCGCGCAGCCGATCAAATCCGGGGATGCAACTGAGGGGGCCATGGCATCGCACAATGACTACTCGCGCCCTGGCCATTTCGCCATGGATCAATACGTTCAGCTGGTCTTCATTTCGCAGCGCATTCAGCGAGAATGCGCTTACGCGAAGTCCCTCCGGCAGCAGTTCCGAAGCCTTCATCAGCGTGAGCAGATCGGTATCCGCATGCGAAAGCAGCATGATCGCGCCGTTCGCGCCGGCAGGAGCCTTCTCTATGCCAGAAGCCGGCAAAAGATCGGTTGTTTTGCGGACGTCCCAGTCGTAGTAGTTGAAGACGAACTCGCTTAGCTCAGAGGGCGGCTGCAGAAAGCGGTCAGCTGCAAGCATGGAGTCGATGTAGTCATAGATCTGCCGCACCTGCCAGGCACTGTTCACAGAGTGAAACCACACCGAACGGCCATCAAAGACCAGACTGACCACGTTCGCCAGTGCGCATGGCCCAAGACATCCTCCGCGCGTGAGATGAACATGGTTGCGGATCTTACGGTTTAGCCACTCTTCGGCATAGACGTCAACCGGCACCGCGGCATATCCGCGCTCCGTAATGCCGCAGCAGCAACCCGTGTAGCAGTAGGTCAGGTGTGCCCGGTGTTGAACGATATTGAAGGCGCGGCCATCGGCGCGGATAACACGTTGGCGAAAGAGTTCAGCCACGGTTATACCCAGTCTCAGGCGCGCTCAAACAGATAGAGAGGAAGATACCGGGAAAGGAAGAGGGACGGGCTGATGGTGCCGAGGTCAAGCGCATGGTTTCTGTTCTCCGCAGAAAGTGCTATGTACCCCTGGCAGGTCTCCTGGCTCAAAGACGATACTTGCGTATCCATCGCTAACCTTCCCCGGTGACATACCGAGTGGTACTTCCAGCGACTTATCTCTGTCTACAGTGGCGGGACCGCGCCGGTTTTGCACCGGACTTCCCTTTTAAGCCCTTGCGGGCGCCATGGGTTGATTCGAAGGTATCACGCACGGTTGTGCGTCCGCATCAGGAGGAGCGAATTTCTTCAACGGCCGGTTGGCGGGCATGTGTGTTGGAGCTGCCTTCCGCACGTTCCGTGAGCCATCCGAAAATCAGGCCCAGAGCGGTCCACAGAACCAACTGCGTCTCCCAGGCCGCGATGCGAAATCCCCACAAAAGAGAGGCGGGAAACCCGAGAGGAACTTCGTCGATCTGGGGCATGAAATGACTGCAAACACTGACGACCATAACGTAAAGCACGACGGAGGATAGCGTTGCGTTCCAGCTGCCCTGCGACTTCTGCAAATGGTTCTTGGCTTTCAGGGCAAGACTCATAACCACGATAGAAATCAGAATGAGCAGAAAATACGCACCCGTGCGAATTCCAATTGTTTCTGGACTGCCGACAGAAGGAGGGTTCGCTGGATATTTCAGGGATGGGATGAGGACGATCGTGATGAACCCAAGTGCCGCCAGCAGAGCGGAGAGAACCCTGGGCCTCGACTGGCTGATGCGGCCGCGAGCAACAGCAAATACCAACCCAAAGATACCGCCAAGTGCTGTGCTGTAAAGCATTGTCCCCGTCAGAAGACCAAATCCCTTTTGTATCTCGCGGCTGACCATCTCCGGTTCGGGTTGGTCGCCTTTGGCTTGGTCCAAGCTGGTTTCAAACGCAATTGCCCTGTCCACTTGCGGCTCTCCGGCCCACCGAGCAAAGCTAAACACAAACAGCCCGGCGATTAATCCGACCAGCATTCCGCGAAGAAGTAACGCACGAGTCAAGTACATTCCCTCTAGTGGCAGGGGAAGCCGAGCAGGTGGCGCCCGTCGTGAACAAACTCGTGCACCATCCGACCATGGATCAGAGAGGTCGCTCCCTGCTCCGCGCCGACGAAATAGATCAACAGCAGCAGAAGCAAGCCGCCAAAGAGTGCCCAGGGCATCCACTCGCGCAGCGGGATAACTGGTATGGGTACTGGCTGCGGTACCGAATCTGCGATCGACTGCGCCATGCGTGGCCTCCTGGGCTTTCGGATCCTGCGAGGGACAATAAAGATCCAACTGAACCCGAGCCTAATAAGGCTGGCGTTCAGTGTCAAGGCATTCAGCCTGCTGATGATACTCTGACCGCGAGGAAATCTTGGAACTGCAAGCCCTGCCAACTCGGATCACTTTTCTCAGCCATGCGCCCACCTCGTCACTTAGACGGGCATCATTTCCGCTAGATGAGCCGCTGATCGACGGGGAGGCTCAAAGAATCACATCGGTTTATTGGGTGGCTCCCCGAGCTCAACTGGTCTTGTGTGGCCCGGAGCTGCGGGCACAACAGACTGCATCGGCATTGGGTCTCGAGCCGTCCATCTCACTCGACCTCGCGGACGTGAACTACGGTGCATGGCGCGGCAAGGAAATGGACGACATCCAGATGAGCGATCCCGAAGGATTGTCCGAGTGGCTGACAAACGTGAACGCGACGCCCCACGGCGGTGAATCTATCGCACACCTGATTGCGCGGGTCGAGCGATGGATGGAGCGTCAGACGGGTGCCGGACACGTACTCGCAATTACGCACCCGGCGGTGATTCGTGCTGCAGTCTTGTGCGCAATGGAGGCGCCCCCGGACTCCTTCTGGCGGATTGAAGTCTCGCCCATGTCTGTTACTGATCTGCGTTTCAATGGGAGAGCGTGGACGCTGCGATCAATGGGATGGTCTGTTCGATCTTCAGAGCGCGAAGATTTTTAGACCTACCACACGTCTTCCACACTGTTTCGATCGTGGTAAGGTTAGAACAACATTCCGGGTGCCCGCGAGGGCATAAAAGGGAAGCCGGTGAGAGTCCGGCGCGGTCCCGCCACTGTAATCAGGAACATGACTTTTCACAAGCCACTCGGGATTGACCGGGGAAGGGGAAAAGTCGGGAGCTTCGTGACTGAAGTTCACCTGAGAGTCAGGAGACCTACCTGGAACAGTCAGATTCTCCCCGCGTGGAAACGGGAAGCGATCGCTCATCGGTTATTTGAGCTTTGTGCCTCTTTCCCGCTCCTGGTGAGGCGCATTTGTTTAGACCGAAGTTGATCTTCCCCAGCATCGATCAAGAAGCAGGCTCTCGATGAGAATCGGAGAGAAGTTCTGTCCTGGCGTTATGCACGCCGTAGAAGCGAAGGATGGGCTGTTGCTCCGGATCAGGGTTCCGGGCGGACTTATGAGTGCCTCGCAACTCGAAGTCGTCGCTTCCCTTTCGCACCTCTTCGGCGATGGCAACGTCGAGATTACCTCGCGGGCGAACCTCCAACTGCGTGCGGTCCGCGCAGAAGACCTTCTAACGATCCAACATACACTTGCCTCCGCGGGGTTGTTCCCTTCACCGCAGCACGATCGCATACGAAACATCGTTACGAGCCCATTGGCAGGTTTAGATCTCAAAGAGCTTCTTGACACGCGGCCTCTCGTCCGTGAACTGGATCGAAGACTTCAGGCGGAGACCCTCTTTACTGAGCTTCATCCCAAGTTCAGCTTCGGCTTGCATGGTGATCATCAGAGATTCACCCACGAACCCGATGATCTATCGCTCGAAGCATGCAAGAACGGCTCGTTGATGCGGCTTGCAATCGCCGGAGTGAACACCGACTGCTGCGTCTTGACCGAAACCGCGGTTGACTGCCTCGTGGAGGGATCACGACGCTTGATTGAATTGGGAAAGTCGGCGGAGGTTCCCATACGCGCGAAACGAATCATCACCATTCCTGAAGCCTTCAATCGACTCATCGGCTCCCTGAGTTCCATGCTGGTGCCTTGTTCCGCAGCCGCGCGTCAGCCTGACTTTGTTGAAGTGTCTCAGGGTGTCTTCCCGGCTTCTCAAAGCGGACTGGTGAACATCATCCCATCCATCCCGCTCGGTCGTGTCAGTTCACAACAAGCAAGTGCCATCGCTGAGGTGGTCAAGCAGTGGAACGGTGATCTGCGACTGGCACCTTGGCGTGGCGTTGTTCTGGGCGCTATGCCGGTGAAGTCACAGAAGGAGATCGCAGAAGTGCTCCAATCCGTCGGGTTGTTATGGAATGGACAAGATGGGTTTCACGGTATCACTGCATGTGCTGGCAGCTCCGGCTGCGACGCTTCGCTGGCCGATGTGCGCGCTGACGCAAGTTTGCTCGCCCAACGACTCGCGAGCAAACTTGCGCCAGCCCGATGGACGGTCAATTTTTCCGGATGCGACAAGCAGTGCGCCAGGCGGCACGGCGCGTCTGCGGAGCTGATCGCCAGTGACTCCGGCTACCTCTTGAAGATCAACGGAGAAGATATCAAGCAGAACTGCTCCGCCGAAGCCGCGATCGAAGCCGTCGCAAAGTTCCATACTTTGAGAGTCTCTGAGGTCGCGACCGTATGAGTTACATCAAGAACGGCGCGGCCATCTACAAGGAATCCTTTTCCATCATTCGGCGCGAGGCAGACCTCTCATCATTTGAAACGGAGCTTGCTCGTGTCGTCGTGCGTATGATCCATGCCTGCGGCATGACCGACCTGCCACGGGATGTTGAGGCATCGCACGACGCAGCCACAGCTGGCGTCCATGCGCTGCTGGCAGGCGCTGCCGTATTATGCGACACGACGATGGTAGCGAATGGGATCACGAGGGCTCGGCTTCCACGAAATAACGACGTCCTCTGCACCCTAGCTGATCCCCGCGCGGCAGAACTTGCGGCCACCCTGCAAACGACCCGCAGTGCGGGTGCCCTGGAGCTCTGGAAAGACAGGCTTGCGGGCTCTGTTGTTGTGATCGGGAATGCTCCGACCGCTCTCTTCCATCTGCTGGACATGCTGGAACGAGGGGCTCCAAGGCCAGCGCTCATCATCGGCATCCCCGTCGGGTTCGTCGGCGCAGCCGAGTCGAAGGCGGCGCTTGCTGCAAATCAGATCAGAGTTCCCTTCCTCACCGTTCACGGACGCCGTGGTGGAAGCGCAATCGCTGCGGCCGCTGTCAATGCCCTAGCGAGTGAGGACGAATGAGCGGACGTCTGTTTGGTTTGGGCGTGGGGCCGGGTGATCCCGAGTTAATCACTCTGAAGGCGCTCCGCCTGCTCAGGCAGGTTCAGGTGATTGCCTATCCATGTGCCCGGCATGGTCAAAGCAACGCCCGTGCGATCGTCTGTTCGGAGTTGACCCATGGCCAGATCGAACTCCCCATGATGTATCCGATCACGACCGAAGAAACCGATCATCCCGGCGGATACAAAGCAGCCATCTGCGAGTTCTACGATGCGATGGCCGAACAGCTTGCCGAGCATCTTTCCGCAGGTCGCGATGTCGCAATTCTGTGCGAAGGAGACCCCTTCTTCTACGGGTCTTACATGTATCTCCACGACCGACTCGCGCACCGCTTTCCCACCGAGGTTGTTCCTGGAATCCCATCCGTGATGGGGGCTGCAGCACGTCTTGGAACCCCACTCGTTCGTCGCGATTCCGAGTTCACCGTTCTGCCCGGAACGATGAGCGAAGAAAGCCTCGTTTCAAGGCTCAACCGGGAAGGTGCTTTCGCCATCATGAAGCTGGGACGAAACTTCGAGAAGGTGCAACGAGCTCTCGAAAGAACGGGGCTCGCCAACAGAGCTCTCTTCATCGAGCGGGCGACCATGGGTGCTGAACGCATTATCCCTTTCTCCGATGTGGACCCGCTCCAGGTTCCTTACTTTTCCCTTATTCTTGTTCCCGATGCAAGCAGTGCGGAGCGGAAGAACGTGGGTCGAGCCGGCTGGATCTCGGTCGTGGGTCTCGGCCCCGGAGCCGCGGAATGGCTCACCCCCGAGGCCCAGGAAGCGCTCAACGAAGCTACCCATCTAGTGGGATACCACACATATCTCAACCGTGTTCCTGTCCGATCCGGCCAGCAGCGCTTTGGCTCAGACAACAAAGTGGAGGCTGATCGCGCGCGCCATGCCCTGGCTCTTGCAGAAGCGGGCCATCGTGTGTGCGTCGTTTCATCGGGAGATCCCGGAATCTTTGCCATGGCAAGCGCAGTGCTTGAATGCATCGAACAAGGACCAGCGAGCTGGCACGCGCTAGATATTCGAATCCTGCCCGGCTTGTCCGCCATGCAGGCCGCCGCGTCCCGAGTGGGCGCTCCACTTGGACATGATTTTTGCGTCATCTCCTTGTCAGATCGGCTTAAGCCCTGGGAGATCGTCGTGAAAAGACTGGAGGCAGCGGCACGCGCCGACTTCGCTATCGCCCTTTATAACCCAGTCTCATCGGAACGTCTCTGGCAACTCATCGAAGCAAGATCCATCGTAGCCAGACACAGAGGTCCTCAAACGCCAGTGATTCTCGCCCGCAGCGTTGGCAGGCCTGACGAACGAGTCACCATCACTGACCTAGAGCATCTTGACGCCACGGAAGCCGATATGCAAAGCATCGTTCTTATAGGCTCATCCACCACGCGAACGATGTGCATGGAGAATGGCAGGAAGCTCATCTATACTCCGCGGAGCTATGGCCGATGAATTCCGCCGAGCGCTGGCTTTGGGTCATAGGAATCGGGGAAGATGGCTGGGATGGCCTGAACCTGGAGGCTAGACAAGCCATAGCAGCCGCTGATTTTCTGTACGGAGGCGGTCGACACCTCGCCTTGATCCCCGATCAGAGTTCCAGCGCAACTCGCATCCCATGGCCTTCACCCATGAAATCGGCTGTGCAGGAGATTCTTAGCGAACACCGAAATAATCGACGAATCACCGTCCTCGCCAGCGGCGACCCGTTGTTCTACGGAGTTGGTGTTCCGCTTACGCGAGATCTCGCCGAGTCCGAGTTCCGCGTCATTCCACAAGTCTCCGCGCTCTCGCTTGCGTGCGCGCGACTTGGCTGGCCCGTTGCCGAAACGGACGTTGTGTCTTTAGTCAGACGACCGATAAGTCAATTGCGTCGTTATATCTACCCAGGACAGCGAATCCTCGTCTTGTCAGAGGACGGTCGCACACCAATTGAAGTCGCCATCTTTCTCACCCAAGCCGGTTTTGGCGATAGCAGGATCAACGTCTTTGCCAACCTGGGAGGGCCTTCCGAGAGTGTCACAACAGGACTGGCCGCGACGTGGCCTGAAGTTCCCTCCGGCAATCTCAACGTGGTCGCGATCTTATGCGTTCGAGATGGAGTGTTCGAGTCGCTGTCTCTTGTCCCGGGACTTCCAGATGAGGCCTTCGAGACAGACGGTCAAATGACAAAGCGTGAGGTGCGCGCCGTCACGCTTGCGCACCTCGCGCCAAAGCCCGGCGAACTCCTGTGGGATGTGGGTGCGGGCACCGGAACAGTGGGTATCGAGTGGATGCGCGCCCATCCCTCATGCTCGTGCATTGCGTTTGAGCGACACGACGATCGAACCGCGCGGATACAAAGGAACGCAGAGCGACTTGGAGTACCGGGCTTAAGAGTCACCTATGGTCATGCACCCCAAACATTTGCGGGGCTTGCGAGTCCGAATGCGATCTTCCTCGGTGGCGGCGTTGCCGATGAGAATCTCTTTCAGGCATGCTGGAAAGCGCTCGCCTCAGGGGGCAGACTTGTTGCGAATGCCGTAACGATTGAAAGCGAAGCGTGCCTGGCGTCTCGACACGCAAGGCACGGCGGTACTCTCATGCGCATGTTGGTCTCTCGCGCAGGTCCCGTCGGGAACTCCCACGCATGGCGTCCGATGATGCCGATCACCCAATGGACGGTGACCAAGCCTTGATCTCGATTACTCCTCAGGAACGGCTCTCGATTGGCTTCGGCTGCACCTCCCTGGCCGAAAGCAACGAAATCGTGCGGCTGATCAAAGCATCTATCGACCCGATCCCCAGGGACAGTATTCTGGCCACGCTCGACTGTCGCGCCGCGATCGGAGAGATCGTTTCGCAGTTGCTTGGAATTCGGCTTGTTGTCTTTTCCGCAACCACTCTTTCAGCGATCAAAGGGACAACGACTCATTCACCGCTGGCGCTGGCGAAGACTGGTACTCATAACGTAGCAGAGGCGGCCGCACTCGCATCGCTCGGTTCTACAGCCCGCCTGATCATCGCGCGCACGCAAGGCCGCTTCTGCACATGTGCTGTTGCTGCCACCTCACTCGAGGTGCCGTCATGATCGTTCACTTCATTGGAGCGGGTCCTGGCGCCGCCGACCTACTGACGCTTCGAGGACGCGACCACATCCACAACTCACCGGTCTGTTTGTATGCAGGCTCGTTGGTACCGGAGGCGATCCTCTGCCATGCCCCAACCGGCGCTCGCGTGGTCGACACCGCCGAGATGACGCTCGACCAGATCCTTCAGGAGATCATCGAGGCGCATTCCAAAAACCTGGACGTAGCTCGCGTTCACTCCGGCGACCTCTCCATCTGGAGCACCATGGCGGAGCAGACACGCAGGCTGCAGGAACTTGGAATTGCTTACGATGTGACGCCCGGGGTACCCTCCTTCGCGGCCGCAGCCGCTGCGCTTAGCCAGGAATTGACACTGCCGAACGTGGCTCAAACGGTCATTCTCACTCGTACCTCAACCCGATCAACGCCGATGCCTCGGGGAGAGGACCTCGCAACACTCGGACGCACGGGGGCAACTCTGGCAATCCACCTCTCCATAATGAACGTCAAATATGTCACATCGGAGCTATCGCCTATTTACGGCGCCGACTGCCCGGTGGTTGTCGTGTTCAGGGCAAGTTGGCCCGACGAACGTATCCTGCGCGGAACGCTCTCGACTATAGGGGGCATCGTCAAATCTTCCGGCGTAGACCGCAATGCGCTGATTCTAGTTGGCAGATCGCTTAGCGTTCCGACATTTGGCGAGAGCTATCTCTATTCTCCAGGGCGCGATCGAAGTGACGGTACGGAAGGATGATGTATGAAGAACGAAGAGAGCCCATTCACGCAATCCGCGACACACCCGGCTCTCCAGAGAACGCATCGCGTGCTGATTCTCGGTGGAACCGGTGAGGCATTGCGGCTGGCAGAACATCTGTCCCAAAGGTCAGACTTGGCCGTCGTCTCATCGCTGGCCGGGCGAGTTGATCAGCCCACAATACCGGCAGGCGAGGTTCGGATCGGCGGCTTTGGTGGCGTTGCCAGTTTAATCGAATACCTCGTAACACACGGAGTCGACATCGTGATCGATGCGACTCATCCTTTCGCCGCAAAGATCAGCAGCCACGCAGAGCTAGCCTGCAGACGGGTAAGCATCCCGCTCATCGCATTGGAACGGCCAGCCTGGAGACCACAACAGGGAGATCGCTGGGTTCCAGTGCCCACTTTCGAAAGTGCGGCTCTGCTTGCTGACCAGCTGGGAAATCGTGTGTTCCTCTCTATCGGACGCCAGGAACTCGATGCTTTCTCAGAATGCAGTAAAGCATGGTTTCTCATTCGAACGATCGACAAGCCGACTGCGCCGCTTCCCCAAAGATCTAGACTCATCCTCAGCCGAGGCCCCTTTCAGCTTGGCGAAGAGCGCCTGATGCTGCGGCAAGAAGCGATAACCCACATTGTTTCCAAAAACAGCGGAGGCACAGCGACCCAATCCAAGATTGAAGCAGCGCGAGAGCTTGGAATTGAAGTCATCATGGTGGAACGTCCTGCGGTTGCTCGGTCAAATTCATACACCACGGTGGATCACGTTTACTCCCGACTCGAACAGTTACTCAGAGGCCACATGGCTTCGCAGCTTGATTCCCCAGAGATAAAACGCCTATGAGAACGGTCTATGTAATTGGCATCGGTGCAGGAAATCCCGAGTTCGTAACCGTGCAGGCAATCAAAGCGCTCAACCAGGTCGACGTCTTTTTCCTCATGGATAAAGGCGAGGCAAAACAGGATCTGGTCCTCCTTCGCAAAGAGATTTGTGAGCGCTATATCGAAGACCATTCCTACCGCATTGTGGAGACGGTTGATCCCGTTCGCGATCCGGACATCGCAGACTATAAGACGCGAGTAGAAGCATGGCACCAGCAGCGATCCCTTATCTATGAAGAACTGATCGGCGGTGAGCTTGAAGAGAATCAGTGCGGTGCGTTCTTGGTTTGGGGAGACCCATCCCTCTATGACAGCACACTTAGGATTATCGACACGGTCAAGGCCCGCCGACAGATACGGTTCAACTTGCTGGTCATTCCGGGGATCACCAGTATTCAAGCTCTGGCCGCCAGCCACAGGATCAGCCTCAACGGGCTTGGAGAATCGGTCACGATTACAACGGGGCGGCAGCTATCCCTCGGCTTGACTTCGGTAGAGGACACAGCAGTCGTAATGCTGGACGGCCAATGCTCCTTCAAGGCAATGATTGGTACGGATCTAAATATTTACTGGGGCGCATATCTGGGGATGGAAAACGAGGTCTTGCTCTCAGGAAGTCTTGACGAACTCGCCGACGAGATTGAAGCTATCCGCGCGCAGCACAGATCGAGAAATGGCTGGATTATGGACACTTACTTGCTTACAAAGAAGGGATGACGCTCATCAACGGCACCCCTCTGCACCTCTTCAGTCTCTGGCGATGCACCCGCCGAAATCTCCGCCCAGAGATGAGAAGGATTGACCGAATCTCACATTTTTGTGGGGCCAGCAGCTACTCAATCGAGCGACACAGCCGCCCTTCCTTTTTGCCCCGGTTACGCCGCATTGGGTAACGAATTGATGAACAACACGCTTTGTCTTGATCTCGCATTCGGTTGAGTCCTCACCATCTTGCCCTGCATTCTGACAGTGCTACCGTTCGTGTTTGCACGATCTGTCCACCCCGTTCCGTAGGAGCGGTCTGCCGCTTTCGTCAGGGATGGCGGCCACTCTTCCGCTGAGGCCTGTTATGAAGTTCGTACCGAAATAGCTTCTTGAGGGCTAACCCGATCTAGAACGGATGGATGGCGACCGCGGTAGGGTTGGCTATGCGAGGCACCACAGGTGGCGCTTACCACTGTGTGCGATCAGACTCTGAAATCGATTCCATCGCCCCCAGCAACTCTCGGTGTGCCCGTTGATTTCTCAAAGCTGTGCCGCTCGACTCAGCGCGACGCGCGAACAATACGCGAACAATGCGTGTCCCATGTGGGCAGGATTCGCCCTAGACAGTCCTAAAGTTCATTGATCGTAAGGTCCTTTCTTTCAGTAACATCCGCTTATTCCGGGCCACTTAGCTGAATTGTCCGGCAGCCCTGAAAAGGCCGGCGTCGGCGGTTCGATCCCGTCTCTGGCCACCACATTCTCCTTCCAAAGGAAGTTTCAGCATTACAAAAAGTTCGCCGCCTCGGTGGTCCGGATTCAACCGGTTCCTGCGAGGCGGCGTTGTGGGCGGTTGGTACAGGTCAGGCCAGGTCGAAACGGTCGAGGTTCATGACTTTGTTCCACGCTGCGACGAAGTCCTGCACAAAGACCGGCTGCGAGTCGCTTTGGGCGTAAAACTCAGCCAGTGCCCGAAGCTGGGAGTTCGAGCCGAAGACGAGGTCGACGACGGTTCCGGTCCACTTCAGCTCGCCGGTGGTGCGGTCGCGGCCTTCAAGAACGCCTTCTTCCGACGCCGACTTCTGCCACTTCGTGCTCATATCCAGCAGGTTCAGGAAGAAGTCGTTGGTCAGGGTTTCAGGCCGTTGGGTGAAGACCCCGTGACTGGTGTGGCCGAAGTTGGTACCCAGCACGCGCATGCCGCCGATCAGGACTGTCATCTCGGGCGCGGTCAGATCAAGCAGGTTCGCCTTGTCGAGCAGCATCTCGGCGGCTACTGCCTCGTGGCCCTTTCGGGCGTAGTTGCGAAAGCCGTCGAGTCTGGGCTCAAGCACGTCAAAGGACTCGACATCGGTCTGAGCCTGCGTGGCGTCGGTGCGGCCGGGCGTGAACGGAACCTTCACGTCATGGCCGGCGTTCTTCGCCGCCTGCTCGATTGCCGCGCAGCCACCAAGCACGATCAGATCGGCAAGTGAAATCTTCTTGCCTCCGGTCTGGCTTGCGTGGAACTCGTTCTGAACGCCTTCCAGAGTCTCGAGAATGCGGACGAGTTCGCCAGGCTGGTTTACCTCCCAGTATTTCTGCGGCTCGAGACGCACGCGTGCGCCGTTGGCTCCGCCGCGCTTATCACTGCCGCGGAAGCTGGCGGCAGAGGCCCAGGCGGTGGTCACAAGCTGCGAGATGGAGAGTCCGGAAGCCAGGATCTTCACCTTCAACGCTTCCACATCCGCGTCATCCACCAGTTCGTGATCCACCGCCGGCAGTGGATCCTGCCAGATCAGCGTCTCCTTGGGGACCAGTGGGCCCAGATAACGCGCGACCGGGCCCATATCGCGATGGGTCAACTTGAACCATGCGCGCGCGAAGGCGTCGGCGAACTCTGCCGGGTTCTCGTAGAAGTGCCGCGAGATCTTCTTGTAAGCCGGGTCCGTGATCAGAGCGATGTCGGTAGTAAACATCATCGGCGGGTGGCGCTTGGTCTTGTCCTGGGCATCGGGCACGAGATCGGCGGCGGCATTGTTCTTCGGCTTCCACTGGTGGGCGCCGGCCGGAGACTTGGTCAACTCCCACTCATAGCCGAACAGGTTTTCCCAGTAGCCGTTATCCCAGCGCGTCGGCTGCGCGGTCCATGCGCCTTCCAGGCCGCTGGTGATCGTGTCGGTACCCTTGCCGGAGCCGAAGGTGTTGTTCCACCCGAATGCCTGTTCCTCGATGTCCGCGCCTTCCGGCTCCGTCCCCAGGTAATCCCCAGGGTTGGCTGCCCCGTGCGCCTTGCCGAAGGTGTGTCCGCCTGCGATCAAAGCCACTGTTTCCATGTCGTTCATCGCCATGCGGCCGAAGGTCTCGCGGATGTCGCGCGCCGAGGCTGCCGGGTCGGGGCGGCTGTTGGGTCCCTCGGGATTGACATAGACCAGGCCCATCTGCACGGCGGCCAGCGGGTTTTCCAGCTCGCGGTCGCCGGTGTAGCGCTGGTCGTCGAGCCACTTGCCTTCCGGTCCCCAGTAGATATCCTCTTCCGGCTCCCAGACGTCTTCGCGGCCGCCCGCGAAGCCGAAGGTCTCAAAGCCCATGGATTCGAGCGCAACGTTGCCAGTAAGGATGATGAGGTCCGCCCACGAGATCCTCTGTCCGTACTTCTGCTTCACCGGCCAAAGCAGCCGTCGCGCCTTATCCAGATTTGCGTTGTCCGGCCAGCTGTCGAGCGGCGCGAACCGCTGTGCTCCCGAGCCGGCGCCGCCACGTCCGTCCGAGATGCGGTAGGTGCCGGCGCTGTGCCACGCCATGCGGATGAAGAAGGGGCCGTAATGTCCGTAGTCGGCGGGCCACCAGGGCTGCGAGTCGGTCATGACTTTGTGCAGTTCCTGCCGGACCGCCTCGAGATCAAGCGTCTTGAAGGCTGCGGCATAATCAAACGGCTTTGGCACCGCCTTGTAGAACGGGTTGTTCAGCGGAGAGCTCTGGTTCAGAACCTTGAGATTGAGCTGGTTCGGCCACCAGTCCGAATTTGCCTTGGCGCCGAGCATCGTGGTGGTGCGTGGCGCGCCAAGGTACGGGCACTTGGCCACGGCGGATGGGGTCTGCGTCTGGTTGCCGGGTGTGGGTTCGCCTACGGCGTGGCTGAACTCGTGAACAGGCTGCTGGCTCATGGATTGCTCTCCTTCGAAACGGTTGTCAAGTGGGTGTGATCAAGCTCGGTTGGCTGGTGGGGCCCGGCAGGAGTTGAGAACGCGGACGCAGCACGTTCTGGCGCGCAAGCTGCGCACAGACCGCGAAAGATGACTTCGGACTCGCGCAGGATGCGCTTGCCCAGGAATACGGGTGCAGGCGTCGAGATCTCCGCCCACTCGATATCCTCGACCGTGCCGCAGCGGTCGCAGATGAAGTGATGGTGACGGAGCCCGGTGAGGTCGAAGCGCGCCGCACGGCCTTCAGCAGCGACCTCGCGCACCAGACCAGCCCGCACCAGGTCGCGAAGATTGTTGTACGTGGTGGCACGAGAGGAATGTGGGACAAGCTTATTCACCGCTTCCAGGATCTCTACCGCGGTGGGGTGACTGTTGTGTTCCATCAGGAAGGCCAGAACGGCGTAACGTTGCGGGGTGCAACGCAGTCCAGAACCTTGAAGGGATTGACGAATCTGATGGGAGGAGGCCACGGAACTAGACTATATCTAAAATGAGAGTCAGTACAGTAAGGCTTCCGGTGAGAACATTCGGCCCCGAAGGCAGCGGTTCCGCCGGGCGGTGACTGGAAGCAGCCGGCACCCGATCGAAGCTTGAACAAACTGTTGCCTCAGTTCCTGCATCCGTATCTAAGACGACACTCGTGCCCTCTCAGCAAACGCTCCTGCCAGTCACCGTCCGTTGTGCCGGCACGCGCCCTGCCGCCCGATTCCCAGTATTTTTGAATGAAACGTCCACAGCCCGCGCTCGACTCAAGGGGGAGGTTGAATGATCCATCCGCAAATGGGACGGAGGCCGGCAGCAGCGAAGCGGTCTTGATCAAGTTCCGAAATCCCCAACTCTGACATCATAGGGAACGCAGCACGAAGGAGCATTTGGATGGAATTCCACATTTCCAAGGTCGTCCGCGAGCGATTGGACCTGGATGATCTGCTGTTCGGCTTCTCCGGCAACGTTATTTTTGCCAATGTCTCCGCGAGCCGCAGAATGGCTCAGCGTCTGAATCAGCTGCAGAATCCCCAGGGCGACGCCACCAGAGTGGTGCATGCCGCCGCCTTGTTCGCCATGGGTCTGATCGACGAGTTGAGCCACGCGCTCGCTCTTCGGTATCGGGAAACGGTCGATGACCAGGTGCTTGCCGAGGCATTGCGCTGGTTTCGAACCGAGGTTGGCCCTGAGAAAGTGGAGCGGCTCCTGCTTCAGTTCGCCGAGCAGTTTCCTAATCTTGCGGTATTTCGCGGCGAACTGAGCGCGGCGGCGTGGCTGGAAGCGACCACGGACGGTGTCGCCAACCGGGAAGCGGCCTTCGAAGAATTGATGCTGTTGTGGCTGGCCAATCGGAACCCGGCCTTTTCGCCGTTCAAGATCCTGTTTGAGGATGAGACTCTGCGTCAGCAGACGGCGTACCCCAGCGTGACCTCGGCGCTTCCAGACTTTTTTTCAACGCGTCCCCCGGTCGCGCCCGGTCTGGGCAGCCTGCTGGATGCGCTCGAGGCACCGATGCTCGCGTCGCCGGATTCGCTGACCGGACAGCTCGAGTTCATTCGGGAAAAATGGGCACCCTACCTGGGCGAAGACCTGAAGCGCATCTTGCTCGCGATCGATGTACTGCGTGAGGAAGACCTCGCGATCTGGATGCGGTTTCATCCTCCGGGGCCGGACTGGCACCGGCATGGACAGCCCGGCCGCGGCGGCGAAGGCTTTGTCGGAGACGAGTTCGTCGGCTTTGACGAGGAGTTCATCACGGGTCCGGACGGGGTGCGGCGGCGGCGCTACGCGACCGACTACCAGGCGCCCCTGGTGGAGTACGAAGCCTTCAGCGCCGACCAGGCGTGGATGCCGAACGTCGTCCTGATTGCGAAGAACACCTACGTGTGGCTGGAACAGCTTTCCAAGCAGTACGGACGGCATATTCACCGGCTGGATCAGATTCCGGACGAACAACTGCACCTGCTGGCGAAACGCGGAATCTCGGGCCTGTGGCTGATCGGCCTGTGGGAGCGGAGCCGCGCCTCCCGAACCATCAAGCGTCTGCGGGGAAACAGCGACGCCGTCGCCTCCGCCTATTCGCTGAAGGACTACAGTATCGCCGAGGACCTGGGCGGCGAGGAAGCCTATGTGAACCTGCGCGATCGCGCCGCGCGTGCCGGGCTGCGCCTCGCCAGCGACATGGTTCCGAACCACATGGGCATCGACTCCGAATGGGTGATTGAACATCCGGAGTGGTTTATCTCGCGTTGGGAGAGCCCGTTCCCGTCGTACAGCTTCGAAGGCCCGGACCTCTCCACCGACAGTCGCATCGAGATCAAGCTGGAAGACCACTATTACGATCAGTCGGACGCCGCCGTGGTTTTTCGCGTGCGGCATCATCGCGACGGCAGCACCCGCTTCATGTATCACGGCAACGACGGCACCACCTTCGCCTGGAACGATACCGCGCAGCTCGATTATTCGAAGGCGGACGTGCGCGAACACGTCATCCAGGTGATCCTCGACGTTGCCCGCAGGTTCCCGATCATCCGCTTCGACGCGGCGATGGTGCTGGCCAAGCGGCATGTGCAGCGGCTCTGGTTTCCGCTGCCCGGCGCGGGCGGATCCATCCCCTCGCGCGCTGAGGATGCGCTGTCGCAGGAAGCCTTCGACGCTTTGATGCCGGCCGAGTTCTGGCGCGAGGTCGTAGACCGCGTCGCCGTGGAAGTGCCAGGCACGCTGCTGCTGGCGGAGGCTTTCTGGCTGCTCGAGGGCTACTTTGTCCGCACCCTGGGCATGCACCGCGTTTATAACAGCGCCTTCATGAACATGCTGCGCGACGAGGAGAACGCCAAGTATCGCTCGTACCTGAAGAAGACAGTCGAGTTCGACCCCGACATCCTCAAGCGCTACGTCAACTTCATGAGCAATCCGGATGAGCGCACCGCCATCGACCAGTTCGGCTCCGGCGACAAATACTTCGGCACCTCGGTGCTGCTGGCCACTCTGCCCGGGCTGCCCATGTTTGGCCACGGCCAGGTGGAGGGCTTCACGGAACGCTACGGCATGGACTTCAAGCAGGCGATGCTGGACGAGAAGCCGAACGACGATCTGGTCGCGCGGCACCAGCAATTGATTGCTCCTCTGCTGAAGAAGCGCCACCTGTTTGCCGAGAGCAGCAACTTCGTCATGTACGACTTCTGGAACGATCACGGAGCGGTAGACGAAAACGTCTTCGCCTACTCCAACCGCTCCGGCGGGGAACGGGCGGTGATCCTGTTCAACAACAGCTATCAGTCGACCCATGGCACCATCCACCACTCGGTCGGCTTCCTCGAGAAATCGACCGGAGCGCTGCAGCAGACCAGCCTGGCGAACGGGCTGGAGCTTGCGGATCGCGGAGGCCTGGTGTTTGCGTTTCGCGATACCGTGACCGGGCTCGAATACCTGCGCCGATCGAGCGACTTCCGCGAACGTGGCCTGACCCTGCCCCTGCGCGGCTATCAGCATGTCGCCCTGCTGGACTGGCGCGAGTTGATGTCGACCGCGTCGCAGCCGTGGGATCGGCTAAGCGATGCCCTCAACGGCTCCGGCGTTTACAGCGTCGAGGACGCCCTGCGGCAGCTTCGCCTGAGGCCGCTGATCGAGGCGCTGCACCAGGCAGTCAACACTGAGCACATCGAGGCGTTTGCGGCTGCAGCCGCTCCCGCGCCAGCACCGGCCGTGACCCGGACGGTGCAGGCGGCTCAACCGACGGTGCAGGCGGATCAACCTGAACCTGTCTCCGCGCTAAAGTCCACGCCAGCCTCCCTGGACCCAAGGCTGCTCGACTTCCAGGAAAAGGCAGCGGGATTCGCAGATCGGGTTGCGGATACCTGGAAGGCGGAGGGAAACGAGGGCGATGCCCAGCCCGCCGGCACACCCCATCCAGAAGCCCAGGCCTCTGTATCCAACACTCCTTCCTTCGGAGTCGAGTTGACCGAGCGCGCCAGCAAACTCGCTGCGCTCACGTCGCGCTACCCCGCATCCCTGCAAACGGCGGTGCGCGTGGTGTTGCCGAGCATGCATCCGGCGGCGTACGCGCCCAAGGTGTGGGCGCCAGCCATGGCGTGGATCGCTCTGCAGGCCCTCCCGCCAGAGTTGCGAAGCCTGGAGGTATTCGATGGGTTGAATCTGCGGCACGCGCTGGCGGAGACCTTCTCTTCGGTGGGTCTGCCGGGCGAATCAGCGTGGCGTGCGGCGGCTCAGGTCCGCATCCTGGTAGACGCTGGAGAATTTCTGCTCGATGAGCTTGGCTCGGAGAGCTTCTGGCGGGAGCCGGATGTGCGTTGGCTGGCCGGCGTGAACCACCATTCGGGGATCGAGTACGTCAACAAGGAGTGCCTGGATGAATTCCTCTGCTGGCTGGGGCTGCCTGCCCTGCTCAGCCCGGAGCTTGCCACGGATCCGGCGGCGCTGGATGAGTTTTTCGCCGCGGCGACGCGGCTCAGCCAGCACCTCGCCGATGCCGGCTACAAGTATGCGGAGTTCCTGGATCTGGTCACGCAGGCCGAAACCGGACTGCCCATCAAGCTTGCAAGCCCGGAAAAGCCGGAGCCCTCGACAGAAGTCGATGCGAACCCGGCTGAAGTTCCAAGGGTGGGTTAGAAGCCGAGCCACCTCGGGACCATCGGCGCAGCCCTGCGGTTGCAGGACGAGTCTGCGTGTATGCTTTTGTTGGCATCCGCAACTTTGTGCTCCACCGTAAACACTCCTCCAGACCGCGCCTCACTCTCCGCGCTGGAGCGGTGGGTCGCCTTGCACAGCACGCTCCGCCAATGGGGTCACAGGTTCAACGATGAGCTCCGCCACACCGCCTCTGGTCGCCGAATCGGGCAAAGACGACCTTCTCATCCGCTCTATCTTCGAGCACGCGGCACGCATCAGCCGCGAGCAGCAGATCGATGAGCTGGTGCGTCTGAACGCCGACTTCGCCCGTGATCTTGCCGGGGCGGATCGCTGCAGTCTGTGGCTGATCGACGAAGCGTCGCAGCAGATGTGGACACGCCTCGCCCACGGCATCGAAACCATCCGCGTGCCGGTGGGTGCTGGTCTGGTCGGCCGCTGCGTCCAGGAGGATCAGGTCTTCCTGGTCAACGACGCGGAGAATGATCCGCGCCTGCTTCGCACCATCGACCAGAAGAGCGGCTATCGTACCCGCCAGGTGCTTTGCGTGCCGATGCGAGCCGAAGGCCGGGTGATCGGGGCCATGCAGTTGCTCAACAAGCCGACCGGCTTCACCGAAACCGATGCCGGCCTGCTCGGGCTGCTCGCCCAGTTCGCCGCCTCGGCCATCGACACCGAGCGGCTCCGCCAGGAGGCCGAGCGTTCCCGCCTTACCATGCACGAGCTTGCGCTCGCCCGCGAGGTGCAGGCGCGTCTGCTGCCGCAGTGCCCGGTCGTCTCCGGACTCGATTGCGTGGGCTTCTGCCGGCCTGCACACTCCATTGGCGGCGACTACTACGACCTGCTGCCCCTCGACGACGGACAGTTCGCCTTCACCCTCGGTGACGTTGCCGGCAAGGGGATCCCGGCAGCGGTCATGATGGCCAGTATTCAAACCCTGCTGCGCAGCCTGCTACAAAGCTGCACCCGGGATCTCTCGTCCGTGATGGCTGACCTGAACCAGACTCTCTACGGAAGCTCCACCGCCGAGCGCTATTCCACCTTGTTCGTCGGCATCATCTCGGCCGACCGGCGCAAGCTCACGTACGTGAACGGCGGCGACGTGCCGCCGTTCCTGGTGCACGCCGACGGAACCCTGACGCGGCTCGCCGAATCCGGGATGCCGGTCGGCATCATGCCCGGCGTCACTTGGGAACACTTCACCGTGCCGCTCGCGGCCGGGGATACGCTGGTGCTCGTCTCCGATGGCATTGTGGAAGCGCGCAACCAGGCGGAAGAGTTCTGGGATGAGCCTGCAGCCGAACGTACGCTGGTCGAACACGCTGGCGAAGCGCTCGCTTACCTGCCGGAGACGCTCTGCCGCGCCGCCGACCGATTCGCCGGTGGCGCCGAGCAGTACGACGATATGACGATCGTCGCGCTTCGCATCCACTAGCTGGAAGCCCTCTTCTCCAGCTGGTATGGTATGAAGTTCATGCCTTGATTGTGTCGGGCTTCAGCCCTCAAACTGGTCGCCAAACCGTTCCTGGGGCTGCCCCCAGGCTGCGATGCCGCCGGCACTCGGCCTTAAGAAAATGCAATGAACTTCTGACTTGGGATACTAGTGTGAGCCTGGAAGCGCTTCGCCTGGTCTGCTGGCGGCAGGAAGATCTCCCGGAATGGGCCGGCGACCGGTGTGAATCCACTGCAGGAGTTCGTCGAAGGTGCGCCCGATCTCGTCCTGGGTAAACGTGCAGTGACCATCGCGACGCACATACTGCTGTACCAGGTTGTCGGAGTAGCCGGCGATGGCGACCTGCTCTGCGTACACCGAAAGCGTGCCGGCAGGAATACGCGGATCGTAGGTTGTGTGCAGGGCAAGCATGGGGTGGTGCAACTGGCCGTTCGGCGTGTAATGGTGCAGCAGATACTGCCGCGCGCGGGGGTCCGCAGCATAACGGCGAACGCCATCGTTGAGCGCGTTATCCGACGCCGAACTGCTCGGATCGGAGCCGGTATACAGAAAGTTGCGGTTATCGAACGGATTGCCGTGCGACCGCCGTTGCATGTCGGCCACAACGTAGGTGAAGTAGACCATGTCGTCGGCAACCTCGTGGTCGGTATGCAGGCCGGTCAGGTTGCGCATGGCTGCTGCGCCGGCGGGATTGGCGTGCAGCGCATCCTCGGCACGGTGGCGGAGCATGCGGGATTCCTGGAAGTCCGCCGGAACGGGATCGAGCGGGGGCAGCACGCCCGGGAAGTAGAAGTCGAACGCGGCGCGCCACGCGAAGCGACGCTGGAATGCGAGGTCGGTAGGGCCGACTGAGCCGCACAGATCGAGGCCGCCCGCATAAGGCTTTGGATTCAGCTCAAGCACGGCCGTCACCAGTGCCCCGCCCATCGATCCGCCGGCGACAATCGTCTCGATGCTTCCATCCTTCTTCGCGGACTTTCCCAGGATCGGCTGGGCGTAGCGGCGGATGAAGTACTGGCGCAGCTGCTCGGTCTCCGGATACGCCTCAGCCAGGGCCCATCCGGTGGTCGAATAGCCCGATTGAATGACGGCATACCCGCGATCAAACAGGGGCAGCGTTTGCTCGTTCATCAGCGCGGAGGCCCGGTACGTGTAAGGACCCTCGGAATAGCCATGGAAGTACACCACCAGACCGTGATTCCAGGCGGGAGGGATATCGATCCGGTAGGGCACTGTGTCCAGTGTTCCGACCTCGGTGGTGCCGGACGCGGTGTGGATCACCTCCGGCTCCGGGTCTCGTGCGGTGCGCGGTTCGGCTGCCGTCGCAGCCGGCGCGACCAGAAGTCCCATGTTGGCGAGCAGGATGAATTGGAGACGACGATGGGAGAACATGTGCAGGTGCCTCATTCTACCCAAAGCCGAAATCGCGAACAGAGGGAAGGTAGCCGGCCTTCTGGAACGCAGTCCGGCCTTAGTGGCCGAAGCGATACGCGACCCCAAACGACAGGATGGGAAAGAAGCGCAGGGGAGCGATATCGTTGGCAAGGATCTGCTGCTGTGCCGCGATGTTCGCCTGGTTTTCCGGGCTGTTGATGCTTCCGCATCCATCGGAACTGCACGCTGAGCCGGACAGGTTCAATGCCACGGTCGGGGTCGAGATGTACTCGAAGCCGATCTCCGCCGGGAAGCTGAAGTGTCCGCCGGAGCGGGAAAACAGGTTGCCGAAACCAACCGTAAGCCGGGGGGCGACCTTGTTGCCGAACTTCAGACTGGCGTCTCCGGTGATCGGATCGGACGTCTCGCTGGTGTAGTCGACATTGTTCAGCGTGAACGTGGCGCCGGGCGGCACACCGAGATGCGCGGCGACGTTGTTCCCGTTGTGAACGGTAATTCCGGGCGAGAGATGAAAGCCACTGCGAAACGGGAAGAAGTCGACGGAGATAAAGCCGTCGCCAAGTTTAAGGGTGCCATCGGCGTTGAGTCCGTTGGTGGTGAACGTCGTTGAATAGGTGAAGGCCTGGGCGCCGCCGCGCAGCACGAGATGCTGTGTCAGCGGTGTGGCGATCTCGCCGCCGATGCCGCCATCGCCGATGCGGAAGCCGAGGGCATAGGCGTGAAAGGGCCGGTACACGGCATCGACCAGACGATTCGCCAGTGCGTCTTCAGCGGCGGGGAACGATGCTGGACCCGGCGCGGAGTCCCGCTCGGCCGCGGGCGCATTGGAGGAGCTGTAGGTGGCTTCGGCGGGCCCGCTGGGGGCGACAGCCTGAGCTATTGCGCGGGCTGCGGGGAGGAGTGCGACAAGAGGGAGGGCGGCGAGCGCCTGCGGAGTCTTCATGTTGGCTCCTTGGCCGATGTAAAAGTCGGAAAATGCCCAGGTATTTCCTCATTCAGGGTACGACGAACCACTGGCAAGAGGAATTGGATTCAGCCGTTTGTCGGCTGCTGCCGTTACCGCCCCCGCCACAGGAAACCCGGCCGGCGCGATTGCAGGAATGTGAAACGTCTGAGTGGAGGAAAAATGGTCGGGACGACTAGATTCGAACTAGCGACCTCACCCACCCCAAGGGTGCGCTCTACCAGGCTGAGCCACGTCCCGACTGTGTTAGGGCAGCCATGCGGGCGCACGGCTGCGGGGTCTCCTCAGTGTACATCAGTGGCTGGGCGCGACGTACTCCTTGGGCAGGGCGCCACCCTCGCCCTCGGCGAAGAAGAAGCCGTTCATCTGCTCGACCAGGAACTCCTGTGCTTCGCGGGTCCAGGGCTGCAGGCGGTACTCGTTGAGGAGCATCTTCTGGCGCTCGACCCATTCTCCCCAGGCCTTCTTGGAGACGTTCTTGTAAATCTTCTGGCCGAAGTCGGAATCGAACGGGGGCTCATCAAGACCTTCCATCTCGGCTTTGTACTTGCTGCAAAACACCATGTGCGGCATCGCGACTTGTCTCCTTTGTACACTTGCTCCCCCACCCCCGAAAGAATGATGCAAAGTATTCAAAACAGGGCAGATATGGTCTAACCCCGCAGAGTGCTTGCATCAATTGTCGTGCAACGGGCCGGGGCGATCTGGGCTTTCCTGAGTGATCTGTTCTTGCCTGAAGGATCTGTTCTTGCCTGAAGGATCTGGTATTCCCTGAGTATAGCTGGGGTTGGCGCGGCCGGACTGCTCCTGCTCATCACGATCCCGGCGCAAGAGCCGGCAAGTGGCCAAACCACGGCTTTCGCGGGCAAGAGGCATCTTGCGGAGCGTGGCGGAGACTCTTAGCCAGCAGGTCAACTGCTGTCTGTGGGGTTTGCCTTGGGGGATGTATGAGCGAGAGGTTGGTGGTGGCGGTCACGGGGGCGTCCGCTGGGCTGGGACGTGCGATCGCACATGCGTATGCGAAGCAGGGGGCGAGCGTCGGTTTGATCGCTCGCAATCCGGAAGCGCTGGCGGCGGCGCAGCGGGAGTGCGAAGAGCTTGGCGGGCGCGCGATCTTTGTGCCGACCGATGTCTCAGACGCCGTGGCGGTGGACCGGGCTGCGGGCGAGATCGAGGAGAAGCTGGGTCCGATCGACGTGTGGGTGAATGACGCGATGGTGAGCGTGTTCTCGCCGGTGAAGGAGATGGAGCCGGCCGACTACAAGCGGGTAACGGACGTGCTTTACCTGGGCTTTGTCCACGGTACGCTTGCCGCGCTGAAGCGTATGTTGCCGCGCGACAAGGGAACCATCATCCAGATTGGGTCGGCGCTGGCTTACCGGTCAATTCCGCTGCAATCGGCTTACTGCGCATGCAAGCATGCGATCAACGGGTTTACGGATTCGCTTCGCTGCGAACTGCACCACGACAAGAGCAAGGTGAACGTGACGGTGGTGCAGATGCCGGCCATGAACACGACGCAGTTCGACTGGGTGAAGAACCGGATGCCGCACAACACCCAGCCGGTGCCTCCGATCTTCGAGCCGGAGGTCGCGGCGCAGGTGGTGGTCGCGGCCGGGATGGCTCGCAAGCCTCGCCGCGAGTACTGGGTGGGAACGCCGACGGTGGCAGCGATCGTCGGGCAGAAGATCATTCCCGGGCTTCTCGACCGATATCTCGGGAAGACCGGATACAAATCGCAGCAGATTCAGAATGAACCGCGGGATGAGAATGCGCCCAACGATCTTTACTCCTATGTGCCGGGGGTGCACAGTGCGCGCGGGAAGTTCGACGACCGCTCGGCGCGGACGAGTGCGGAGGTGTTCGTGTCGCTGCATCGTGAGTGGTTTGCGGTGGGAGCGTTAGCTGTGGCGGGCGTGGCCGCAGTGCTGCTGCGAAAGAAGGCGGCATGACCGAAGCGAAGCGGAGAGCCTTGATTGCGGCCAACGTGGGGGCGCTGGCAACGCTGGCCGTGGTGGCGGCGCATCAGCTTGGCGCGGTGGACCATCTGCCCGATCCTCCCGGGCGATGGTTTGCTTCGGACGAGATTACCGGCTCGAAGACGGCGCACCCTCTGGGCATTCCTGACGGGCTGCTGGGCATCGGCAGCTACGGGGTGACGCTGGGGCTGGCCATAGCCGCGCGGAACCACGCCAGTGCGCGGAAGCTGCTGGCGGCGAAGCTGCTGGCGGACGGCTCGATGGCCAGCTTCAACGTGGTGCGGCAGGTGGTGAGCTTCGGCAGGATCTGTTCGTGGTGTACGGGAACGGCGTTGTGCACGGCGGCGATGGTGTGGGCGGGACGAGGCGTGGTCGCGGGGACGGCAGGAGCGGAACTGGAAGAGGTACGGGTGGAGACAGCGGTGGCGGGCTGAACAATCCTGCCGTCGCCGCGGGTACGTTACAGTTAGCCCCATGAGCTTAACTGCCTTCGTTTCGCAGCGCGTGGTGTTTGCGGATGGGGTGCGGGCGGCGTGCGTCCTGGTAAGCGGTGGAAAGATCGTGGCGATTGCGGAGGAGTCCCCGTCCGGAGCGACGGTCGTGGACTGCGGCGCGGATGCTCTGCTGCCGGGCCTGGTTGACACCCACGTGCATCTGAATGAACCCGGGCGGACGGAGTGGGAGGGTTTCGCGACGGGCACGCAGGCGGCGGCGGCAGGGGGCGTGACGACGATCGTCGACATGCCGCTGAACTGCCTGCCGGAGACGACAAACGTGGCGGCGCTCGATTGGAAGCGGGCGGCTGCGGCGGGCCAATGCAGAGTCGACTGGCGGGCGTGGGGCGGAGCGGTTGGCTCCGGCGGCCACGGCAACTCCGGCGAGCTGGAGGCGCTGGCGCGGGCTGGCGTGCCCGGGTACAAGTGCTTCCTGATCTATCCGGGCTGTGACGGGTTCGGGCTGATTGACGAGGCGGAGCTGCGCCGGGCGATGCCGGTGATCGCGCGTACGGGGCTTCCGCTGCTGGTACATGCGGAGCTGGCGGGGCCCTGCGAGGCGGCGGCTGCGGGACTGGGAGATGCGGACTTGCGCGCCTACAGCACCTATCTGGCGTCGCGGCCGGACGCGGCGGAGTTGCAGGCGATCGAAAAGATGATCCGGCTGTGCCGTGAATTCGGGTGTCATGTGCACATCGTGCATCTGGCGAGCGGAAAGGCGCTGCCGATGCTGCAGGCGGCCAAGGCCGAGGGCCTGAAGCTGACGGTGGAGACGTGCCCGCACTATCTTTACTTTGCCGCGGAAGAGATTCGCGATGGGGAGACGCTGAAGAAGTGCGCTCCCCCGATCCGCTCGGCCGCCAACCGCGAGCGGCTTTGGCAAGGTTTGCGGGAGGGAACGATCGACCTGGTGGCGAGCGATCATTCTCCGTGCCCGGCGGCGATGAAGTGCGTTGGCGGCTCATTCCGCGACGCCTGGGGCGGGATTGCATCGCTTTCGCTGGGATTGCCGGTGATGTGGACAGGGGCTGTTACACATGGTTTTGGACTGGAGCATGTGGCTCGCTGGATGGCGGCTGAACCGGCCCGGCTGGCGAAGCTGGAAGGCCGGAAAGGGCGGATCGCCGCTGGATATGACGCGGATCTGGTGGTGTTTTCCCCGGAAGAGACATGGACTGTTACAGACTCGGATCTCTGGTTCCGGCATCCAGTTTCACCGTATACCGGGGAGCGGTTGCGTGGCCGGGTGAAGCGGACGTTTTTGCGCGGGGCAGCGGTGTTTGAGGATGGGGCGATGATTGGGGATGCGGCAGGGCGGGAGGTACGGGTTTGAACGGGTTGAGATCGTTGCCGGTGGAGAAGAAAACGGCCGGCTTCGAGGAGGTCTACACGTCGCCGGCAGCGGCGGCGATGGATGGTGCAGCCGATGGTGCGGGCGCGAGCTATGCGCTTGATCTGTGCGCGCGCATCGCGCGGTGCACGGACGTGGAAGGGACGATTACGCGGCTGTTTCTCTCGGCCGGAACACGTCAGGTTCATGCGTTGTTACGCATGGAGATGGAATCTCTGGGGATGCAGGTGCGGGTGGATGCGGCGGGGAACCTGCGCGGCATGTATGCGGGGCAAAGCGCGGATGCGCCGGTGCTGCTGACGGGCTCGCACGTGGATACGGTGCCCGATGCCGGGAGGTTCGATGGGGTGCTGGGCGTGGCGATCGCTTTGGCTGCCGTGCGCGCGCTGGGCCGGCGGCGCCTGCGTTTTGCGATCGAGGTGATTGCGTTCAGCGAGGAAGAAGGGATACGGTTCCGGCTGCCGTACCTGGGAAGCCGGGCGCTGGTGAGAACGATTGGCGTGCAGGAACTGGCGCGGGTGGATGAGGCCGGCGTCTCGGTGGCTGAGGCGATCGATCGATTTCGCCTGAATGTCGAGGAGCTTGGGGCAGCGGCGATCACTGCGGGGACGTTCGCGTTTCTGGAGGTGCATATCGAACAGGGGCCGGTGCTGGAGGCTCTGGGTCTGCCACTCGGGGTCGTGACCGGCGTGGCGGGGCAGATGCAGGTGGAGGTGATCTTTCGTGGGCGGGCAAACCATGCCGGAACGACGCCGATGCATCTGCGGCACGACGCGCTGGCCGCAGCCGCGGCATGGATTGGGTGCGTGGAAGCTCTGGCGAAGAGGACGGACGGACTGGTGGCGACAGTGGGGACGATGCGGGTGAGTCCGGGCGCGGCCAACGTGGTGCCGGGCACGGCAGTGGTGTCGGTGGACGTACGGCACGCGTTGGATGAGGTGCGCAGGTCGGCGATGCGCGATCTGCTGGCGGCGGCGGAACGCGAGGGCGGAAGGCGCGGGGTGACGGTGACGGCGCGGGAGTTGAGCCGGCAGGAGGCAGTACGGATGGAGACGGGGCTGGTGGAGCGAATGGCCGCGGCGGTCGGGGAGGCGGGATTCCCGGTGCACCGGATGGTGTCGGGCGCGGGACACGACGCGATGATCCTGGCGAAGGCGGTGCCGGCGGCGATGCTGTTTGTGCGGACGCCGGGCGGGGTGAGCCATCATCCGGATGAAACAGTGGCGGCGGCAGATGTGGAGGCGGCGATCGGCGTGCTGCTGAGCGTGATGGAGCGGCTGGAGAGTTCGACGGCGGAGGTGAGTGGTTGACGGGACGCGAGGTAGATGGGCGCAGGGGCGAGACGCGCAGCGTGCTGCGGGTGGGAGAGTTCCTGCTGCATACGCCGGATGCGTTTGTGCGGACGCCGCTGCCCGGGTTGCGGGGCGGCGCGGCGATCGTCCATGCGTCGCCGCGGCTGGGAGCGGAGTTTGCGCAGTACACGGTAGAGCTGGAGGCGGGTGGCGTGCTGGCGCTGCCGGACGAGGGTGAGACGGAGCGGTTGGTGTGGGTGGCCGAGGGCGTTGTCCATGCGCTGGGCTCGGAGTTGCAAGCGGGCGGCTACGGGTATCTGCCGCCGGATTGTGCAGCGGAGATCAGGTCGGCGGAGCGAGCGTCGGTGTCGGTGATTGAAAGGCGCTACAAGCCGCTTGCCGGAGTGGAGCGGCCGAAGGCGTTTGTGGGGCATGAGGACGAGTGCGAGGCGGTGCCACTGGGCGGGGATGAAGAGGTGTTGGTGAGGGGTTTGTTGCCGGCCGGGATGCAGTTCGATTTTGCGGTGAACACGATGGCCTACGCGCCGGGCGCGGTGCTGAGCCAGGTCGAGGTACACGTCATGGAGCACGGGCTCGTCATGCTGGAGGGTGCGGGCCGGTACCGGCTGGGCGCGGAGTGGTTCGAGGTGGAGCGCGGAGATTTTATCTGGATGGCGGGATTTTGTCCGCAATGGTTTGAGGCTGGGAGGGATGGGGCCAAGTACCTGATCTATAAGGATTGGAACCGGAAGGATTGGAACTGGAAGGATGGGAACCGGAGGATGGGGTGGTGAGTGTCCTGGGGCGGCTCGAGGTGGATAGCCGGCGGCTGGTGATGGAGCTGGTGCGGCTGGCGATGTTTTCGGATGGGGTGGAAGAGGCTGGCGCCGAGGCTGTGGATGGCGTGGCGGTGACACGGGTGGTGTTCGGGCCGGCGGATGGGGCGGCGCGGGGGATGGTGGAGGAGCTGGCGCGCGAGGCCGGACTCAGCGTGCGCAGCGATGCGGTCGGGAACACGTTTTTCTGCTGGGAGGGAACGGAGGCAGGACTGGCAGCGGTGGCGACGGGGTCGCACATCGATGCGATTCCCAATGCGGGGATGTACGACGGCACCGTGGGCGTTCTGGGTGCGATCGCGGCGGTCCGGGCGCTGAAGGGGAGCGGGTTTCAGCCGCGAAGGTCGATCGAGGTCATCCTGTTCACCAGCGAGGAGCCGACCCGGTTCGGCATCGGGTGCCTGGGTTCGCGCATGCTGGCCGGGGTGCTGAGCTCGTGGGATGCAGTGAAGCTGCGGGATCAGGATGGTCTGTCGCTGGAAGAATTAAGGGTAGAGGCCGGGTTTGCGGGTGAATTGGGCGAGGTGCAGGTCAAGCCGGGGAGCTATGCCGGGTTTGTGGAGCTGCACATCGAGCAGGGTCCGGTGCTCGAACGCGAGGGCAGGCAGATCGGCGTGGTGACGGCAATCGCGGCTCCGGCATCCTTGCGAATGAGGGTCGAGGGCGAGGGTGGACACGCCGGGGCGATGCTGATGCCGGTGCGCCGCGACGCGCTGGTCGCGGCAGCGGAGATCATCCAGGCTGTGGAATCCGCGGCGCTGGCTACGGGTGCGCAGGATACAGTGGCAACTGTCGGCATGTGCGATGTGTTTCCGGGCGCGGTGAACTCGGTGCCTTCGCGGGTAGAGCTGTCGCTGGACGTGCGGGACATTGAACTGGAGCGGCGGGATGGCGTGCTGCAGGCGATCTTCGCGGCGTGCGACGAGGTGGCAAGCCGCCGCCGGGTGAAGGTGAAGCGAGAGTGGGTGAACGCGGATGCTCCCTCGGGATGTGCGCCAGAGGTGATCGCCGCGGTGGAATCGGCGTGTACGGCTGAAGGTGTTCGAGCTCGACGGATGGTGAGCCGGGCTTATCACGACACGCTGTTTATGGCGCGAATCTGCCCGGTGGGGATGGTGTTTGTCCCGTGCCTGGGCGGGGTGAGCCATCGGCCGGACGAATTTGTTGCGGAGGCGGAGATTGCCGCCGGGGTGAGAGTGCTGGCGCGGGTGCTCGCGGAGTTGAGTTCGAGAGTTTAGGGTTTGGAGACGCTCGTGACAAGACTCGCGCGAGCCGGATGATCGTGGCGTAACCGGGTGGTGTAGATTATTCTCCACCGCGAGCAAAGATTCACGGAGAACGCACCGATGTCGACCGAACGGGTAGTGGGGACGAATGTTCCGCGCAAGGAAGGTCCGGCGAAGGTGCTCGGGACGGCGAAGTATGTCGACGACCTGACCCTGCCGGGGATGTTGCATGGGGCGACGGTGCGTTCGTCGATCGCGCGCGGCAAGATTCTGTCGGTGCGGTTCCCAGAGCGGATTGCGTGGGATGAGTTCACCATCGCGACGGCGGAGGACATTCCCGGGCGAAACTTTGTGGCGATGTTCCTGGAGGATCAGCCGTTGCTGGTTCCGGTGGGGCCAGATGCTCGTGTCAATCATCCGGAAGAGCCGATCCTGCTGCTGGCGCATGCAAACCGGGAGCGCCTGGCGGAGGCAGTTGCGGCGGTCGAGATCGAGTATGAGCCGGAGCCCGGAGTGTTCTCGATCGAGGACAGCGAATCGCTGAAGGAAGTGATCTGGGGCTCGGTCCGGTCGGGAAACGCGAACACCTTCAAGCGTTTTCACCTGGAGCGGGGCGAGGTGGACCGGGCGTTTGCCGAGGCCGACTTTATCGTCGAGGGCGAGTATCGCACCGGCGCGCAGGAGCAGCTTTATATCGAGACCAACGGGATGATCGCCGAGGCGGATGCCGGGCATGTCACGGTGTGGGGCTCGATGCAGTGTCCGTTTTACGTGCATCGCGCGTTGAAGGCGATGTTTGGGCTGGGGGACGAGGCGGTGCGGGTCATCCAGACGGAGACGGGCGGGGCGTTCGGCGGCAAGGAGGATTATCCGTCAATCCTGGCCGGGCACTGCGCGCTGCTGGCGCTCAAGAGCGGCCGGCCGGTGAAGATGATCTACGACCGCGCCGAGGATATGGCGGCGACCACCAAGCGCCATCCTTCGCGCACCCGCCACCGGACGGCGGTGAACAAGGAGGGCAAGCTGCTGGCGTGCGACATCGAGGTGGTGATTGATGGGGGAGCGTATGCGACGCTCTCCTCGACGGTATGCTCGCGCGCGACCATCCATGCGGCGGGTGCGTACCAGTGGCCGGCGGTGCGGGTGCGATCGAGCGCGGTGGCGACCAACACGCCGCCGAGCGGAGCGTTCCGCGGATTTGGCGCGCCGCAGAGTCTGTTTGCGATCGAACGCCACATGGAGAAGATTGCCAGGGTGGTGGGGCTGACTCCCGAGGAATTACGGCGCCGGAATTTCCTGACGACGGGCGGCACCACGGCCACCGGTCAGTTGCTGCGCGATCCGGTGGACATGGGCGGACTGCTGGACCAGGCACTCGCGGCCGCGGGGTATCACGAGAAGAGGCGGCGGTTTGCGGCGGAGAATGCGACGGCGATCATCAAGCGCGGGATCGGGTTTGCCGCGTTCATGCACGGAGCAGGCTTCACCGGGAGCGGCGAGCGGTACCTGAACTCGCTGGTGGGATTGGAAGGAACTCGCGAGGGGAAGGTGCGGGTGCTGGTTTCGAGTTCGGAGTTCGGCCAGGGGACGAACACGATTCTGTCGCAGATTGCCGCGGAGGCGATGGGCGCGGACTATGCCGACATCGAGGTGGCGCAGCCGGACACCAGCGTGGTGCCGAACTCGGGGCCGACCGTAGCCTCGCGGACGGCGATGATTGTGGGCAAGCTGGTGGAGCGGGCCGGTCATGCGCTGGTGGAGACGCTGCGGCTGGCGGAGTTGCTGGGCGAGCGCTACACGCCGGCGGAGTTCTGTGCGTCGGTGCGAAGACATGTTGAGCGATTCGGCGAGTTGAAGGCGTACGAGCGGTACAAGGCCCCGGGAACCATCTTCTGGGACGATCAGAAGTACATGGGCGACGCTTATCCGACGTACGCCTGGGCGGTCTACGTGGCGGAGGTGGCGGTGGACATGACGACGTACACGCCTTCGGTGTCCGAATTCCATGCGCTGCAGGAGGTTGGGCGGGTACTGCATCCGGTGCTGGCTGCGGGGCAGATTGAGGGCGGCGTGGCGCAGGGGATTGGCTATGCACTGTATGAGGAGGTCGTCAGCGAACAAGGCCGCATGCTGAACAACCAGATGACGAACTACATCATGCCGACCTCGGCCGATCTGCCGGAGATTCACGTGCATTTTGCGGAGACGCCGTTCGCGCATGGGCCATTCGGAGCTAAGGGCATTGGGGAATTACCGATGGACGGACCCGCTCCGGCCATCCTGAATGCGATTGAAGATGCGACGGGGATCGCGTTCAACGAGGTTCCGCTGATGCCGGAGGATGTATTTGCCGCGGTACACGCGCGCGCCGGCCAGCCGCGGGAGTCGGACGCGCTCATTCTGACCATGAGCTAGCGAGGACGAGCCGGCGCCCCTTTCAGCCGTGCTATGCTGACGGCACTCCGACCCGAGGAACCGATGCACCGCCCATTCGGCACATTTCGGCGCCTGTATCGCCTGAGGCTTTTCCTGCTGGGGTTTGTCTCGGCCGTTTGCGGCGTGGCGCAGGGGGTCGCGCCGCCGGGCGCAACGCTGGAGCTTCCGGTCCTCGTCGTCGACCATCAGCATCGCCCCGTCGACGATGTTCAGCTGGGCCAGTTGAAGGTGAAGGCTGGCGCCGGAGCGGTGTTCGCGCCGACAGCCTTGCGCAAGGAGGGAGACGATCCCATCGCGCTTGCGATCCTGATCGATGCCAGCCGCGACAGCTGGCACGACTTGCACGAGATTGATGGCGATGTTGCGGATCTCGCCGGCTCGGAACTGCTGCCGGAGGACCGCGTCACCGTCTACGCGGTCGATTGCACCATGACGCGTTCGTTGCGCGCCGCGGTGCCGGACGCAGCTGTGCTCCGCAAGGCGGTCGCCGATGCCATGAGCTATCCGAATCTGCACGGCGGCAAGCAAAGCTCCGCGTGCGGCAAGACGGTGCATCTGTGGGATGATGCGGCTGCGGCTATCGCGGCGCTCTCGCAGGAACCCGGCCGTCGCGTGTTGCTGCTCATTACGAGCGGTGCCGATGGGGGCAGCAAATATGACGCCGAGACCGTGCGTCAGTTCGCCTTCGATAAAGGTGTAGCCATTTTCGCGCTGCGCGATCAACGGCAGGCGGAGGCCGACAACTATGAGCCGGGATCGCTTTCGACACAACGGGGCTCCGGATCGGGATCGACCATGACGCCGGAGGTAGCTTCGCGGAACGCGAACAGCCTGGAGCTTTTGTGTGCGAACGATGGGGGCGTGGCGCTGATGTCGATGCCTCTTTTTCGCAAAGGTGGGTTGGCGGAGATCTTGTTGCTCGTCAGGAGCCGGTTGATCCTCACCATTCCGAGGGATGCCTGGCAGCCCGGAAGCAGCCACGCGGTCAAGGTGTCGGGCGCGGGTCTTTCCCCCTACTTCATGAGCGCGACCGGACCGCTCGAACCCCTGACGGCGAATTGATGGTGACGTTCACAGTAAACGGCGAGCAACGCTCGGTGGATGCGCCGCCGATGGAGCGGCTGCTGGATGTGCTGCGCCATCAGCTTGGGTTGACGGGCACGAAGGAAGGCTGCGGCGAGGGGGAGTGCGGTGCCTGCTCGGTGTTGCTCGATGGGGAGCTGGTGAACAGTTGCCTGGTGCCGGTAGGACAAGTGGCGGGCGCATCCATTCGGACCATTGAAGGGCTCGCGATTGCTGGCGAGATGCACCCGGTGCAGGCAAGCTTTCTGAAGCACGGGGGAGCGCAGTGCGGCATCTGCACCCCGGGCATGACGCTGGCGGCGGTGCGCCTGCTGGAGCACAACCAGCATCCATCGCTCCAGGAGGTGCGGGAGGGATTATCGGGAAATCTCTGCCGCTGCACCGGCTACATGCGGATCTTCGAGGCGGTGCGGCTGGCGTATGGCCCCGATGAGGGTGCGGGTTGAGGTCGCGCGCGGCGGAGTATGAGCTGGTCACGCCGGGAACGCTCGCGGGCGTGCTGGAGCTGATGGCCGCGGAGCCGGGGGTATGGACACCCATGGCCGGCGGCACCGAACTGATGGTGCAGTTCGGGGCGGGCAGGCTGCGGGCGCGGAAGCTGGTGAACATCTTCGGATTGGCCGAGCTGAAAGCGATCCGAGAAGAGCCGGACGGCCTGTGGATCGGCGCGGGAACCACGTATACCCAGCTTCGCTGCAGTGAAGCGGTGAGGCGCGGATATCCGCTGCTGGCGCGCGCGGCAGGGTGGACTGGATCCATCGCCAACCAGAACCGCGGGACGCTGGGCGGGAACCTGGTGAACGGGTCGCCTGCGGCCGATTCGCCTCCGGCGCTGCTGGCCTATGGGGCGGAGCTGGACCTGGTGAGCGGACGTGGGGTGCGGCGGGTGGCGTACGACAAATTTCATACTGGTTACAAGACGTCGGTGCTGCAGCCGGACGAGCTTGTGCAGGGAGTGTGGCTGCCGCGCTCGGCGGGTCATGGTGTCGAGTATCTGCGCAAGGTGGGTCCGCGCAATGCGATGGCCATCTCGAAGGTGGCGCTGGGAGCGGTGGGGTCGTTGCCGGAGGGGAAGATCGCCGGAGTGAGGATCGGGCTGGCAAGCGTGGCGTACGCTCCGCTGCGCTGTGTGCGCACGGAACAGGTGCTGCAGGGTGCGCCGCTGACGAATGCGCTCGTCGAGGACGCGCGAGCGTGCCTGCTGGGGGAGATGGCGCCGCTCGACGATCTTCGCTCGACCGGGCGGTACCGCGCGGAGGTGGCGGGAAATCTCCTGGAAGAATTTCTGGGGCAGCTGCGCAAGGGAGCGAACCCGGCGGGTAAGTCGATGGAAAAAGAAAGGTACGGATGAACGGCGTTGCAGCATGGAACAGCGCTCAGACGCAGCCGGCGGAAGATGTGTTGCTGGCTTGTTGCGGGTCGAAGGCATGGGCGCGAACGCTGAGCGTGCGGCGGCCGTATGCATCGCTGGCGGCGCTGCTGGTGGACGCCGAGGCGGTATGGTTTGAGCTGCCGGAGGAAGAGTGGCTGGCGGCGTTCGCCTGCCATCCGAGGATTGGCGAGCTTAAGGCGGGCGAAGGTGCAACGGCGCAGTTTGTGGATTGGTCGGGGCGCGAGCAGAGTTCGGCGCAGGCTACGCTGGAGGCAGTGGCGGCGGCGCTGGTGGCTGGCAATCGCGCGTACGAGGCGAGGTTCGGCTTTCGCTATGTCGTGTTCGCCAGCGGAAGAACCGCGCCGGAGCTGCTCGCGATCCTTGAAGAGCGGCTGGGGCACGATCGGGAGACGGAGTTGCAGGAAGCCGCGCGGCAGCAGTGGAAGATCACTCGGCTGCGGATGACGAGGTACTTCGAAGTATGAGCGGGATATCGACGCATGTTCTCGACACGGCGCGGGGTCGACCGGCCGCGGGGGTGGGCGTGACGCTGGAGCGCTGGGAACTGGATGCGTGGCTGGTGTGTGCATCCGCTGAGACTGACGCGGATGGCCGGTGCAGGCAATTGCTGGCGGCGGAGCAGGTGCTGGCAGGCCGATACCGGCTGAGGTTTCAGACGGGGGAGTACTTTGAAGGACAAAGCTTTTTTCCCGAAGTTGCGGTGATATTTGTGCTGGCCGGGGACGGTGAGAGCTGTCATGTGCCGCTGCTGGCGAGCGGATTCGGCTATACGGCCTACCGGGGAAGTTGAGAACGAAGGCGGGCGCAGGTTGATACCCTGCGCTGCGGAATGACAGAAGTTGAAGGTGCGCAATGACAGAGATCAGCAAGGAGAGCGATGGCAAGGCTGGCGGAGAATCAGTATGGCAAGACGAGGGTCCGGATGTTGAAGGTGACCCGTTCCGGCTCGCGGCACGAGGTGCGGGAGTGGAACGTGGGGTTGTATGTGAAGGGTGACTTTGAAGCCTGCTTCACGACCGGAGACAACGCCGGGCTAATGGCGACCGACACCATGAAGAACACCGTGTACTCGGTGGCGCGGGAGTCGGCTGCGACGACCATGGAGGGGTACGCGCAGGATCTGGCGCGGCTGCTGACGGAGCGCAATCCGCAGGTTGCGCATGTCCGGGTGACGGTCGAGGAGAAAGCGTGGGAGCGGATCGACGGGGATGACTCGGCGTTTCGGCAGCGCGGGCCGGAGGTGGCGACGACCGAACTCTCGTTCGCGCCGGACGCTTCGGGCAGCCGTGCGGGGACCGGTGCGATGACCATTGCCTCCGGGGTCAAGGGGCTGGTGATCCTGAAGACGAGCAAGTCGGCGTTTACCGGCTTCAAACGCGACGCCTGGACCACGCTGCCGGAGACGGAGGATCGGCTGTTCGGCACCGAGGCTACCATTGTCTGGACCTACGGCCGCTGGCTGGATGATTATGCGACGCCGCGGGCTCGCCTGATGCATACGCTGCTGAAGAGCTTCGCCGGCCACAACAGCCGCTCGGTGCAGCAGACGCTGTTCGCGATGGCGGAGGATGCGCTGGCCGCGGAATCGGCGGTTGCGGAGATTTCGCTGACGATGCCCAACCGGCACAACCTGCTGGTGGATCTGTCGCGTTTCGGGCAGGAGAATGCAAACGAAATCTTTGTTCCGACCGATGAGCCGCACGGCGATATTTCGGCGCGGGTGGTGCGATAGACCACCTTGCAAATGCGCGGTGCGGGGCTGCCACTGCGGCGCGCGGCTGCCACTGCTGAGGAGGCGCTCGCGAAGCTGCGCGACCACGCCCCGGGATGGACGGCGCGGCGGGATGACAGATCCGGCCGAGATGGACGGCGCGGCGGGATGACAGATCCGGCCCGGCCGCGTCCAAGCGACATTGCGTCGTCAACGTGTTCTTGCCGGGAGATGGAAAAGCTGCGGGATGAGGTGCGGCCTGGCGGGCGAAACTCGCAACCCGCGGGCTGCTCCCCTATAATCGAGGTTCCCCCTGGTTTCGCGCGGGATGTGAATCTTCAAAGGCAGTGAGGGTGTGCGTATCTTTACCGAGAACCAAGTGAACGAACGGTCTGAGTCCCTGCAGGCAGGGAATGCGCCAGGGAGCCGGATCGAATCCGCCCTCGCCCCGACACTCCATCCGAAGCCCGCGAAGTCGTCTTCGGCATCGCTGCGCGCGTTGCTTGCGGTCACCGCGCTGATTCCCTGCGCGTGGGGGATGACCTCCGCGGCGGCGCAGACGCCCGATGCCGCCGGCACCACGCAGACGGCGGACCAGTCTCAATTCGGCAATGCACAGACGCTGTGCACCCCACAGGTGATCGGCAACCGCAGAATCCCCAAGGAGTCGGTGCTGTCGCGGCTGTTCTCCCGCCCCGGGAACCTGTACGACCCGGCGATCGTCGAACGCGACTTCAACTCGCTCTGGAACACGGGCTACTTTGAGGACGTGCGGATTGAGCGAGTGGACACTCCGGCGTGCGTGCAGCTGGTGGTTTACGTCAAGGAAAAGCCGACCATTCGCGAGCTGAACTACAAGGGAAACAACGCGGTTTCGCTCTCCGATATCGCGGAACGGTTCAAGAAAGAGAAGGTTGGGCTGACGGTTGAAAGCCAGTACGATCCCACCCGCGTGAAGCGCGCGGAGGTGGTGCTGAAGGACCTGCTGGCGGAGCACGGACACCAGTTTGCGACGATCAAGACCGAAGTGAAGACGATTCCGCCGGCGGCGGTCGCGATCACCTTCAACATCAAGGAAGGGCCGACGGTAAAGGTCGGCAAGATCCTGTTCGACGGCAACCAGAACATTCCCGATCGCACGCTGCGCAATGCGATGGTGAACCTGAAGCCGATCGGCATTCCGCACTCGATCATTCTGGAAAATCTTCTGGCGCGGACCTTCGACGCCTCCAAGCTCGATGAGGACGCGGAGCGGGTTCGCCAGGCGTACCGCGATCGCGGCTACTTCAAGGCGCTGACCGCGGAGCCGAAGACCAAGGTGCGGGATACCAACGGGATCAATCCCTTCACGCTGCGTCCGACCCACGGGAAGAAGATCGACATCCTGATTCCGGTGGAGGAGGGATCGCGCTACCGGCTGGGCGGAATTACCTTCTCGAACAACAAGGCGGTCACCAATACACGCGTGCTGCGGGCGCAATTTGCGCTGAAAGATGGCGAATACTTCAACGCGACGGCGTTCAGCAAGGGTCTGCAGCAGTTGCAGAAGGCATATGGCGAGCTGGGCTATATCAACTTCGTCGGTTCACCGGTACCCCGGATCGACGAGGCCAAGAAGCTGGTCTACCTGGACATCGACTGCCAGGAAGGCAAGGCGTTCCACGTCTCCCGGATCGAGTTTCAGGGCAATACCATCACTCGCGACAAGGTGATCCGGCGCGAGCTGCTGCTGGAAGAAGGCCAGGTTTATAACTCGCGGCTGTGGGATCTCTCGCTGCTGCGGTTGAACCAGCTGAACTACTTCGAGCCGCTGAAGGCAGAACAGGATTCAGAGTCGCGGCAGAATGCGGACGACGGAACGGTCGACCTGCTGCTGAAGCTGAAGGAGAAAGGCAAGAACTCGATCGGCCTGAATGGCGGCATCTCGGGATTGTCGGGAACGTTCATCGGGCTGAATTACCAGACGAACAACTTCCTCGGCCTGGGCGAGACGCTGGCTCTGCAGGCGAATATCGGCGACCTCTCGCGCAATCTGAGCTTCGGGTTCACCGAGCCGTACCTGCGCAACAAGCCGATCTCCCTGGGCTTCCAGGTGTTTACCCAGAAGTACGACTACAATCCGGCCAAGGCGTACAGCGCGACTGGCGCCGCGCAGTCGGCGAATCTGTCGGCCGCGCAGACCTCGCAGTTCACCAACTACAACACCCAGACGACGGGCCTGACGCTCTCGCTGCAGGAGCCGCTGCGTCACGTGTTTTCACGCACGGGCGTCACCCGTGTGGGCGCGTCCTATTCCCTTTCGCGTTCGTCGGTGACCACGTTCAATCAGAACACGCAGAATGTGTTCTCATCGCTGGCGTTCCGATCGGGCGTGGCGGGACAGAATCAGTTGAACGGCATCATCACGTCGCTGATTTCGCCGACGTTTACCTTCTCGTCGCTCGATCGCGCGGTGGGTCCGCACAATGGCAGGGACTTCAATGCGCAGGTGCAGGTGGCCGGCATTGGCGGCAACGTGAAGTACTATTCGCCGGCCGTGGCGTACCGGCAGTTCTACCCGATGAAGGGTCTGCGGGTGAACCGCGAAGGTCACAATGTGCTCGGCTACCGGCTGCAACTGGCGCACACCGCCGGGTTTGGCGGAGAGGTGGCGCCGCCACAGGGACGTATCTACGGAGGCGGCGAGTCGGATGTCCGCGGCTTTGATATCCGGGCTTCTTCGCCGTACGTGTTTATTCCGACCCGGGTGAATTTCAACCTCACCAATCCGGACGGGAATACTGTGCCGCGCGATCCGACCAATCCCTCTCTGGGGAATATCCAGATCCCGCTGCCCGTCTACCGGCTGGTTTCGATCGGCGGCGACACGCAGTTCACGTCGAACGTGGAGTATCGGATTCCGATTGTGAACCAGGTCACGTTCGCCTTCTTCAACGACTTCGGCCTGACGTTCAACGCGCAAGCTTCGCAGTTGCGGCAGAGCGTGGCGGGAACGGCGGTGGAGGCGGCTCCATCCTATGGCTGCCCCATCATCGAGAACGGAACCTGCTACGGCGGGCAGTCGGTGGCGGCGTTCAACAACATTTACCTGAAGACGGTTCCGTTTACCAACCTGGTGCCGCGCATGTCGACGGGTGCGGAGTTGCAGGTGATCCTGCCGGTGGTCAACGCTCCGTTCCGGATCTACTACGCGTATAACCCGCTGCGGCTGTACAAGAGCGTTCCGCAAAAGCTGGCGGTTCCGCTGGCCGGGCCCGCGGGAACGGAGACGTTCCGCAGCTTCTTCCCGGAGCAGGGCAGCCCGTACTACGGGGCGGGCGAATACTCGTACGAGCAGGCGGTGCAGTTCTATGGGGCCAACTACGTGCTGCGCGAGCCGCGCAAGACGTTCCGCATCACGGTCAGCACGACCTTCTAGACTCGCTTCTTTCTCCTGTCGCCGGGTACTGGAAAACTTTGGCAAGTGCCGTTTTCTTTGCGGGAAAACGGCGTCCATACCCATGGGTTCGGGGTACACCCACAGGAGAGATGCTCTCGCCGCCGGGTCTTACAGAACCAGCCCCTCGTAGGCCGCCAGCGTCTCGGCGAACTCTTCCCGTGCCTGGTCCTCGATGCATTGCACGGCGTCGTCTTCGCGTTCGGGGTCGTGATGGAACAAGACCAGCTGCTTCACATCCGCTCGCCGGGCGACCTGGGTCGCCTCCAGCCAGGTGCTGTGACCCCAGCCCACGCGCTTGGGATACTCCGCCGGAGTGTACTGGGCGTCATAGATCAGCACGTCGGCATCGCGTGACTTGAACAACAGGCCGCACTGACTGCCGGGATCGCCGTGTTCATGATCGGTGGCGTAGACCGCGGTCCGCAGCGGATGCACGAGGCGAAACCCCACCGAGCCCTGGGGATGATGCAGCGGAAAGGCGTCGATTTCAAGGTCGCCAAACTGCGTGGGCTCGGAGCAGCTGATCTGGCGAAACTCAATCTTTGCCCCCACCTGCTCGAACAGCACAGGAAAGTAGGGAGACCGCATCTGCCCCGCGAGGACGCAACGCAGCTCTTCGGGGGGGTGCGCTGAGTAGAGAATCAGACGAGTCCTGGGGCTGTAGAGAGGCAGGAAAAACGGCAATCCCTGCACATGATCCCAATGAAAGTGGGTGAACAGGATGTGGATCACGGCCGGCGGGTTGGGGCGCGAAACCAGGTCGCGGCCGAGCTGCCGGATCCCGCTCCCCGCGTCGAAGATCACGACCTCTCCGGAGCCCGGCGATCCGATGCCCGTGCTCAGCACCTGAACACAGGACGTGTTGCCTCCGACGCCGGCGTAGCGCGCTCCGGGGACGGGTATAGAGCCCCGGACGCCCCAGAAGCGCAGGTGAAACGGTGTGGCGATCTCTTTTCCCGGAGGGTTCATCAAGGGCAACTTAGTGGACCATACGCCAATCCGCGTCCGCAAGACTTTTCGTCACTGGAAGCTGGTCGTACAACTCGGCCCGTGCCGCCCTTGCTTCGGTATCCGCAGGCAGCCTTTGGATGAGATCCGTGTAGTCCTGCACCGCGTCATACCAGACGCGATGCTTGACGAAGACAGCCGCGGTCGCGCTGGCATCCGACACTGTCTTCAGTTCCTGCTGAATGGCCTCACGCTCAGGCCCCGAGACGATGATGAAGCTGACCGGCTCCGGCGCCCCGCCCAGGATGTCGTTCTCCGGCGCAATGGTCCACTTGTAGGTGCTGCCGGGAACCAGTGCAGGCGCATCCCCGGGATAGCGAAGGTGATCTTCGTTCGTGACCGTCTGCCAGATTGGCGTTCCATCCGAGGACATCAGTTTGAAGGTGACCTTGTCGCCCGCGTCCACTGCCGCCCAGTGAAACTCCGGCGCGGTGGTGAAAGCCTTACCCATGTTGGGCGCATAAAGCTTCGGCGTGCCGAGGTCCCGCGACGCCCCGCCCACCTGGTTTGCACTTCTTCCCGACTTCGGCGACAGCTCGAAACCGTCCAGCTTGGTGCGCACCCGTGCCGACGGCTTGGTTCCCGAACTCACCGGACTCTGTGCCGATGCCGAAGTCAGCCCGAGACTGAGAGCAAAGACAGCACTGCAAATTGACACCGATCCAACCCACATCCTCATCGCATCGCTCCTGATTCTGTAACCTGCTTGACCGCACCCACGCCAACCCGCAGCGTGAAGACTGGCACGGGATCCTTCAAACCAGCCACCGGAGTCGCGCCCAGGGGCTCAATCTCCGGGAAAAACTCCTCCACCAGTTCCATAGTCGCGGCGCTCATCACGATCTCTGTTCCGAACTTCTTGTTCAGGCTTTCTAAGCGCGAGGCGAGGTTCACCGTCTCGCCGATGACAGAATATTCCTGCCGGCTCGCCGAACCAATGCTCCCTGCAACCAGGGTTCCGGTGTGAATCCCAATCCCTATACGCAGGTGCGGCAGGTCCGGATTCTCGCCGGCCTGCTCGTTGAGCTTCTCCACCCGCTCCAGCATGGCCACCGCGCACTTCATGGCGGAGCGCGCATCCTCGCGCGTTCCATGTTCCAGCGGCAGGCCGAAGATAATCATCAGGCCGTCGCCGATGAACTTGTTCAGAAACCCGCCGTGCGCGGTGATCACTTCGTCCATGGCTTTCACATAGCGATTAAGCCACTTCAAGACCACCGCCGCCGGCTGGCCGGAGCTCATCGCCGTGAAGCTGCGGATGTCGGTAAACATGACCGTAGCCATCTGCTCCTTGCCTGGCAGGCACACCTCCGATCGCCGCTGCCAGATTACGTCGACCACCTTCTTGTCCACGTAGCTTCCGAACAGCCGCTTCATCTGCTCGCGCTCTTTGCTCTCCTGCTTGCGGAACAGCTGCTCTTCGAGGAAGCGGATGCTGATGGTGATGGGCAGCGTGATCGCCAGGCTCTCTTCAATAGGAAGGTATGGCAGCCAGAAGCGCCACTTCGCGAACATCAGCAGGGAGCCCCCAAGCACGGTTCCCATCAATCCCAGCAGGCCCAGCACCCCGATGCTCAGATCGCACGAGAGCAGCAGCATCGAGGCTGCCGCCGCGCAGACCAGGATGCAGGAGAACTTCACATTCTTGCTGGCCACCGTCACCGCGCGCCCTTCCAGCAGGGTGCGGATGGCAGCCGCATGAATGGCCGTTCCCCCGAGCTCCAGGCGCACACCATCCGGCCCGGCGACGCGGAAGAGCGGCGTGAAGTGGGTGTCGCGCGACGCATCGCTGGTCTGCCCGATGAGCACGAGCTTATCGGTAAAGACGCTTGCCGGCACCTCTCCCGCAAGCAGCTTCCAGGCCGGAACCCGGGTCGCCGGCTCCCTTCCCCAGACGCCGATCAGCATGGTCTTCAGGTCCTTGTTGGCATACGGAATCCGATGGCCAAGGAACCTGAGCGCGTCCGGCCCGTCCGGCTGCACGCTTTGCTGCGCAAACTGTTCCGCCATGCGCAGCGGGTAGCTCTCGGATGAAGTCGCACCGGCAATGAACAGGTTGGCTGAGCGGATGAATCCATCCGGGTCGATCGGCATATTGACCGCGCCGTAGCCCTCGGCGCCGGGCTTTCCTTCCACGCAGAAACCCGAGGCCGCGGTTGGATCCTCGGGCTGACAGAACAGCGGCAGAGGCATGGTCAAGGGCAGCGTTCCGTTCGGCGCCTGGCTGGCCAGGATCACGTTGCCGGCTTCGGTCAGCGCTGCCTGCATCTCCTTGTCTTCGGTCGGATCGCGGGGCTCGGAAAGCAGCACGTCCAGCCCGATCACGCGCGGCTTGCCCACGCTGACGCGGCGGATGACGTCGGTAAACATGCTGCGGGGGAGCGGGTACTGGCGAACCTTCTGGCTCTGAAAGGTCTCTTCGTCGAAGTCCACCAGCACGATATCCGGCGAGGGAGAACTCAGACCGATATCATCAACGGTCAGATCGTAACCCAGCTGGTCGAGGTCCTGGAAGGACGTGGACCTCTCTGCGAAGATCATCGCGATCACTGCGATCAAGCCGATCGCAATCCCCTTGCCCGCGCGTCTCAGGAAAGATCGCATCGCGATTAGATATAGCATCCGCGGGTCATTTGCGATAGGCTGTTCGTGCCTGCCGGCCCCCAACGTAACCGAAGCACAGGATTCATATGAGACTTACGCTTCTTTCCCCGCTAAGTTTCGGCCGTTCCCAAAGCGGATCGCGCCGGGTTTACTCCAGCGCGACCTGCACGCTGTTCGCCGCGACACTCGCTTTCAGCTGCGTGAGCTGCGGCAACGGCGTGATTCCCAACACCGTTCCGGTCGTACCGGCCAACACCGCCGACAATGTGCTGACGCAGAATGAAGTGCAGCAGATCATCCTGGCCACGGCCGCCTCGGTCAACGTTCCGATGGTCATCGCGGTCAGCGATCGCCGCGGATATATCCTGGGCGTCTACGCCAAGGCCAACGCACCGACCACTGCACTGTCGAACTTCGGCATCACTGTGCCCGCCGATGAAGAGGCCGCGGCGCTCGCCCGGACCACCGCTTTCTTTTCCAACGACCAGGCGCCGCTCAGTTCGCGCACCGTCCGCTTCATCAGCGGAATCCACTTCCCGCCCGGCATCCTGAATACCGAGTCGGCCCCGCTTTACGGGATTGAAAACACCAACCGCGGCTGCCCCTTCAACACCCAATACCTCAGCATGGCCCAGAGTTTCCCCCCCAGCGGGCTGCTGCACGCGCCAAACAGTCCCGGTCTCGGCATTCAGACCGGCAAGGCGAACGTTTACGACAATGATCCCACCGCGGTGAACCCGGGCGGTATCCCCATCTTCAAGAACAACCGCGTCGCCGGCGGCGTGGGCGTCGTGGCTGCAGCCTCCACTCCCAACTACAACGCGGTGGTGGAGTACGCCGGCGTCGCCGGTGCCATCGGCATCGGATCCATCAATGGCGTACCGTTTGGGCCGATCGTTCCCTTTCCGGGCGCCGTGGTCGTCGGCGGCATCACCCTGCCTTTCGTCAACCAGACCACGCTGCCAGCCGGGTACGCCGCCGGCGCAGACGACGGTGCCTTCACCGTGGGTCCGACCGCAAGCACCGGACCTGCTCCGGAAGGCGATCTGATCCAGGAGCACGGCTCCAGCTTCCCCAACGGGTTGACGCTCGCACAGGTTCAGCAGATCGTGCAGAACACGGTCGCCACCGGCAACATGACCCGCGCCGCCATCCGCCTGCCGCCCGGCGTTCGCGCCAGGTTCGTCATCTCGGTCGCGGACCTTGACGGGCAGTTGCTCGCGCTCTACCGCATGCCCGATGCGACCATCTTTTCGGTCGACGTGGCGGTCGCCAAGTCGCGCAACGTGATCTACCTGAGCGGTCCGAACGCCACCGGGGACCTGCCCGGTGTCCCCGCCAATACCGCCGTCACCAACCGAACCATCGACTTTGGCGGGCAGCCGCTCTTTCCCGGCGGCATCGACGGAACCGCTCCCGGCCCGTTTTTCCCGCTCTTCCTGAAGGATCTCGCGAACCCCTGCACGCAGGGTTCGCAGACACCCAGCATCTACCAAAGCGGCATCGTCTTCTTTCCCGGTTCGGTTCCGCTCTACGTGAATGGCAAACTGGCCGGCGGTCTGGGCGTCTCCGGCGACGGGGTGGATCAGGATGACTATGCGACCGCGGGCGGAGCGGCAGGCTTCATGGCGGCGCCTGCTATCCGCGCCGACCAGATCTTCATCCGCGGCGTCCGGCTGCCGTTCCAGAAGTTTCCCGAGAACCCTACCAACTAAGGCAGATTCACTGTTGGTGTGGAGTCGAAAGTCACAGCCTAGCGCCGCGGTGCCTTGACGCAAACTGGCACCGGGCGCGACGGCCCTCTGTACATCCACGGGAACCTGACCTCTCAGGCGGTGACGATCAGCGCATCCGCACCTGCAGAGCAGCTTCCGCCATCCGGAGCGCGGCTCTGCCATCCGGAGCGCGGCTTCCGCCATCCGGAGCGTGGGTCGGATGCCGGTTCGACGTCGTGGACAGAATTGGGGCCACATCTCGCAGACGACGCTCGTGCAGTGCAATCTGCTTCGTCCGCGTCGCTCACGAGGGGGACGGCACATTCGCCCCAAGAGAAAATGGCGAAGCCCGCAGAGGCCTCGCCATCTTCGCCTGGATGCGACGACTCCTGTCTACTGCAGCGTGCTGCGCACCTTCTTCATCTGCGCCGCATACATCGGACCGTTATACGCCGAAGGATTGTTCACCAGCTTGAACAGACCGTCGATCGCCTGGCGCGTGGCCGCGTTGGAACTGCCCGCCTTCGCCTCGGCGATATAGAGCGAATCCACGGTCATGGTCGCCTGCTCCGCGGTGCGTTCGCCGTCGTAGGCAATCATGTCGGCGTCGCTTGAGATCGCCCGCAACAGGCGCTGCGTGCGCGCCTGGTCGTAGCTCGCGTCCCGCACCTGCGCGATCATCTCGCCCGCCAGATCTGCTGCGCGCGTGGCCGCAGCTTCCACCGCCGCCCGGTCCGGGCTCATGCTCGTCACCAGCGCCGCTACCTTATCCGCCTGCGCCGCCAGTTGATCGTTCAATCCTGGATTCACCTCCGCCGCGAAATGCTTGAACAGCACGTAGCGCGAAAGGTTATACGGCGGATCGCCCGGCCGATGGCCCTTGTAGCCTTCCTGCTGGCGCCAGCTTTGCGGTCCGGTCAACGCGTGATGGCAGGTCATGCAATCCATCTCGCTGAACTCCGGCCACGGTCCGGTCTTGGCATGACGCGCCACCCGCAGCATGCTCTGCTGCAGCTGCACCGCCTGCCCCACCGCCCAGGCCCGCACGCCATACAGGGGATCGGCCGGGCCGCCATTCGGTCCCTTCTCGACCCAGTGCGGCGGTTCCACAGCGGTAAAGGAGTCCAGCTCGAACGTCAGGTCCGGGTGACCCGCCGCAATCAGTTCGTGATCGACGTTCAAGCCCGGCGCGCCGAGATGGCAGGTCAGGCATTTTTCCGATCGAATGGAGAGGTTCTTGTTGTCGATCAGGCCGAGAGCCACCATCTTCTGATGTTGCGCCGTCGGCTGGATGTGCGGCCCGATCCACTGCGACGAAGCTCCATGGCAGCTCTCGCAGCTCACCCCGTCGGCGATATCGAACTGACGCGCCTGTTCTGCTTCGGGAACGCTCACAGCGTGGCACACCAGGCAGCGCTGCGCTTTAGTGGGATCAAGCTTCAGGATCACGCCCATCTGCCGTCCCAGGGGTTCCGTCAGCGCCGTATAGGCGTGGGCATGTTTGTCCGACGTGATCCACGTGCTGTACTCGTTCTGCAGCACCTTGGTGGTGTTCCGCGGCGCAATGCCGCCGTGACACGCACTCGCGCTGCACGATCCGGCACCCACGTACTTGCCCGTGATAGCCGGGACATCGGGCGCCGACGCAACACGCAGCAGCTCGTGCACATGCGCATCCGATGGCGTTTGACCCGAAGCCCAACCGCAACTCGCCAGCAAGGCGAGAAAAAGATAGCCGCAGCTCATCCGCTTCCGTGTCGAGACCAACGCCGTGCCTCCCAAATATTTTCGTTTCTTGTCTGGCAGCGTTTATATTCTGCAACACGCCGGAATGCAACGGCGTGTTTTTACCAAACAAATTCGTTGAAGTCACTCCACCGTATTTCGCCATCCCGTTGTACAGTGTTGCAAGAGTTCCCCAGGCAAATTCTGAAGGTGTCTAAGCGATGAGCGTTCTGCATCCGCCCGTACCCGAGGTTCCACTTCACCCCACCGGTGTCTTCGAGGACCTGCGCCACGTTCAGGACCTGCATGGCTTCGTCTCCGCCAAAGAGATCGAGACCATTGCCGCCCGCCGCAATGTTCACGTCCGCGACGTTCATACGGTAGCGAGCTTTTATCCCCATTTCCGTCTTAAACCTCCGGTTCCGGTCGATGTCCGCGTATGCGACGACATGACCTGCCATCTGCACCAGGCGCACGGCCTCAAGGCCATGCTCGAGAACAAGTACGCGCACCTTCCCAATGTGGTCCGCATCCGCGACATCTCCTGCGTTGGCCGCTGCGACCACGCCCCCGTCGTCACCGTCAACGATCGTTATTACGAAGCCACCTCGCTGGCTGCCGCGACCCAGATCATCGATCATGAGATCGCCGTCGCCGACCCCAACGGACACCCCGACCATCCGCACAGCAAGCCGCCCCGCAGCGCCAGCCAGCGCGGCATGACCATCCAGTGCGACCCCTACCCCGACGAGCAGAGCCGCTATGGCATCTTCCGCGAACTCATCAAGGAGAAGAACCTCGACGAAGCCCTGGCGATCCTGAAACTCGGCGAGTTGCGTGGCATGGGCGGCGCCGGCTTCCCGACGTACATCAAGTGGGACGGCGCAAAGAAATCGCCGGGCACGGAAAAATACGTCGTCTGCAACGCCGATGAAAGCGAGCCCGGCACCATCAAGGACCGCTTCATCCTGCAGTACCTCGCCCACATGGTGTTCGAGGGGATGATGATCGCGGGCATCATCGTCGGCGCTCAGCGCGGCTACCTCTACATCCGCCACGAATACGAGCTTCAGGCCGACATCCTCAACGAAGAGCTTGATCGCATCCGTGCGCTTGGCCTGCTCGGCAAGAACATCCTCGGTTCCGGCTTCGACTTCGACATGGAGGTCTTCATCAGCCCCGGCGGCTACGTCTGCGGCGAAGAGACCGCCCTCATGGAGGCTATCCAGGGGAATCGCTCCGAGCCCCGCAACAAAGTTTTTCGTACGGTCAACGTCGGGCTCTGGGGATGCCCAACCGCTCTCAACAACGTTGAGACTTTTGCCTTCGCCGTCACCATCCTTGGAAAAGGACCGGATTGGTATCATAACGTCGGTCTGCCCGGATCGCCCGGCATCAAGTTCGTCGGCGTCACGGGTAACGTCGTGAGTCCGGGCGTCTTCGAGGTTCCCATGGGAACCAGCTACGCCGAGCTCATCTACTCGCCGCAGTATGCCGGCGGGCCGCCGCCGGGACGCGAGATCATCGGCTTCGCGCCCTCGGGCCCATCCTCGGGATATCTGCCCGCCTCCATGCTCGACACCGCGCTCGACTGGGACAAGGTTAAGAAACTTGGCTCCATGCTGGGGTCGGGTGCGGTGGTAGTGTGCGATGATACCGCCTGCATGCTCGACATGGCCCTCACCGCTGTCCGTTTCTATCGCAATGAGTCCTGCGGCAAGTGCTCGCCCTGCCGCATCGGCACGCAAAAACTGGTCGATCTGCTGGAAGCCTGGACCCGCGGCAACGTGGGTAAGGGGGATATGGCCATGCTCAACGACCTGTCCCAGGTGCTCAAAGTGGCCTCGATCTGCGGGCTCGGGCAGATCGCTCCCGCACCCATCGAGTCGGTGATGAAACACTTCCCCGACATTATGAAAGAGCATCTCGAAGATCGCTTCTGCCGCGCCGGCATCTGCTTCGGAGGAAAGGCCACCGTATGAGCCACGACCCCAACGAGTTGATGACGCTCACCATCGACGGCCAGGAGGTCTCCGTCCCGCACGGAACCACCATCTTCGATGCCGCCCGCCTGGCGGGTATTCCTATCCCTGTACTTTGCCATCAGCAGAATCAAACGCCCGTCGCCGTATGCCGCATCTGCATGGTCGACGTCACGGAGGCCAATGGCCGCCCGCGCCCGCCCTTGGCCGCCTGCATCTTCAAGGCGGAGCCGGGCATGGTCGTCAAGACGCAGTCCGAGGCCATCCTCAACACCCGCAAGACGCTCTACGAGCTCATGCTCACCGACCACCCGTCGCCATGCATCCGCCAACAGCAGAGCGGCGACTGCGAGCTCGAAAATCAGGCTGCCGCCGCCGGCGTCCACGACGTTCGCTTCCTCAAGCGCGCCGTTCCCGTGCTTGCCCCGGACGACTCGTCGCCCGCCATCCACGTCGACTTCTCCGCCTGCATCCTCTGCGATCGCTGTATCCGCGGATGCGCCGAGATCCGCCATAACTACGTCATCGCCCGCCAGGGCAAGGGATATTTCACCACCATCGCCTTTGACGACAACCAGCCCATGGGCAACTCCACCTGCGTCACCTGTGGCGAGTGCATGGTCTCCTGTCCCACGGGCGCGCTCACCAACAAGAAGGCGCTCGGCTCCGGCCGTCTGTATCCGGAGAACACTCCGAACGTCTACTCCGTCGAAACCGAGGAACTGCTTGCGCTGCCTGTCTTCAAGGGCGTGTCCGGCACCTTCCTCGAGCTCAACTCGGGCTCAGTGGTCAAGCGCATCTTCGAGCCCGGCGAGATCATCGTCCGCGAAGGCGAAAACGGATCCACCGCCTTCTACATGATCGACGGCACCGTTGACGTCTACATCGGCAGCCCGCGCGAGCACGTCGCCACCCAGGCCGCCGAACCCGGCCTCTTCACCAAGATGGTGAGCCTGCTCCGCCCCAAGACCCAGCAGCCGCGCGAAGAAGAGCGCGCCACCCCATCCCACATCCGCATCGACGCTCCGGTCGACCTGCCCTACGACAACCCGATCGCGCAGCTTCATCCCGGCGACCTCTTCGGCGAGATGACCTGCATGAGCTTCTATCCGCGCTCCGCCACGGTGCGCGCGAAGACCCGCGTCATCGTGCTCGAGATGCTGCGCAACGTCCTCGACGTGATGCAGAAGAACAAGACCTTCCGGGCGCAGCTCGAGACCAACTACCGCGGGCGCGCGCTGGGCACTCATCTGCGCAGCGTGCCCATCTTCGCCGAGATCGACGAAGACTTCGTGGATCATCTGCGCGACCGCGTCGACCTGATGCGCTTCGCACCCGGCCAGGTCATCTGCGAAGAAGGTGAGCCCGCGGACGCGTTCTTCCTCGTCCGCATCGGCTTTGTCAAAGTCTCTCAGAAGCGCGGCCGCGACGAGATGGTCCTTGCCTACCTGCCGCGTGGAGGCTACTTCGGCGAGATGGGTCTGCTTCAGGGCGGCGTCCGCACGGCCACCTGCGTCGCACTCGATCACGTTGAGGTGGTTCGCATCCTCGCCCCCGACTTCCACGAGATGCTCGACCGCTACCCCTACGTGCGCACAAACATCATGCGCATGGCGGAGCAGCGCGCCCGCGAAAACAATCTCGCCCAGACCCGCCGCTCGCTGGCCGCCGAAAATGCTCCGCTCGGCCAGTTCCTCGAGCAGGGCCTGATGGAAGCGCAGAGCCTGCTCGTCCTCGATCTGGAAAAGTGCACCCGCTGCGACCAGTGCGTCAAAGCCTGCGCCGAGGCCCATGATGGCGTCACCCGCCTGCTGCGCGACGGCGTCCGCTTCGAAAACTATCTCGTCGCCACCTCCTGCCGCCAATGCCGCGACCCACGCTGCATGATCGGCTGCCCGGTCGGCTCCATTCGCCGCCGCAACTCGCTTGAAGTCATCATTGAAGACTGGTGCGTCGGGTGCGGACTGTGCGCCTCCAACTGCCCCTACGGCAACATCACCGTGCACGAGTTCGACAGCTCCGGCAACGCCACCGCGCTGCAGTCCGTGCAGACCGACAAGGACGCCAGCAACACCGGCAAGGTGCGCAAAGCCACCTCTTGCGACCTCTGCCACGATCTCGCCGAACCCAGTTGCGTCTACGCCTGCCCGCACGACGCCGCGCACCGAGTCAAGCCGAACGAGTTCTTTGCCAATGTTCTGGGAGTCGATCTCGATGGGGAGGCCGCGTTCGTCGGCAAGAATCGCTAATGCGCATCGATGAAACTCACAAGCCGTGGTTGATCTTCACCGTAGCCGCTACCGCCGTGGGGGCCTGCATCTTCGCGCTCTACGCCCACTACACGCCTCAGCCGGGCGGTGGAACGGCCATCGGCCTCACCTTCGGCAGCCTGGCGCTTGGCCTGATGCTCTTCGCCGCCGCCCTCAGCATCCGTAAGCGCTTCCCCATATGGCGCATCGGACGTACCCGCATCTGGATGAAGGCGCACCTCTGGCTCGGCTTCCTCGCCCTGCCCATGGTGCTCTTTCACGCCGCCTTCCACGCTCGTGGAGCGCTCGCCTTCGTACTGCTCTGGCTCACCATCATCGTAGTGGTCAGCGGCATTGTCGGCGCCTGGCTGCAACACGTCATCCCCACCAGGATGTTCCGCGAAGTACCGTTCGAAACCATCTACGATCAGATCCCGGTCATCCGCGCCCAGCTCGCCGCGGAGGTAGTCACCCGCAGCAAGAGCGTCACCGAGAGCCTGGCCCCGGCCACCGGACCCGGCGCCACCGTGGTCGACACCCTGTTGGACATTGAGAACCTCGAACCCCAGACAGTGGCGCTCCAGGTGTTTCTCACCACCGTCGTCGATCCCTACCTGCACGAGGAGCAGGGACACCACTCTCCGCTCAAGAATCGCGAGTACTCCCGGCAACAGTTCGACAACCTGCGCCGGGAGTTTCCCGAAGGCGCCTGGGCTTCGATCTCGGCCATTGAGGAGATCGTCGAAGAGAAGCGCCAGCTCGATCACCAGGCGCGTCTTCATCGTCTCCTGCACGCCTGGCTGCTGGTCCACCTTCCCGTCTCCGCCGCCCTCATCCTGCTTGCCATCATCCACGCGATAGGAGCGCTCAGGTACTAGCGATGTCTATTAGAAACCGCACGACCAAGCTCATCGCCCGCCGCCACGACTTGAATTACTTCAAGCGTCAGTCGCCCATTCGCGCCTGGCAGTGGTATCTCGCCGGCGGCGCTCTCGTGTGCGCCATCGCCTGGTTTGCCGGAACCACCATCGCCCGCGGCGATACCGACTTTTCCTCTGGCCCCATCTCGTCCTCGCACGCCGTCTTCGGCCAGAGGTGCGAGCTGTGCCACGTTCCCGTCATCAAAGCCACCGGCTTTACCCCCGCCTTC
>CAJCHN010000037.1 GCA_903970285.1 Rhodanobacteraceae bacterium | reverse complement strand
GTGTCTCAGCGACTTTATCCTTAACCGCCGGCGTCGCGTTGCCGGTCATCTCTCCCTCATCGGGGACGTTCTCTGTAGCGCAATCCATCACGATCACCGATCAGACCCCTGGGGCGGCGATCTTCTACCAGCTATCCGGGGCAGAATTCACCGATGGCTTTGTGCCGTATACGGGTCCGATTGCGCTCGAAGGCAGCGGCTCGGTCACCATCCAGGCTTACGCCACGGAGACCGGCTACGAGCAGAGTGACTACGCGTCCGCGACCTTCATGGTGAACTACCCGGCGGCCGCGACGCCTGTTCTCTCGGTCGCCGCAGGTTCCTATGCGGGCACGCAGTCCGTTTCCATAACGGATAGCTCCGCCGGGGCGACGATCTACTACACCACGGACGGAGCGCTTCCTTTGACCTCCTCGAAGGTCTATTCGGGACCGATCTCCGTCGCGGCCTCCGAGGTAGTGGTGGCGCGGGCCATCGGTGCGGGATACTCGTGGAGCAAGACTGCCAGTGCCCAGTACGATATCGCCTCTTCGTCGAGCTCCTTCCTCTACACCGTCGCCGGAAGCGGCACACCGGGATACAGCGGCGACGGTGGACCTGCGACGCAGGCTCAGCTCTATTTCTCCGACGGGATTGCTGTGGATAGCTCCGGCAACCTCTATCTGACGGACGTCTATAACAATGTAGTGCGCAAGGTCACCGCTGCGACCGGCATCATCTCCAACTTTGCAGGCACAGGCGTCGCCGGTCACGCGGGCGATGATGGCCCGGCTACCAGCGCGGAGTTGTGGCAGCCGGAGTCGATCGCCGTGGATGCGAGCGGGAACGTGTACGTTTCCGAGTTTGGCGACAACGTGGTTCGCCGGATCGATGGAAGAACCGGAATCATTACCACCTTCGCGGGTGACCCGACCGGGTCCGGCAGCCTTGGTGGTCCAGCTATCAACTACATGCTCTCCTATATGTCGGCGCTTGCGTGCGATGGGGCGGGCAATCTCTATATTGCGACGCTTGCGCCAGGGAACGTCTTCGAAGTCAAAGCGAGCACCGGCAACATCACACAAAAGGGCGGCTCCGGGACTGGCATTTACTGGGGGGCCATCAGCGGATTGACAGTCGACGGCAACCAGAACATCTATGTCAGCGATGAATCGTTTAACGTAGTCCGCGAAATAAGTGCAGCAGGAAACCTGAGCATCTTCGCCGGGGGCGCCAACATGCCGGGTGGGGACGGTGGCCCCGCAACCCAGGCCGGACTCGCCGGGCCTCAGGGTCACGCTGTGGATAAGACCGGGAATGTTTATATAGCCGGGAACCGATGGAGCCATCCGTGAAGTAGGAACGAACGGCATCATCCAAACGATCGTCGGCTCGCTCTCGTCTCCCCCCGCGGGTTTCTACTCGCCGCTCAGCGGAGATGGCGTTCCGGCGACCTCGGCGGTGCTGCCCTCCCTGCAGAGCATTGCGGTCGATCATGCGGGCGACATTTACTTTTCCGATGAGTCGAGGTACTCGATCCGCGGGGCGACTGCAGCCGCGCCGCCGCCTACGGCGATTGCCGCGCAGCCGGTCTTCAGTCTCGCAGGCGGCAGCGATCCCGCGTCGCAGACGTTGACGATTACGGACGCGACCCCGGGCGCTGCCATTTACATCGCACTCGACGGCACCACGCCGACGACCGGGAGCCAGCTCTATCGCGGACCGATCACTATCACTGGAACGGCTACGATTGGGGCGCTCGCGCTTGCACCCGGGCACCTGGCGAGTACGCCGGTCACGGCAACCTACACCATTCTGCCTCCGCCTGCGACGGTGATTTCGACGTTCGCGGGAAGCGGGGTGCTTGGGTTCCAGGGAGCGGGCGGCCCTGCGACGAGCGCGCAGATTGGCTGGCCGGAGGGCATCGCCGAGGACAGCGCCGGGGACCTCTTTATCGCGGACAGCTACAACTCCGTGGTTTGGGAGGTCACCGCCAGCACCGGCAACATTGAAGTTGTGGCCGGCACTGGAGTGGGCGGCGAAGGTACCCCCGGCGGCGCAGCGACCGCGACCCAGTTGGGCTATCCGGCGGGGATTGCGATCGATCAGGCAGGAAACCTGTATATCGCCGACACCTTCGACCAGCGCGTATATCAGGTCTCCGCGAAGACGGGGATTCTGACAATGTTTGCGGGCGGCGGCCAGCCGGGAGTTGTGGGCGATGGAGGTGCCGCGACTTCTGCAAGCCTGAGCGACCCGCAGGGTTTGGCGGTTGATGCTGCGGGAGACCTGTACATCGCCGACTTTGGGGACGGCGAGTGCGCAGGGTCGACGCGAAGACTCAAATCATAACCACAGTCGCCGGGTCGGGTGTGTACGACGGGCCGCTGGGCGACGGGGGGCCGGCGACATCTGCCAGCATCGGACCTGTCGGCATAGCGCTGGACAAGAGCGGAAACCTGTATATCTCCGATCAATCCAGCTTCCGCATTCGCAAAGTGAATGCTTCCACCGGGATCATCAGCACGGTCGCCGGCACCGGGATCGCCGGCAACTCCGGGGATGGCGGTCCGGCTGCTGCGGCAGCTCTCATCCCGAACTTGGGCCTGTCCTTCAATGCTGCGGGCGATCTTTACCTCTCGGCCTTCCCAAACACCGTGCGGCGGATCGACGCCACGACCGGCATCATCACGACCATAGCGGGGACGGGCTACTTCGGGTACGGCGGAGATGGCGGCATCCCGACGATGGCAGGCCTGCAATACCCGATCGGGCTGGCGTTCGACGCCGCAGGAAACCTTTACATCGCGGACGACGGCAACAGCGCAGTGCGTAAGATCACGACCTTGGCACCAGCGCCCGCGCCAACATTCAGTCTGGCGGCGGGAACCTATACCGGCACACAGAAGTTGACGTTGACTGACAGCGTTCAAGGCGCCGTGCTCTACTACACCACGGACGGCAGCGCGCCGACGACCGCTTCGAGCGTCTACAGAGGACCGATTTCGATTTCGGCAAGCGAAACGGTGAACGCAATGGCCACCGCGCCGGGATACACCGAGAGCGCGGTTGCGACGGCTGCCTACGTCATCCGCCAACCGATGACCCCGGTCATTACCTGGCCCACTCCGGCGTCCATCGTGTACGGTACGGCACTTGGCAGCGTTCAACTGGATGCGACCGCTTCAATCCCCGGAACCTTTGTCTACACTCCGGCTGCGGGCACGATTCCGGCGATTGGCAGCGATACGCTGTCCGTCGTCTTCACCCCGACCGACACCTCGGATTACACCACCGCTACGGAGAGTGTCACGCTGATGGTCGTCCAGCCTGCGCCCGTTCTCGGAAGCTTGGCCCCCGCATTTACAAGCGCCGGTGGTGCGTCCTTTACTCTTACGGTAAACGGCTCCGGGTTCACCTCCGCGTCTGTGTTGGCGCTGGGTTCCACGGCTCTTGCAACGCAGTTTGCCAGCGGCACCCAATTGACGGCGCAGGTGCCGGCCTCTGCCATTGCGAGCGTGGGGACGATCGCCTTTACGGTGCAGAATCCCGCGCCCGGTGGTGGTACTTCAAATGCCCTGCAGTTTTCGATCAATACTGCGGGTGCCACGCCACCGGTATTTGGCGTCTCCACAGCGACCGTCAATCCCGGCTCGTCGGCGACCTACCCCGTCATCCTGCCAGCAGGCGCCACCAACGTGTCGGCCACGTGCCTGAACGTCCCTGCCGGCGCGACTTGCAGCTATTCGGCGACGAACAGCACCGTGACCATCGCGACCACCTCCAGCACTCCCGCGGGTACTTACCAGATCCTTATCGTTTTCTCCGAAACTCTGCCTGGGGCTGCGAGTGGCCTTATCTTTCTGCCGATTCTGCTGTTGCCGCTGACATTACTTCGAAAGAGATGGGCCGGGAGAGGATTGCGCATTGCCGCGTGCTTGTTGCTGCTGGCAGCAGCAGCCACGGTGACGAACGGCTGCGGTGGCAGCAATGGTGGAAACAGCACAACGCCACCCGAAACGCACCAGGTCACGAGTTCCGCGACCGTAACGCTCACGGTGCAGTAACGCTTTCGACGTGGAGACGACATGGATGTGAGCGAGCCGCAGCGGCTCCGGGCGTTGGAGGATGAGAACCGCCGGGTGAAGCTTCTGGTAGCCGAGCTTGGACTGGGCGGCGAGGCGCTGAAGACAGTCATAAGAAAGAACGACTGGAGCTTCCACCCCACGGGATAAAGAACATCTCGCGGGGACCCCGGCTTGCCGGCCCTGGGGCAAGACGTTGCATCCGTCTCAGTCGAGTATCGGCTGAGCCAACGCAGGGCCTGCAAGCTGATCGACGTGGAGCGGTCGAGCTACCGCTATGAACCTCGGCCTGACCGCAATGCGGCATTGCGCGGGGAGTTGTTGAAGCTGACGCGGCAGAAGCCTAGCTACGGCCATCGCAAGCGCCTGTGCGGGATCGCACGGCCGAAGCTCGCTGACGGGCCCGAACCAGGACTGAGCGGCGGACTCATGGTCGACCACCTGGCGACTGGGCGGATGGTGCGCATCCTGAGTGTGGTCGATGCGCATACACGCGCGAGTGCGTGGCGCTTGAAGCCGACTTCAGCCTGGGCTCGGGGCCTGTGACGCGGGTGCTGGAACGGGCAACGCCGAGCGCGGCAGCCGGAGAACCTGCGCTCGGACTACAGCCCGGAGTTTCACCTCGCGGAGGAAGATCGGCTCGGCTGAAGACTGGAAGATCAGATTGGCGCACATCCAGCCGGGCCGCCCGATGCGGAACGGGCACCTCGAGAGCTTGCACGGCAGGCTCCGCGACGAGTGTCTCAACAGAAGCTGGTTCCGCACGCTAAACGACGTGAGAAACACCCTGGCGAACTGGAGGGAGTACAACGAAGAACGCCCGCATAGCTCGTTCGACGACAGAACGCCGAAGCAGTTCAGGCGCAGCTTCAGCTATGCAAATGTGCAAAGCAAAGAACGCCTCCCAAGTTCGCACAGCGGCGACAACGGCGACGAGTATAAACTCTGAAAGCAAAACCAAGAACTGGAGACTCCAGTAGAAACCGATGATAAAAAGGGGCAGGTCAGTCGCGCGGAAAGATCGAGAGACTTCCTCGCTCGCTGTATCCTTACCTCCGTTAAGATCTCCCGGTAAGATCATAGGCTATCTTGAGGCCTATTCCGCAAACGTCACACCGATGCCGCGGAAGCACTTAGACCCGCCCGGCGCATCGGCAGTAATGAATGCCCTGCTTCGGGCAGTTAGTGGGATAAACATCCCATGGTAACTAGACCAGCCGGTAGGTTAGCATAGCAGAGCCATTGTGGAAACAAGGTGTCATCAATGGGGGTTGGAACAGGAGTCTGGTACCCGTATCCCGCGGCTGCCGACGAGGTTGGAGTGAAGTTCGCAATCACGATTGCCATGCAGTTTGGCACGCTAGTCGTATTTTCGCAATTTGGAGGACTGGGAGTGGTTGCGTGAGTAAAATCAGGGTTTATGCCGAAAAGGTTTGTTGCACCAAAGGAAAATTGGCCCGAGTTCAGCACTTGGCTATAAGATGCGCTTGCGCTCCAACCCACATTATCAGAGACGGTGCTTGTGCTGTCAGCGTTTATCACCGCGAAGGCTGGGAGCGAGTTCCATGAGGCACCGTAGCAGCCCACTTGATTCGCCGCAGCTATATTCAGATAGGCGTGCGTTGTGACGGTCATATAAAGCTGAAACTCGCCGCAACTTGGATTGCCATATTGGTAAGTCCCGATGCTGTTGTTCCAAGTGGTGTTGTGCCGCGCGATGATTGGCGCATGATTCGTTCCATGCCCTGCGTTGTTATATTCCACACGCACGCCGACGCCTCCATTGGAGACTGCGATGTTGTTTTCGATTACACCTTGCTGGGTGTAGGAAGTTAGCATTGGTGTCTGACTACCATCGAACGTGTCAAAGATGATTCCGTTGCCGTCATAACACCCTTTTGGGTTTGTGTTTAAGTAGGAGAAGTTACCAGCAATATAAATGTGAGTCCCCGGTTTATTGTCGCTGGCAACGGGTTCGTAAACACTAATTCCGCTACCGCACCATGTATTTGCGGTTCCGGCTCCATAAGCTATATTTCCGACGATGGCAACATAGTCGACCCCGGCGGTTACAGTGTTGCCAGAGCCCAATCCTCCCAATGGACATACGTTTGCCACGTTATTGGCGAAGATGACATGATGGATGTTAGTAGTTGGGCTTGCGGGAGTGGTGCTAAAGCAACTTCCGCCCGATGGGTCCGTGGAGGTATTGCTGACCTCCCATCCCTGAACGCCCCAGTAGCTTGCGCTAACGCGCATGCCGTCAAGCCCGCCCGAAGTGACCTTGATCTTACAGGCGTCGAAGGACACACATTTGAGCCATGCTACGTCGTTGCCAGAGGAGCATGTGACGGTGCCCCAGCTCCCGCTGGCGAAGTTCGATGCGGAGTACGATGTGCTCGCAGCGGCGACGATAACGTCGCCGCAGTAGAGCGCATGGTTGGGAGTTAGCCAAGGTTGGCTGGAGGACCTGCCGGAGTTAGAGTCGCTTCCGGTGGGCGATAGGTAGTAGGTGGTGTTTGCCGGCAAAAGGGTGATGGTGGCACGGGACTGCGCTGAGCCGCCCGCAACTGAGGTAGCGATAACCGTAACCGTCTGAACACCAGCGATCGCCGCGGGTGCCGTATACAAGCCTGCGGTAGAGATGCTTCCGATCGCGGGATCGAGCGACCAAACGACGGCTGGGTTGGCTGAGTTCGCGACAGTGGCGGAAAACGCCTGAGTTTGCCACGCCGTCAGGGTGACCGTAGCCGGGGTGAGCGAGACGCTCACCGGCGGAGTGAGCGAGATGGCCGCACTGGCGGACCTGGTCGGATCGGCCACGCTGGTGGCGGTGACCGTGACCGTCTGGGCGGCGGAGATGGTCGCGGGCGCGGTATAGAGGCCGGAAGCGGAGATGCTGCCGAGCGCCGGGCTCAGGGTCCAGGTGACGGTGGTGTTCGAGCTGTTGAGGACGGTAGCGGCGAACGCCTGGGTCTGGGCCTGGCCCAAGGTGACCGTAGCCGGGGTGAGCGAGACGCTCACCGGCGGCGTGAGCGAGACGGTCGCGGTGGCCAACCTGGTCGGAT
>CAJCHN010000036.1 GCA_903970285.1 Rhodanobacteraceae bacterium | reverse complement strand
TCTCGTCCGGCAGCTCATCGAAACCAATCAGGAAGCTCGCATCGGCGGGAAGCTCAAAGAGCTCACGGTCTTCTTCTCCGACATCGCCAACTTCACTGCGATCACCGAAGATCTTCCGCCGAACGAACTCACGGTGCAGCTCTCTGAGTACTTCAACGCCGTCACCAACATCTTGCTTGAACACAAGGGTACGGTCGACAAGTACATCGGCGACGCGGTGATGGCATTCTGGGGCGCACCCATCGACATTGAAGAACACGCCTTCTTCGCCTGCCGCGCCGCGCTCGCCTGCCGGCGCGAGGTCGACAACCTTTCCGCCAGGTGGACCTCAGAGGGAAAGTATTCATTCCACACCCGTATCGGTCTCAGCACCGGCGAAATCGTCGTCGGCAATATCGGCTCCGATCAGCGGCTTAACTACTCGGTTATCGGCGACCACGTCAATCTCGCCAGCCGCCTCGAAGGCCTGAATAAGCAGTACAGCACCAGCATCCTTATCAGCGAGTCCACGTACCAGGCGTGCGCCGACAAGATCGAGGCCCGGCTCATAGACTTTGTCGCCGTGAAGGGCAAGGTTGAACCGGTTCGCATCTACGAGCTCATCGGCGAGCGCGGCGACATCTCCCCGCGCCAGAAAGAGTCCCTCAAGCTCTTCTCACGCGGCATCGACGCCTACCTTACAGCCGACTTCGAAACCGCATTCAACCTGTTCACCGAGATGCAGCAGCGCGACCCCACAGACGCCGTCACCGCTCTCTACCTGGAGCGCTGCGAGCGCTTTCGCGCCACCCCGCCCGAACCCGGCTGGCGAGGCTTTCACCAATACACCACGAAGTGACGAGCCCTTCATGAAGTCCAGGGTAACGCGACGCAGCCGGACAACGCTCAACCTCAACCGCAGGGCTCAGCAGAATCAGCTTTTCTGCAGAATCATTTGACTTGCGCCCGCAGCCTCGATCGCATCGTCTGCCTTAAGCCGTAGGAAGCTATTCAGATAAAGACTCAAGGTCATAAGGCTCAAATTGACTCCGAAGAGTGCTTCAGCGAGCTCACTTTGGCGATTTGCCGAAGGCACGATCGACATGGTATCGAGAGCAGTCAGATAGGGAGCAAGTGAACTGAATAAGTTGAGCGAAGCGGCTTGCGCACGGGAGTTCATCGTGGTGACCAGGAGACTCATGATCGGTGTATCGCTCTTCACATCGATCGTCTCGGCACGCTGCAACAGTGTCTTCTTACTCCACGAGTGATCGTCTTCCCGCCGGATCAATCTTCGAATGGTCTGTACAGCGTTCTCCCTTGCGATCCCCAGGGAACGCCGGCGAGCATGTGCGGTCAAAGTGTGGCGCAGACGAGCTGTATCGTCTGAGACCAGGATTGGGTCAGAGTAAAGATACCGGTCGATCTCGGAGTCTTCCGCATACTGCAGGTAAGCGGCATTGACCACGATCTCGATAAGCGTTCTTGATATGAGCGCGATCTCTTCAACGCAGAACTCGTCAGCGAGAAGCTCAACCGACCGGCCCGCTTGCCTGGCCCGAAGAATCGACGCGAACAGAAGGGCAAGCCGCACCGAGAAGTCGTACTGCACAATCGACGTCTGGGACATTTCGTCGAGCAGTCCGATAAATCGACTGAGCCGTATACGCTGTGCCGCCACTTGATGGTCGGAGCCTGCGCCCATGATCACTCCAAGGAGGACCCCGCAACTGCGTGGCTCAGAACTCTCCCCCCCCCCGACTCCGCCTGAGTTACGAGCCATTATAGTGCACTCACCGGCACCTTGAGGGGAGGACGCTGCCAGGTTGCGCTCTTCCGTTTAGGGCTTTCGCCGTCACCTCTCCGTCCTCATGCGCGCATCGCTGATGAACCCTCCATGAGAACTGATCGTGGGAGTCTCACCAGCACGATCCTCTACCAGACCTTGCACGCCGGCACATGCACCATCGGCTGTCCTGCTTTGCACCCGAAGGCCTGCTGAAACTGCGGCATGTTCGAGACCACGCCGTTGATTCGCGCGAAGCCCGGCGAATGCGGGTCGGTGGCCGCGTTCAGCCGTTGATTCTCCGGACGCTCGTTCTCGCAGGCCCACTGCGCCATGCCGACGAAGAAGCGCTGGTCCGGGGTAAACCCGTCGACCGTCCCCAGCGTCTCCCCTGCGGTCTGCTTCTTCCACGCGATATAAGCAATCAGCGTTCCGCCCAGGTCGGCAACATCCTCGCCGCTTGTCAGCTTGGAGTTGATGTGGATGTCATCGACCACAACGTAGCCCGCATATTGGTTTCGAATACAGTCAATCCGCTCTTCGAAGCCCTTGGCGTCCGCCGGCGTCCACCAGTCGCGCAGGTTGCCCTTGTCGTCGAATTGCCGTCCCTCGTCGTCAAAGGCGTGGGTCAGTTCGTGGCCAATGGTGGCACCGGTGTTGCCGTAATTCGGCGCGTCATCTTCTTTGGGGTCGTAGAGCGGAGGCTGCAACACGCCCGCTGGGAAGTTGATGTCGTTCATCTGTGGGTTGAAGTAGGCGTTCACGGTCGGAGGTGTCATACCCCATTCGTTCAGGTCGACCGGCTTCCCCAGCTTGTGCCAGTTGCGCGCATCTTCAAAACGATAGGCGCGCGCTGCATCGCCGGCATAATCATCCGGCAGCACCTCCAGCGCGGAGTAGTCGCGCCACTGGTCCGGATAGCCGATCTTGTTGCGAATCGCATGCAGCTTGCGCAGCGCCTCTGCCTTCGTCTCCGGACTCATCCAGTCGAGGTTCTCAATCTCGTGCTGCATGGCCGATTCGATCTGCTCGGTCATCAACTGCGTCTTGGCCTTCATCTCCGGCGAGAAGGTGCGGCGCACGAACTCCTGCCCCAGCGCCTCACCCAGTTGGCGATCGACTGCCTGCGTGCAGGTCTTCCAGCGCGGCGGCATGACCGGGATTCCGCGCAGCGTCTTCGAGTAGAAGTCGAAGTTGGCGGTGCGGAAAGGCTCCGACAGATACGGAGCCGCGGACGTCAGCAGGTGGAAGCGAAGGTACGCCTGCAGCGCCTCGATCGGCTCGATGTTCAACTCGGCCTGCACCGCCTTGATAAACTCCGGTTGCGAGACATTCAGCTTGGCCACGCCCGGGGCGCCCTGCACCTGGAAGTAGGTGGCCCATGCAATGCCTGGCGCAAGCTGCGAGAGCTGCTCGACCGTCATCATGTGGTAGGTCTTGTGCGGATCGCGGCGTTCGACGCGGGTCAGCGAAGCCTTCGCCAGCGCCGTCTCGATCGTAAGGATCTCCTGCGCATCCGCCTGCGCCTGTACGCTGGTCGCGCCGGCTAGCGTCAACAGATGCTGGATATAGTCGACATATTGCTGCCGCAGCTTCACGCTCTTTGGGTCAGTCTTCAGGTAGTAGTCGCGATCGGGCAAGCCCAGTCCACCAGCGGCGAGTTCGACAATCTCCAGCGACGCATCGGACGCATCCTGACCGACTCCTGAGCCGAAGAAGAAGCTGCCGGCATACTGATGATGCAGGTTCGCGATGGCCGCTTCCAGCTCAGGACGCGTCGTCAGGGAGTCGATCTTCGCCAGCGCCGGCAGGACCGGTTTGTCTCCGCGCGCGTCGATCGCCTGCGTGTTCATGCAGGCTTCAAAGTAGTCCCCTACCTTCTGCTGCACCGGCGTGCGGTCCTTCCGCTTCGCATCGTCTTCCAGAATGCCCCAGAGAAACTGCTGGTTCTCGATGGCCAGCTTGGCATAGACGCTCCAGCTCGCCTGGTCCGGCGGAATCGGGTTGTTCTTCTTCCACCCGCCGCAGGTGAATTCATAGAAGTTCACGCAAGGATCGACGTTCCGGTCGAGGCTGGTCAGATCGAGCGAAGGCGAATACGGTATGGCCGCCAGCGGCTGGGCCGGCGCTGCCGCCGGTGCCTGACCGGACGCGAAAGGAACCACACAGAAGCTGAACATCCCGACTGCGGCAAAGACGCGGCGCAAATCCATAGATCGCTTGTTCTCCCGTGAAGACATCCTACCTTGCCGGGCTAACGCACCTTCCAGCGTGTGGAAAGCGCGGCCATCTTCTCTTCCATGGTCAGCATCGGTGCAGGCACCTTCTGCTGCGGCTGCGGACGCTTCGCCGGCGGGGCTGGCTGAGGCTTCTGCGATGTACTGGCCTGCGGCCTGGTTCCAGCCGCGTCAGCCGTCTTGGGTGCGGCAGCCATCTTCATGGAGAGTGCAATGCGCCTGGTCTTCACGTCCGCGTTCAATACCCGCACCTTCACGATCTGCCCCGCCTTCACCACTTCGCCAGGATCTTTCACGTAGCGGTTGGAAAGCTCGGAGATGTGTACCAGCCCGTCCTGGTGCACGCCTACGTCGACAAACGCGCCAAACTTGGTCACGTTCGTGACCACTCCCTCAAGCATCATCTCCGGCACCAGATCACCGACCTCCTTCACGCCCTCGTGGAAAGCGGGCGCGACAAAGGTGTCGCGCGGATCGCGGCCTGGCTTTCGCAGCTCTTCCAGGATGTCGTTCAAGGTAAAGGCTCCCGCCTCCAACCGGCTCTTGTCCACTCTGCCCAGGAGGGCGGGGTTGGCGATCACCTCGGCGATCCCGGCGCCGGCGGCGGCGGCAATCTGTTCTACCAGGGCGTAGCTCTCCGGGTGTACGGCGGTCGAATCCAGCGGCTGCTCCCCGTCACGGATGCGCAGGAAGCCGGCTGCCTGCTCGAACGTCTTCGCGCCGACGCCGGGCACCTTCATCAACTGCTTGCGCGAGGTAAAGCGCCCGTGCTCGTCGCGGAACTTGACGATGTTCAGCGCGGTTCGCTCGGAGATGCCGGCGATGTAACGCAGCAGCGTCCAGGAGGATGTGTTCAGGTCCACGCCCACCTTGTTGACGCAGCTTTCGATGGTCGCCTCGAGCGATTGCTGCAGTTGCCGCTGATCAACATCGTGCTGATACTGACCCACGCCGATCGCCTTGGGATCGACCTTCACCAGCTCCGAAAGTGGATCCTGCAGGCGGCGGGCGATCGAGATGGCTCCGCGCACGGTCAGATCGAGGTCGGGAAACTCCTGTCGCGCGATCTCGCTCGCGGAATAGACCGAAGCACCCGCTTCACTGACCGTCACCTTGAAGAGTCCGGTCAGTCGTTGCTCGGCCAGGAAGTCGCGCACGAAGGCATCGGTTTCACGTGAGGCAGTGCCGTTTCCAATCGCAATGGCTCGGACTTGATGCGCCTTCACGAGTGCGGCCAGGGTTGCGGCAGCCCGGGCAGTCTGGCCGGTATGGGGGTAGATGACCTCCTGCGCCAGGAAGCGGCCGGTCTCGTCGACGACGGCAACCTTGCATCCGGTGCGCAGGCCGGGATCGATGCCGAGCACCGAGATGGGGCCGGCGGGCGCGGCCAGCAGGAGGTGATGCAGGTTATCGCGGAAGACGTGGATGGCTTCGGTGTCGGAGCGCCTCTTGAGTTCCAGCCGCAGCTCGCCCTGGATGCTTGAGCTCAGCAGCCGCGTCCAGCAGTCGTCGATCGCCAGTTCAAGCTGCGGCGTCCAGTCGCCCTGCTGCCGCAGCAGGCCCTGGCGCAGCACGCCGGTCGCGCGCTCTGTCGGCAGCTCGATCAGGAAGTAGAGGACACCTTCGGCCTCGCCGCGCCGGATGGCGAGCATGCGGTGCGAGGGAATGGTCTTTACCGGTTCGCGGAAGTCGTAGTACATACGGAACTTGCCTTGCGCATCCTTGGCTTCGCCGTCGACGCTGACGCGGCTGGCGATCATTCCTTCTTCGTACAGCAACTGGCGAGTGGCCTTGCGCAGCTCCGCGGTTTCGGCGATGCGCTCGGCGACGATGTGCCGCGCGCCTTCGAGCGCTTCGTCCATCGAGGCCACGCCTTTGTCCGCGCCGACCAGACCGGCCGCGATCTCGAGCAGCGATGCATCTCCAGCAGCCTGGCTCCAGATATAGTCGGCGAGCGGCTCCAGCCCCTTTTCGCGGGCGATCGTCGCCTTGGTTCGACGCTTCGGACGGTAAGGCAGGTAAAGGTCTTCGAGCTCGCTCTTGTCCAGACAGGCTTCGAGCCTGGCTTTCAGCTCGCCGGTGAGCTTGCCCTGCTCGGCGATGGAAGCGAGGATGGTGTCCCGGCGCGAGACCAGGTCGCGGAAGTAGCCGAGCTTCTCCTCAATTTCGCGGATCTGCACCTCGTTGAGCGCGCCGGTGGCCTCCTTGCGATAGCGTGCGATAAACGGGATGGTGCCGCCTTCGTCGAGCAGCGCGATGGTGGCGGTGAGCGCATGCATTGAGACGTTCAGGAGCTTTGCGATGTGGAGCAGGAGTTCGGGCGAGAGCGGAGATTTGCTGGAATCACTCATGGATATTTCCAGCTTAGTTGCCGGACACGAGGAAATCGTGGTGCCGAATCAGAGCTGGAGCCCACCGGTCAGCTCGGTCACATGAGCGACATGGTGAGCGGCGCACCAGCGCTTCAAGCCTTCGGCGATGTTTTCGACGGCGCGGGGATCGGCGTAGCTGGCGGTGCCCACCTGGACGGCGGTCGCGCCTGCCAGCAGGAACTCGACGGCGTCTTCGGCGCGCAGGATGCCTCCGAGGCCAACCACCGGGATCTTGACCGCGCGCGCTGCCTCGTACACCATGCGGACGGCGATCGGCTTGATAGCCGGGCCGGAGAGGCCAGCCGTGACATTGGCGATGCGCGGACGGCGAGTTTCAACGTCGATGGCCATCGATAGGAAGGTATTGACCAGCGAGAGGGCGTGCGCTCCCGCGTCCTCCGCGGCCTTCGCCATGGTGGCGATGGAGGTCACGTTGGGGGAGAGCTTGACCATCAGCGGACGCTGGGAGATCTGCTCGGTTTTACGGACGAGTTCTTCGAGCAGGCGGGGGTCGGTGCCGAAGACCATGCCGCCGTGGGCGGTGTTGGGACACGAGGCGTTGAGTTCGTAAAGAGCGATGCCAGGGGCGTCGTTGAGGGCCTGGATCACTTCGAGACAGTCGGCGATGGTGAAGCCGAAGATGTTGGCGATGACGACGGCGTCGGGAATCTGGCGCAGGCGAGGCATCTTCTGCTCGACGAAGGCTTTCACGCCTACATTCTGCAGGCCGATGGCGTTCATCATGCCGGCGGCGGTTTCGATGATGCGGGGGGCGGGGTTGCCGGCCATCGGCTGGGCTGAGAGACCCTTGGTGACGAACGCGCCGATGCGGCGGAAGGAGAGGATCTCCTCAAACTCAAGGCCATAGCCGAAGGTGCCGCTGGCGGCGATGACGGGCGAGCGGAGCGGGACGCCGGCGAGCGAGACGCGCATGTCGGGGCCGCGCGGGTCAGGTTTGCGGGCGGCTGGCTCGGCGGGGTTCGGCATCTTCTGGATTGTACTTGTGCCGGGACCCACCCCCTCCTGCGCTTGTTGCTTATATTCTTCAAAACACAGAAGTTAGGGGTTGAACAAGGAATTGCCGCGAAGCGCCATTGCACTAGAAGTGATGCAGAGGTGAGGAACGAATTTGCGACTCACGGCGCCGGTTTGAGGGCTTCGAGGAGGACGCGTCCGACGGCGGCGCTGGGATGGTTGACGCCGAGCAGGCTAGCCAGAGTCACGGCGATATCGACGGGTGCGGCGGGCTGACGGTAGATGCCGGGGACGAACTGGGCGCCGAAGAAGCCGAGCGGGACGTGACGGTCGTAGCTCCAGGGGGAGAAGTGGGTGGTCTGGATGCCGTTGAGCAGCTCCATCTGGTAGGCCTGCGGAACCATCATGACGTACCAGCCGAGCTTGCCGGTGTAGCTGTGGGCGATGATGCGGCCGAACTCGGTGGGCGGGAGTTCGCCGCTGGCGATTTGCAGCCGGGTGCGCAGGAAGACGGCGGTGGCGTCGGCGGGCAGACGGGATTCGGCGTACTGGCGCGTGGCTTCCTGGGTCGAGTTGTTGGCAGGCGGCAGATCCGGCGAGCCGAGGCTGCGGACGATGCCGGGCGCAAGCTGCTGGAAGGCGTCTTCGGCGGCCTGCTCGCTGACGTTGATTTTGGCGAAGGCGCGTGGGTCGAGCTGCATGTAGGGGAGTTCCTGGGTGGGCAGCATGAAGTGAGCGCCACCGCCTGGGGAGAAGCGGGCGTTGAGGGCCGCGTCCATCTTTTCGGAAAAAGCAGCGAGGTCCAACGTGGCGGCACTGATGCCGAGGCGAGCGGCTTCGTAGGGGATGGGCGCGATGCCGTGGTCGGCGGTGAAGGCGATGACGACGTTTTGCAGGCCGACGCTTTGGTCGAGGCTGGTGAAGAAGCGGTTCAGGTCGCGGTCGAGCGCCTGCACCATCTCGCGCTGGGAGTCGCTGTCGGGCCCGAGCTGGTGGCCGACGATGTCGTTGGCGGAGAGCGAGACGGTGAGGACGTCGGTGGTTTTGCCGGCGCCGAGGTGTTCGTTGGCGATGAGCGCCTGGGCGAAGTCGAGCTCGTAGGAGTTGGCAGCGGGGGTGCGGCCTACCAGGTTGTAGAACTGGGTGGTGTCGTCGAGGCCGGCTTCTTTGACGGCCTGGTGGACGCGCGGTCCCCGGTTGAAGCCGGTGACCCATGGGGGGAGTTGCGGCATGTAGTAGGTGCTGGTGACGAAGCGGCCGGTGGCCTGATCGATCCAGTAGGCGGCGTTGGCGGACTGTCCGGAGGGCAGGATGGCGGCGCGATCTTTGAGCGAGATGCCAAAGAGCCTGGATTCGCCGCCGGTGGCAAGGCGGACTTCGTCGCCGATGGTGGTGGCCTGGAGATTGCGCGGGCTGGAGCCGATGCGCGGAGCGGTTGGCGCGGGCGTGCCGGGCGGCGACGCGGGCAGGTCGTCGAAGGTGCCGACGAGGCGGTAGCGTTCGTCTTCGACGGAGGAGATGACGCGGTCGGTGTTGCGGGAGAGATCCCACCACTCGTTGGAGCCGATGGAGTGGCCGTCGGTGTAGGCGCCGGTGCCGATGGTGGCGTGACCGGGAGCGGTCTTGGTGTTGGCGTAGTCGAACATGCAGTCGTTGAAGTAGGCGCCGCGTTTGAGGAAGAGGTTGAAGCCGTTGGGCGCAGTGAGATCGTCGCGGTAGCGGTCGAGGAGATCGCCGCGGAACTGGTCGATGACCAGGATGACGACGAGTTTCGGGGAGGCGTGGTAGACATCGGCCGAGGCGGGAGCAAACGCGAAGAGCAGGACGAGCGAGTACGCGAGGGATTTACGCAGGAAAGCGGAGGTCATGGGGAGAGGGTAAACGGAGTGTGTGATGCGTGGGTGAACGCGGGCGCGGCTGCTACGCCGGGGGTGTGGGTGCAGAAAGGCTGATCTCCGAGCGGCATACCTCCCGCACTTCCGCAGAGGCCGAGAGACATCGAGGGCACGCCGTGGCCTCGCCGGGCGTGGAGCGAGACGAACGGCGTATTTCGTGAGTCGTATTTCGTGAGTCAAGAGTTTTGAGTTAACCAGTTTGAGCTTTGTTGTGCTTGAACAGCAGGACCGAGATTTGATCCATGACACAAGGATGAACACAGAGGGGACGGCTTCACCGAGGATTACAGAGCGGGCGGGCCCGGTCTGATTTGGCTGGGTGGAGTCTGGGTCGGAGGGGAGCGTCCGCTAGAATGAAACGGATGCTGGATCTGAGTTTTGTACGGTCGAATCTGGAGTTGGTTGAGGCTGGGCTGCGGAAGCGTGGGGTCGATCCTGCGACGGTGCTGGGTGATTTCCGGGGTATCGAGCGGGCACGGCGCGAGGCGATTACGCGTGCGGAGAGCCTGGCGGCGGAGCGAAACCGGTTGACGGCGGAGATCCAGGCGGCGAGGAAGGCTGGCGCAGATGCGAGCGGGCTGACCGAGCAGGTGCGAGCGCTGAAGGTGGAGGCCGAGGCGCTGGAACAGCTTGCAGCCGAGGCGGATGGGCGGCTGCGCGGGCTGATGCAGACGCTACCGAATCTGCCAATGGACTCGGTGCCGGAGGGCGCGAGCGAGCACGAGAATGTCGCGGTGAAGACGTGGGGGACGAAGCCGGAGTTTGGCTTTGCGGCGCGGCCGCACTGGGAGATCGGCGAGTCGCTGGGAATCCTCGACTTCGAGCGCGCGGCCAAGGTTTCGGGATCGCGCTTCACGATTCACTTCGCGCAGGGGGCGCGGCTGGAGCGGGCGCTGGCGAACTTCATGCTCGACCTGCACACGCGCAAACATGGCTACACCGAGGTGCTGCCGCCGACGATGGTTAATTCGCGGTCGCTTTTCGGTACCAGCCAACTGCCCAAGTTTGCCGAAGACCTGTTTCACTGCGACGACAAAGGCTCCTACGAGGCCGGCAACTACCAGGACAACGACCATTGGCTCAGATCGGAAGAGCGTCGT
>CAJCHN010000035.1 GCA_903970285.1 Rhodanobacteraceae bacterium | reverse complement strand
TCGCGCAGCACCGCCGCCTCGCCGATCTGCCAGGTCGCCCGGCGTGCCTCATGGAAGATCGTCTGGCCGTGCATTCCTACCAGCTCCAGACGCTCGGCTTTGCGTCTTTTTTTCACCGGCTTCTCCGGCGCGGCCGTGGAGATCGGCAGTTCCACCCCGGTCTCCGCGCAGGCTCTCGCCACGCAGGTCGCGTAGACCGAGCCGAGCCGCCAGTTGAGCCGGCTGAACTCGGCGGCCGGCATTGCCGCACCCTCCATCGCTCGCAGAACATCCTCGCGCACCGCCTTCAGGTAAGGAAAACCGCTGTGGCCCAGCAGCTTCAGCTTCGGTATGTCGCCCGCCGTGCGCGATGGCGAGATGCGCACCAGCGCCACATCGACCCCGTCGGCGGAGGTTCCACTCATCACGCCAGCGACGATCATTGCCTTGGCTGGTCGAGCGTTTGCCGTCATCCCTTCAACTCGCGCTTTAACTCTGCCAGCAGGTTCAACGCCTCGAGCGGCGTGAGCGAGTCGACCTCCGCCGCCGCAATGCGGTCGACGATACGCTGCGAAAGTGGAGTAAACATGGTGAGCTGCATCTGCGGCGCTCTTTCGGTAACTGCGTCCCGCACCTGCTGCGTCTCGGCGCGTTCGTGCAGCTTCAGGACCTCGCGGGCGCGGGCGATCACCGGTTGCGGCAATCCGGCCAGCCTCGCCACCTCGATGCCGTAGCTCTTACTCGCCGCGCCGGGTTCGACGGTGTGCAGGAAGACGATGCCGCCGGCGTTTTCCTTGACGGTCACGCGCACGTTCTTCAGCTTGGTCAGCCGGTCGGCGAGCAGGGTGAGCTCGTGATAATGCGTGGCGAAGAGCGACCGCGCCCCGATGCGCTCGTGCAGATGCTCGACCGTCGCCCAGGCGAGGCTCAGGCCGTCGTAGGTCGCGGTGCCGCGCCCCATCTCGTCCAGCAACACGAGCGATCGGCGGGTCGCAGTATTAAGGATAGCCGCTGTTTCGGTCATCTCCACCATGAAGGTCGAGCGGCCGCGCGCGACGTTGTCGCTGGCGCCGATGCGGGTGTAGATCCGGTCGACCAGCCCGACACGCATCCGCTCGGCGGGAACGAAACAGCCGCTCTGCGCCATGATGACCAGCAGCGCGGCCATGCGCAGGTAGGTACTCTTGCCGCCCATGTTGGGGCCGGTCATCAGCAGGATCGAGGGTCCGGCGTCCGCGTCGAGATAGAGCGAGTTTGGCACGAACCGGCCCGCGCCAGCCTCTTCCATACGGCGTTCGACAACGGGATGGCGCGCCCCGGCAAACTCGAGCGTGCCGCTCAGGTCGACCTGCGGGCGCGTCCAGCCGCGCAACGCCGCCAAATGCGCGAAGCAGGCAAGCAGATCGATCTCGGCGACCCGCCGCGCGGTCTCGCGCATGCGCCCGGCGGCGGCCAGCAGTTGCGTCCGCAGCTCGGCGAAGAGGCGGCGTTCGATCTCGAGGGAACGTTCCTGCGCGGTCAGAATCTTGTGTTCGTAGTCCTTCAGCTCTGGCGTGGTGAAGCGCTCGGCGTTGACCAGGGTCTGTTTGCGCTCGTAGTCGGCGGGAACGGACTTCGCGTTCGCCTTGGTGACCTCCAGGTAGTAGCCGAAGACGGAGTTGTACCGCACCTTCAGCGACCCGATCCCGGTGCGCGCCCGTTCGCGCTCCTCGATGGCCACCAGCGCGGCCCGGCCGGAGCGGCTCAGCTCCCGCAGTTCGTCCAATTCGGCGTGAATGCCGGAGCGAATTACCCCGCCGTCGGCAAAGGTCACGGGCGGCTCGTCGACGATCGTCGTGACCACCAGCTCGTGGACGTCCTCCAACGTGTCGAACCCATGCTGATCTCCCAGCTCTTTCCACAGGCCGGAGGAGAACATCCCGACGGCGTCGCGGAGACTCGGCAGGCAGCGCAGGGTACCGGCCAGCGCGAGTACCTCGCGCGGACCGGCCGAGTCCAGCGCGACCCGACCCAGCAGGCGCTCCAGGTCGAGCACGCCGTCCATGGCTCGGCGCACACCCTCGCGCCGGCGCAGATCGCCTGCCGCCTCGCCCACCGCGTCCAGCCTCGACCGAATTTCGGCGAGCTCGTGCAGCGGCCGCAGCAGCGTTGCCCGCAGCAGGCGCTTGCCCATCGGGGTGCAGCAGGCGTCCAGCGTATACAGCAGCGTCGTCTGCGCGGTCTCACCCGAGGAGAGCGGATCGACCAGCTCCAGGTTGCGCACCGAAACCGCGTCCAGCTCCAGGCAGCCCGAGCGCTCGTAAAAGCGCACCGCTTCCACGTGCTCGAGCGCGCCCTGCTTGGTCTGACCGAGGTAGTGCACCAGGCCGCCCGCCGCGATCGCGGCAGCCTCGTGCCCGGCCAGCCCAAGCCCATCGAGCGACATCACGTTGAAGTGCTGGCGCAGCAGCGGCAGCGCGTGCTCGGCGGTCAGCACCCAGTCGTCGACGGCGGTCCTGGTCCGGATGCCGTCGAGGCCGGACGTCTCCGGTGCGTCAGCGGCCGCGTGCGGGAGCACCCGGTTTCGGCCGAAGCCGGGCAGGCCGCCGGGAGCATAGACCAGCTCCGCCGGCTGAATGCGGCTCAGCTCGTCGACTGCAAGCTGCCAGGCGGAGGCACCGGAGAATTCGGTCGCGCGAAACTCGCCGGTCGAAAGGTCCACCATCGCCAGGCCCACGCATTCGCTTTTACCGGCATGGATCGCCGTCAGCCAGCAGCTTTCCCCCGCGCCCAGGCCCGGGTCGACCGCGGTACCCGGCGTCAGCACGCGGGTCACCTCGCGCTTGACGATGCCCTTGACCGACTTCGGATCTTCCATCTGCTCGCACAGCGCGATCCGGTAGCCTTTGCGCAGCAGGCGCTGCAGGTAGATCTCGGCGGCGTGATACGGCACCCCGCACATCGGCTGCTTCTTCTCTTTATCCCGCGCCGTCAGGGTGAGCTGCAACTCGCGGGCGACCAGGATCGCGTCGTCGTAAAACAGCTCGTAGAAGTCGCCGATGCGGCAGAACATCAGGCAGTCCGGATGCGCCTGCTTGGCGGCGAAGTACTGCCGCATGACCGGCGTCAGGCTCGCATCGTTCTCGGCATGCTTGGTTGTGGTCTGGGACATCGCGGGCGGGTTCAGGATACCGTACCGGTTCCCGGGCCCAGCGCATGCCGCGCGGCACGCACTGCACCACCCACCCCCCTCATTGTTGCCTATATTCTTCAAAGCATTGCGCTTAGGAGTGGAACAGCGTGTGCAGGCAAACGACATTGCACCAGATGTCATGCAACGTTGCCGGACGTTTTCGAGGCCAAGAGCGCGGGTCAGCGTAGACTCGGAGCCATGATTCAGATCCCGCTCACCCCCGCCGAGTTCGCTGCGACCGCCGCCAAACTGGAGCGGCAGCAGGGCATCACCCTTTCCGGACCCGAGGGCAAAATCACCAAGATGGGCGTGACCGCCGGCTACAAGTATGAGAACGGCGTCCTGACCGTGACCATTCTCGACAAACCGTTCTTCGTCACCACCGACTACTGCGAAGAGCAATTGAAGGGCTGGCTGGCGAAAGCCTGACGCCTTCTTCTACCGGAGCTTGCTACCGGGGCTTGACCGTCCTCCTGCGCAATGCAGGCGCGACCGCTGCCGGGCATTGGCCTAAGGCGCGGCTCGAACCCAAATCCGGTTTTATCCTGTAGCGCAAACGACACCGCCGCGACGAGACAAACCCCTTTGAGAACATCCGCCGCCCGGTCTCGATCGATATACTGACAGTTGCGCCGACGCATGGAGGCGCCTGCCCTTATGTCCCTCCTCTGGCTCAGAGTCGCGGTCTTCCTCTACGGCGTGGCCGCCCTGGCGGTGCTGCCGGCCGCGCTCTACGACCGGCCGCGTTGGCGACATGTTGCAGTGCCCGCGGTGGTTGCCGGTCTGCTCTTCCACTTCGTGTCGCTCGCCGAAATGCTGAACGCGGCACACCATGCGCTGCCGGTCGAAACGCATGAGACGCAGTCGCTCTTCGGGCTGCTGCTGGCGCTTGCTTTTCTGCTGGTCTACTGGCGCTTCCGCACCATCGCGCTGGGCGTCTTCCTGCTTCCGCTGGCCTTCCTGATGGGTCTGCTGCCGGCGTTCCGGCCCGGCCTCGAGAGCACCAACCTTCCCGGCCTGCACTCCGGCTGGCTGTTTCTGCACATCGGCTTGCTGCTGGCGGCGTATGCGGCGTTGTTCGTGTCGCTGGTGGCGTCCGTGCTCTACCTGGTGCAGGAGCGGCGGCTGAAGTCCAAATCGCTCACCCACCAGAAGATCAGGCTGCCCCCGCTCGAAACCATCGATTCGATCGCGGTGCGCGCCCTGCTCTTCGGGCTGCCCTGCATGACGGCCGGGCTGCTGATCGGCGCGTTCCTGGCGGAACTCGCCTATGGCCCCCGCTACTTTGGCGACCCCAAGATCGTACTGGCGTTCGCCATGTGGCTCGCTTACATTGGCATGATCCACATCCGGCGGCTCTCCGGGCTGCGCGGCCGGCGTGCGGTCTATCTTTCCAGTTTCGTCTTCCTGGTGATTCTCTGCGTGTGGGCGTCCAACCAATTCTCCGCCGTGCACAGGTTTCCCGCCCCATGAGCCACGAGAAGGCGATGGAGAATCGCAGCGAACTGGTTCTGCTGGGCATCAACCACCACACCGCGCCGATCGAGGTACGCGAGCGGCTGGCCATTCCGGCGGGACGCCTTGCCGATGCGACGCGTTCGCTGCTGAGCGCTCCCGGCATCCGGGAAGGGCTGATCCTCTCCACCTGCAACCGGGTCGAACTGCTGACCGTGCATGAGCCGGTGCCGGAGCAGGGCGGGGAACACACCCATGCGACGCTGCTGCGCTTTCTGGACGAGTATTTCGCCGTGCCGCCGGCCACCATCCGCCCGCACCTGTACGAGTTTCGCGAGCGCGAAGCCGTGCGCCACCTCTTCCGGGTCGCGGCCTCGCTCGATTCGATGGTGGTTGGCGAGCCGCAGATCCTTGGCCAGGTCAAGGAGTCCTACACCGTCGCGAAGCAGGTGGGCGGTATCGGCTCGGGCTCCGGCGCGTCGCTCGAACAGCTGCTGCAGTCGGCCTTTACGGCGGCAAAAAAGGTGCGCAGCGAGACCCAGATCGGATCCTCGTCAGTTTCAATCGCGTCCGTGGCGGTGGATCTGGCGCGCAAGATCTTCGGCTCGCTGGCGGGCAAGGTGGTGCTGCTGGTGGGCGCGGGCAAGATGTCGGAGCTGGCGCTGCGCCATCTGATCCAGCACGGCGCGCGGCACATCATCCTCACCAATCGGACGCTCGCCCGCGCCGAAGCCATGGCGGCGCTGCTGACCGGCCTGGACGCGGTGACCACCGAGATCATCCCGTTCGACGATCTGCACGCCGAGGCGCAGCGCGCCGACATCGTCATCACCTCGACCGGCGCGGAGCAGCAGCTGTTCAGCCGCGCAGACGCCCAGCATTTCCTGCAGCGCCGCCGCGGGCGGCCCATGTTCTTCATCGATATCGCCGTGCCGCGCGACGTCGATCCACGCATGAACGAAGTCGATGGCTGCTTCGTGTATGACATCGACGATCTGCAGCAGGTGGCGCAGGCCCACCAGGCCGACCGCAACCGCGAGGCCGCCGCGGCCGAGCAGATCATCACCGCCGAGGTCGCCCGCTACCAGCAGCGGCTGCATGCGCTCGATGCGGTTCCCGCCATCCGCGCGCTGCAGGCACAGGCCGAAGAGCTGCGGCTGGCCGAGATCGCACGCTGTCAGTCCCGGCTGGCCGGGCTGACGCCCGAGCAGCAGGCCGCGGTCGATGCGCTCACGCGTTCGCTCACTAACAAGTTTCTGCATGCGCCGCTGACCGCCATCCGCGCCGCAGCCGAGCAAGGCGACGGCGAAGCGCTGGCTCGGCTGGCCAGCCTGTACACCCGGCCCCGGCAGTAAGTCCGGCTCGCCCACCTCCGCCAGCGAACCAGCCGGCAGTCGCCTGGCTGCTCCACGAAGCTTCCAACTCAGTCCGAAAGCCCTCACCTGCCGTATCCTGTAGCGGTGACGACTTCCATTAGAATCGGTTCGCGCGGCTCGCAGCTTGCGCTCTGGCAGGCGAATCACGTCGCGGACACCCTGCGCAGGCACGGCCACACGGTCGAGATCGAGATCATCCGCACCACCGGCGACCGCATGCAGCAGCCCGGTTTTGTCTTGCCCCCGGGGCAGGATGGCAAAGGCATCTTCATCAAGGAGATCGAGGAGGCGCTCGCGGCGGGGCGGATCGATCTCGCCGTGCACTCGCTGAAGGATCTGCCGACCGAACTTGACGAGCGCTTTGCCCTGGCTTCCATCCCCCCACGCGCCGACCCCCGCGACGCCTTTGTCTGCGAGCCGTACTGGGCGCTGCACACCCTGCCCCATGGCGGGCGGGTCGGCACCACGAGCCCCCGCCGCCGGGCGCAGCTGCTCGCGCTGCGGCCAGACCTGCAGTTCGTCGAGACGCGCGGCAACATCGACACCCGGCTGCGCAAGCTGGACGAAGGCGTTTGCGATGCCCTGGTGCTGGCCTGCGCCGGCCTGGACCGGCTGGGACGAACCGAATCGGTTCACCAGCGTTTTGCCGTGGACGAGCTGACGCCGGCTCCCGGACAGGGCGCGCTGGCGCTCGAGACGCGTTCACCCCGTCACGCGCTCGATACCGACGATGCCGCCCGCGATCCCGCCATCTATTCCGCGATCGCGCTTCTGGATGATCCGCAGACGCGTTTCGCGACCGGCGCGGAACGCGCCTTCCTGGCGGCGATGGGGGGCGGCTGCGACCTTCCGCTGGGAGCATTCTGCAGCCCGATCGAACAAGACTGGCTGCTGCACGCCCAGGTGCTGCGCCCCGACGGCGAGCAGAGCGTGCAGATTGCCCTGGCCAGTCAGCCCGGCGAACCGGCTGCGGAACTTGCCCGGCGAGCCGCCGAAATCCTGATCGCGCGCGGCGCACTTGACCTGCTCGGCGAACCCGTCACCTCGTGACCCCGCCCGTTTTGCAACCCGGCGGGAAGACCAGCCGGAGCAGCCAAGCGTCACGAAGCGGCCTTTGCGGGCGCAGGGCGACCCGCTAGAACAGAGTCGTCTAACTCGCCGCTTCCGCCGCCTCGACGCTGGGGAACATCGGCAGCACGCGGGTCACCTTGGTCAGCTCCATCAGCGACTGAACCCTGCCATTGGTCCCGGCGACCAGAAACTTCCGCTTGCCCGCCTCCGCGGCGACATGCGCGTTCATGATCAGGCCCAGCCCGGCTGAATCCATGTAGGAGGTTCCGCTCAGGTCCAGGATCAACACCGCCGGTCGCAGGCTGCGGAATTCACTCTGAAAACTCAGCATCGTCGAGTAGGTCAGGGGGCCTGTGAGCCGGACGATCAGCGTGCCGGGCTTTTTGCCCTCGGACGTCGTGTAGGTGAAGGTGGAATCCGCCATGAGTGAGAGTATAGGCAACCTACCCGGGTTCCGAGTGCTCCCGGTGGTGATCTGTGCGACGGCGGCAGCAATCTGCGAGAATGAAAGGTCTGCATGTCTGAGCCTTTTCACTCTCCGCGAACGGCGGTCGGCATCGACTTCGGCACGACCAACAGCTCCATCGCGCGGCGCACGCCCGGCGGCGTTCAACTGGTCCGCTTTTCCAATGATTCGCAAAGCTCCCGATCCATCCTCTACCTGGAAAAGTTGGCGAACGGCATCCACTCCAGCTCCGGGCCCGCGGCTATCGAGCGCTACCTGGCGGCGCATCGCCAGGGCGACCAGCCGGGCAGGCTCATCCAGTCGCTCAAGAGCTATCTGCCGGTGCAGACGCTCACCGGCACCGAGGTTTTTGGCCGTCATTACACGCTCGAAGACCTGATCTCGCGCATCCTTGCCGATCTGAGGGTGCGGGCCGAGCACCAGTTTGGTCTGCCCATCCGGCACGCGACCGTTGGACGCCCGGTGCGTTTCGTGGGCGCGGAGACGGCTGAGGACGAGGCCTTCGCTCTCACCCGGCTGCGTGCGGCCTTCGTTCGCGCCGGGTTCGAGTCGATCGACTTCGAACTGGAGCCGCTGGCCGCTGCCTACGCCTACCAGGCCTCTCTTGACCATAGCGAAACCATCCTGATCGGCGACTTCGGCGGAGGCACCAGCGACTTCTCCCTGCTCACCCTCGGCGCGAAAGGGCAGAGGAAGGTTCTGGGCAACGCCGGCCTGCCCTTCGCCGGCGACGCCTTCGACGCCAAGATCGTGCGCCACCTGATTGCGCCGGCGCTGGGTTCGGATTCGTTCGCGCGCAGCCTTAACAAGACCCTGCCGGCGGTTCCTGCCTGGATCTACGCCAATCTCGAGCGCTGGCACTATCTTTCGTTTCTGCGCACCCGCAACGTGCTCGAAATCCTCGCCTCGGCGCACAAGCGGTCGCTCGAACCGGAGAAGATCGAGGCGCTGCTCGCTTTGATCGACCAGGATCTTGGCTACCAGCTCCACCAGGCGGTGCAGCGAACCAAGAATGCACTCTCCCGGGAGCAGGCTGCGCCGTTTGTCTTCGCGGGTGCGGACGCCGGCACTCTGGACCTGCGAACCTCGCTCACCCGCGCCCAGTTCGAGGCCTGGATCGCCCCTGAGCTGGCGCAGATCGCCGCGACCCTCGATGCCTTGCTCGCCGCATCCTCGGCCAGCCCGGCGGAGATCGACCGGGTCTTCCTCACCGGCGGCACCAGCTTTGTCCCCGCCCTGCGCGCTATCTTCGAGATGCGCTTCCCCGGTAAGATGGTGACGGGCAACGAGTTCACGTCGGTCGCGCAGGGGCTCGCGCTCGCATCGGCAGGTTGAAGTTCGACCTGTGGGTATGCATCACGCATCGTGCAGCGCAGTGACTGGTGCAGTGCAGTGTCTGGTTCCACGGGTAAGCACAATCGTTTGAGGAACTTGAGCAACAATCGGGGGGAGTGGTGGTCCAGCCTCGTCTTCCCCCGGAAGCTAGACTGGATTCATGCCTCCGCTGTCCGGATTTCGCGTACTGGTCACCCGCCCCGCCGGCCAGGGTTCGAAACTCGCGGAGCTGCTGGCCGCCGCCGGCGCGACCCCCATCCTCATCCCGGCCATCGGGATCGCACCGCCTGCCTCATGGTGCGCACTGGACGCCGCCCTCACCGCCCTGCGCACCTTCGACTGGCTAATATTCACCTCGGCTAACGCCGTAAACGCATTCGCCGCTCGAGCGCGGACGCTGGGCATCTCGCCCAATCCGACGAAGCTCGCGGTGATTGGCCCGGCAACCGCGCAGGCAGTGCGTGCCGCGTTCGGGCGCGAGGTGGACCTGATGCCGGAGCAATTCGTGGCCGAATCGCTGGCTGCGGCCTTATCGGCCGAAGCCGGCGGCGCTTCCATCCTGCTGGTCCGCGCCGCAGTCGCCCGCGACCTGCTGCCGCAGGCACTTGGCAGGGCAGGAGCAACGGTGACCATCGCCGAGGCTTACCGGAACGTCATTCCGGACGGGTCGCCTGCGGAGTTGCAAGAACTCTTCCGGGCGCATCCGCCCCACGCCATCACCTTCACCTCCGCTTCCACGGCGCAGAACCTGTCTGCACTGCTGGAAGCTGCCGGGCTGCGTCTGCCCGATGGGGTAGTGCTGGCTTCGATCGGGCCGGTGACCTCGGCTGCCATGCGCGAACTGGGGATGGAGCCCACGGTAGAGGCTGCGCAGGCAACGATGGTGGAACTGGTTGCGGCTCTCGAACGCGCGGCGGAAAGACAGTGACGGGTGACCGGAGAACTTACCGTGCCACCAACTCAGCGGACCGAACCTCGTCAAACGTCAGGTTTTCCGCTGGACTCCCCGTCTTTTCTTTCCACGCCGAAAACAGCCGCCCATAGCTCTCGGTCAGGCAATGCGCGTGGCTCACCGCCAGCGCCACCAGCGTCTGGTCGATCCACCGGGTGGGACCCTCCAGCTCCGCATACACGCCGATCGGCGTCTCGTCGATGACCACGTGGCCGTTCAGGAGGCCCTGCTGCGCCTGCCCCGGATGGGAAAACTCCTGCCGGTATTTCTCATAACGGAACGCCGGTCCAAAACCGAGCCGAAAAAAGATTTCGGCCATCGCCGCTCCGTCCGCGACCTCGGTCTCCGTCTCGATGCGGACTTTGTAGCGGCTGGCTGCATCCTCGTCCTCCGGATGCCGCTTGTGCGTCACCACCCAACGCTCGCCATACTGCCGCAGCCGCAGCAGCTCTCCGCGCTGGCGAAGCTGCCGATCCGGCGTGTCGTAGAGCGTATTCGCCTCAAATGTTCGCGGCGTATCCCGATGAAACCCCAGCTCGGCCAGTCGTCGTTCAAGTGCATCCAGGCTGGACACAGGAAACTTCAGCTCGATCTCGGCGCTGTGCATGGCGTGAGTATACGGCGGTCGCGGCGCGGAACTTCGGTGACCGCGCACAAAAGCTGTGGAAGCCCAGTCCCGAACCCGTCGTTCTTTCAATTCGAGCAGCCAGATTCAAGCCACGATTGCAGCAAGCATGACGCGCCTGATCTTGCGCTTATCCCGCGTGTCCTTGCGCGCTGCTCCATGCCATGCGGCGGAGGGTGAGTAGGGGGTGATCGGGCGCCGGTACAGCCTGCCGTCGCAGACTTCCCGGACCCGCCATACTATTCAGGTGTCAGCACCCGAAAGATCCGAGCGTCTCGACGCCTCCAACCCGCAGCACATCCTCCGCGCCGCCGAGATTCTGCGCGGCAACGGCACGGTTGCCTTCCCTACGGAAACCGTCTACGGCCTGGGCGCGAACGCGCTCTCGGCCGCCGCTGTGGAAAAAATCTTCATCGCCAAGCAGCGCCCGCACTGGGATCCGCTGATCGTCCACATCGTCTCCCGCGACCAGCTGGCGCAGATCGCTACCGCCTCTGGTGAAGCCGTGCGGCTGATGGACGCCTTCTGGCCCGGCCCGCTGACCCTCCTGCTCCCCCGCACCGCGGCCATCCCCGACGCGGTCACCGCCGGACGGCGCCTGGTCGGAGTCCGCATCCCCGCGCATCCGGTCGCGCAGCAGCTCCTCGAAGTCGCCGGTATCCCCATCGCCGCCCCCAGCGCCAACACCTTCGGCCACACCAGCCCGACCGCAGCGGCCCACGTCCACGCCGACCTCGACGGACGCATCGACGCTGTTCTCGACGGCGGCGCCACCACCGTCGGGCTTGAATCCACCGTCGCTGAGGTAAGGGACCGGGAGGTGATCCTCTACCGGCCGGGTGCAGTCGGCCAGGGAATGATCGAAGCGGTCCTCGGCCCCGAAGCCTGGGTTCATCGCTACGAGCCGCCGGCGAAAACAGCCGACGAGCCCGCCGAATCCCTGCCTTCACCCGGCGTCGGCATCCGCCACTACGCGCCCCGCGCCCGGCTCATCCTGGTCGACACGAGCCACAAGACGCTGGCGACGTCCCACGTCCTGGCGGAACTCTCGCTCGTCACCTCGGTCGACACCCAGGTCGCCAACTCTCAGATCGTCGGCGTCATGCTCCCAGACGGATGGAACTCCTCCCGCGCCGGCTACGTCTTTCGCTGGGGCCCCTGGCACCAGCCTGAGATCCTCGCTCAACGCCTCTACACCGGCCTTCGCCAACTGGACGACCAGGGCTGCACGGTGATCATCGCTCCCGTCCCCGGGCACTACGGCATCGCCGACGCCATCCGCGACCGCCTGGAGAAAGCAGCGCGCTGACCCGCGGAGATCCCTCGCTTCGGGCACCCCTGCGGGCCTGGGTCGCACGGCTGCATGGTTACTGAACCTTCTCCGCCAGTTGCCCCGCAAACGCATCCAGCGAGAGGTTGCGCAGCAGGTTTCGGCGCATCCCGCTGGTCACCTTGTCCAGCCCGCGACTCGATCGTTCAATCCACTCGAACGAGACCGCTGCCGAGATCCGCTCCAGCTCGGCGCGGAGATCCACATTCCGGACCCGCTCCGGAGTGCCCGCGCACAGCAGCAGCAGATCCTCGAGGAGCAGCCCCATGGTCCGCAGCAGCACCGTGGTCCGGGTCTGGCCCTCCGCACCGGCGCGATACGTCTCGGTCATGCGGAACAGCGCCGAGTGGTCCGGGTCGTCCATGCCCGAGCGCAGCAGCAGCAGCGCATCCGCGCGGGCCGCCACATAGCTCTCCAGGTCGAAGTTCAACGCGCGTCCGGCCGCACCCTGCGCCAGCCGGGCCACGAGTTCGCGATGCCGCGGCTGCCACTCCGGACGCCGGTCCGCCAGCAGCATCTCCAACTCCTCGACCGGCAGCGCCCCCAACCGGACCAGCGCGCAGCGCGAGCGGATGGTCGGCAGCAGTTCGCCCGGATTCTCGGCGCACAGGATGATGTGCGCATAGTCCGGCGGCTCCTCCAGCACCTTCAGCAGGGAGTTCGCCGCCTCCTTCATGAAGTTCCCCGCGGTAATGACGAAGACCTTGCGCGGAGCCTCCGCCGGCACATACTGCGCGGCGGCGATCAGCGTCCGCACCTGGCCCAGCTTGATCAGGAGTTGCGGTGGATCGGGCGGTACGATCAGCACATCCGGATGCTGCTGGATCAGCACGCGGGTCTCTTTCTTATCCGTTTCGCGCAGCTCTTCCCGAGCCGCCACAGCCGCGGCCACCAGTTCGTCCAGGGCGATCGCCGAACCGATGCGTACACAGTTGCGGCACACCCCGCAGTAGGTCGCCAGCGATTGCCCCGTCGACCACAGCTCGCGCGGCTGCCGCTCGCACTCGAGCGCCATGGTCAACATCAACGCCAGGGTGTACTTGCCCGCGCCCTGAGGTCCGGCCAGGATGAGCGAATGCGGCAGCCGCCCCGCCGCGATCGCCATCCGCAGCCCCTCCACCGCCGGCGTGTTGCCATGAAAGTCGTTGAAGCCTGCCGGCAGCAAAACGGTCGTCGCCAAATCTGTCTCCGTGTTGATGATACGTGCCCGCGAAGTGTGTTTCCGGCGTATCCGGCGCTCACGCAGAGACTCCGAGTCAAGGCACTGGCGATGGGCGTTAGCTGCGAGCTTCCGCGCGCATCAGCAGCGGCCCTTTGGGGCGCAGAGTGATCTTCTCCTGCACCGTGGGCTCGGCTTCGCCAGCGTAGACCATGCGGAAGCGCTGAGCGAGGGTCGCGATGGAAAGAATTCCTTCCATCCAGGCAAACGACTCTCCGATGCACTGGCGCGAGCCGCCGCCAAACGGAAAGTAGGTGTACTTGTGCCGCGCCGCCTTTGCCTCCGGCGTAAACCGCTCCGGTTCGAACTTCAGCGGATCGGGAAAGTATTCGGCCGTGCGGCCCATGATGTACTGGCTGAAGAAGAAGTGCGAACCCGCCGGAATCCGGTACGGTCCCAGTTCAATCGGCTTCAGGCTCATCCGCCCCATCACCCACGCCGGCGGATACAGCCGCATCGACTCCGCGAAGACCATCTCGGTGTACTTCAACTGCGGCATATCCGCAAGCGTCGGCAAACGCCCCGCCAGCACGCGGTCCAGCTCCTCATGTAGCTTGCGTTCCGCAACCGGGTTCTGCGACAGCAGGTACCAGGTCCAGGTCAGCGCATTGGCCGTGGTCTCGTAGCCGGCCAGAAAGATGGTCAACACCTCATCGCGCACCTGCACGTCGGTCATGGTCTCGACTTCGCCGGTCGGTCTGCCCTCCGCATCCAGCACCTCGATCCGCGAAGTCAGGAGCATGGACAACAGGTCGCCGCGATCGCCCTTACCCGAGCTGGCGGCGACTGCCCGGTGTTCGCGGATGATGCGATCGACGATCGCATCCAGTCGCGCCTTGGCCCGGCGGAACTTGGTCACGCCCGGAATCGGCAGGTGCAGGAACGACTCGAACCGGGGAAAGGCGACGATGAAGTTGTACAACCCCATGATGGTGTTGGTCTCGTCGTTGATGCTGCGGATGTCGTCATCCACCTCCGCGTCGAACAGCGTCCGCGCCACAATCTCCAGCGAAAGCTCCATGGACGCGTCGGCGATATCGAAGGTCTCGTCCATCCGCACCCGCTCCGCGAAACCGGCCGCCGACTGCACGATCTCCTCGGCATAGGCCGCGATGCGCTGGCGATGGAAGGCGGGCGCCGCAATCCGCCGCTGGCGCATGTGAAACGGCTCATCGGAGGTGATCAGGCCCTCACCCAGCAGCACCCGCATGCGCCGTACGGTGCGCTCCTTGGCGAAGGCCGCGCCCTGCGTCACCAGGATCTCGCGCACGTATTCCGGATCGTTGACAAAGACGATCGGCGTGCCGAGGAACTGGTAGCAGGCGATGTTGCCGTACTCGCGGTGCAGGTGCTCGAAGAGCCGGATGGGATTGCCCAGCCGCACCCACGGCTTGTTGGCGTAGAACATCATGTCGTGCTTCAGCCCGGGCGGCAGCCGCCAGGGTCCGCCGCGCCAGTCCGGCCGGGTCCGCACCGGTGCAGTCTTGACCGTGGCTGTGCTGCTCATGGCAGAGCCACTGCGGCCAGGCGGGCTTCGACCACCGCCCGCACCCGCATCTCGACCACAGCCAGACCGGCGTCGTCGCGGATGGAGACCACCCGGCCAGGCTCGCGAGCGGCGATGGCCTCGTAGGCGTCGTAGATGCGCTGGTAGAAGGCGTCGTCCTCGCGCTCGAAGCGATTTTCGTCGGCGCCGGTGTGTTGGACATGGCGAAGATTCCTGCTTCGCGCGCGGCTGAGCGAGGTCGCCAGGTCGGGCAACAGCAGAACCGTGAGGTCCGGCTGCAGGTCCTCGCAGATCGCCCGATGCAGGGCCAGCACACGCGCCGCGCCAAGCTCCCGCCCCCCGCCCTGGTAGGCCTCCGACGAATCCGTGTAGCGATCGCACAGCACCACGTCGCCGCGTTCGAGCGCCGGCCGGATCACCTCGGCAATCGCCTGCGCGCGATCCGCAAACATCAAGGCGAGCTCCGCCAGTGGGGTGATGCCGCCCAGCGCCGTCTCGCTGCGCGAGTCCAGCAGGATGCCGCGTATCCGGTCACCCAGCGCCGTGCCTCCAGGCTGCCGCAGGCTGGTGACGGTTCGCCCCTCCGCCGTTAGCCACGCCTGCAGACGCCGCATCTGCGTCGTCTTGCCCGACCCATCCAGACCCTCAAACGTGATGAAAAAACCAGGTGCCATCGGGACAAGTTTAGCCCACCACCAGAAGCACTCTTTCATCTGGGCAAAGCAGGAGCCGGCGAGACCGGACTTGGCGGGACGTCTCGCGCGGCCGTCGACGATTCCAGGAAGCTGCGCCTGCCGGGGCGGCGGTGCTCCGATTGCTCCGGCCTACCGGGTGAAGCTTTCCACCCAGCCCACGGTCCCGCCTGGCTGGATCTCGATTCTCAACCCGCCCTCGGAACCCTCGCTCAGCGACGGGCCGTTCACCGTGTGATCCTGCCGCCTGGCGTCAGTCCAGAGCAGCTTCAGATTGCCCGAGCCCTGCACCTTGAAGCGGTAGTGAAACACCGCACCGGGCGCCAGCGATTGGGTGCCAAAGCTCGCGCTGGGATAGTCCACCTCGACCAGGCTTACGGGCTCGCTCGTGGCATTGGTCAGCGTCGCATCCACGTAAGCCGAGTGGCATCCGCTCGCAAAGACCACAAATCCCACCGCCAGCCCGGCCCGACACCATCTCATAGGAGAAGCATAGCAGCGGGTCCCAGCGGAGCGGTCTACTCGTGGATCTCATTCACTCCCGAAATCTTCCACCGGCCACCCTCGCGGTGCACGATCAGGTGAACGTGCGTTACACCCCGCGATTCCTTGCCGTCGAATCGAACCGCCGAGTACCGCATGACCAGCTGGACATCTTCCAGACCGCCGGCACCCGGAGTATGCGACCACGAAACCAGCTCGTAGTGGATCGTCGGAAACCGCTCGAAGTAGGCCTGCTTGTCGCGGGCGATCTCCTCCCATGAGGCGTTGGCCACGGAGAAATAGGGCGAGACACTGTCATCGTAAAACGGCTTCAACGACTCCACCGCCGGGCCTTCACCGGCCTGAAGAAACTCTCCGATCCATGCCAGCAGGCTCGCGTCGCGATCATCGTCCGTCTGCGTGCTTCCTTTTTCATCGCGGAAGTTGTTGCCGGCCGGCTCTCTGCGAGGTTCCGCGCGCGAAGAAGCGTCCACGATCGGCGCCTCACCGGCGCCTGCCGCAGGCTGCGAACCGGCTCCCGAGGACCGCCCCGAAAAGGCAACCGCGGCGATCACTACCAGCAGCAGGGCTGCGCCGCCCAGCGCGAAGGGCAGCCAGCGCTTCTTCGGCGCCGCGCTCGCCGGCTGGGACACGCTTGCCGGCTGCGACACGCTCGCCGGCGTCATCCTGGGCGTGGGCGGCACCCACGGCGGAGGCGCCGCTGCCTCGCGGGATGCGTCAGCCTCGTTCGAACGTCGCCGTGGTGCGCGAGCCTTGCTTTGCAGGAAGATCGACACCAGTCGATCCATGCTGGCCTCAAACAGTTCCGGCGCCGGGGTCAGGCCGTTGTACTTCAACAGCTCCGCCACCTCGGCCGGCAACGTCGCCGCGACCCCCATATCGAAACCGCGCGCAAAGATGGGCACGACGTTGCGCCCGCACTTCATGGCATGGCAGATCTCCAGCCGCATCCAGTCGTCGGCGTTCCTGCAGCGGTCCAGCGCACCCGCGGTCAGGATGACCAGAACATCGGTGGCCGATTCGATCTCCTGCAGAAGGGCTTCATCGAACTTCCCGCTTTTCAAATCCTCCACGTCCATGAAGACCGAGAAGCCGCGGCTCTTCAACGCGTCCGTCACCCGGCCCGCGAGATACTCGCCACCGTCTCGCCGGTAGCTGATGAAGATGTCGTGTGGCATCGAAAATGCCTCCTCGCCGCCTTGCACCCTGGGAGACCAACCGTGATCCCGCTGCCGAAGAACACCCGCCCCATTTCGCCATCCACTCTACGCCTGGCCCAGGCGAACGTGCAGCCTGGCATCCGCGCAAGGAGAGCGCAGTCCGCAAACGAGGCTTGTCCTGAGTACGCTCGCCGGGTCAAAACGGATGAGTCCAGCGCCGCGCGCCGGTTGCCGGAACGAATCCCGGCCTACCTGGACTTGCCGCCGCGCAGCTCCTTCAGAATCTCCGGGAGCCGATTGAATGCCGCGACCGACCTCAGCCACTGCCGGTTCTCGACCGCCGGATACCCGCTCACCATGGTGCCCGGGGCTACATCGCCCGGAATTCCCGATTGCGCCGTCGCCACCACGCCGTCGCCGATCTCGCAATGCCCGGCCACCCCCACCTGCCCCGCCAGAACCACCTTCTTCCCAATTCGGGACGACCCGGCCAATCCCACCTGCGCGCACAGCAGCGTGTCCTCCCCGACCGTCGAGCCATGTCCCACCTGCACCAGGTTGTCGATCTTGGATCCCGCCTTCACCCTCGTCTCGCCGATGGACGCGCCATCGATGCATGCATTGGCCTGGATCTCGACGCGATTCTCCAACACCGCCGGCCCGGACTGCCGGATCTTGTACCAGGCCTCCCCCGGGGCTGCGCCCGAAGTCCGCGCAAAGCCGAACCCATCCGCGCCGATCACCGCCCCATTCTGCAGGATCACGTCGTCCGCAAGCCTGCAATGCTCCCGCACGACGGCGTGCGCATGAGCAATCAGTCGGTTGCCGATGACGACATACGGGTAAATGACCACGTGCGGGTGTAAAACCGCGTCGTCGCCGATGATCACCCGCTCGCCGACGACGACGTACGCTCCAATATGCGCCCGGGCACCGATCCTCGCCGTCTCCGCGATCACAGCCGTCGGATGCACTCCGGGGCCGTAGGTGGGTTCCTGGTAGAACAGTTCGATCGTCTTCGCAAACGCGAAATAGGGGTCCGCGACGCGCAGCGTAGCCGCCGCGATCTCGGGGAACTCCGGCTCGACCAGCACGGCGGCCGCCCGCGTGGTCCTCGCCAGCGCCGCATATTTCTTGTTGGCGACAAACGTAACCTGCTCCGCCCCGGCTTCTTCAATCCCAGCCACCCCGGAGATCTCGATCGCGCCATCGCCCCGCAGATCTGCTCCGAGAACTGCCGCCAACTCCGCTAAAGTCATGGGCAAAATTGTAGCTGTCGCGAAGGCTCCAAGCGCG
>CAJCHN010000034.1 GCA_903970285.1 Rhodanobacteraceae bacterium | reverse complement strand
AGCGTGCTGGTGGATACGTTCGGCACCGGCACGGTGGATGCGGACAAGCTCGAAGAGCTGGTGCGGGCCAACTTCCGGCTGACCCCGAAAGGCATCATCGAGTCGCTCGACCTGCGCCGTCCCATCTTTAAACAGACTGCGGCGTATGGCCACTTCGGACGCACCGGAGATGACTTTACCTGGGAGAAGACCGATAAGGCGGCAGCGTTGAAGGCGGGTGTCGCGGAACTGGCCGCCGCCAAGTAAAGCCTGATGCAGCGTGCGAGAAGCCCCGGGATGTGATTCCGGGGCTTTTTCGTGGAAAGAGCTTGTCGCATCGTGGCCGCGAGGGAAGATCGTGAACCTGGCGGCAACATGAGCTTTGCGACAGCGGCGGCGTAAACCTGGGTAATGGCTTGGAACCATTCAAGACCCGAATCCGACCTTGCACCGCGAAGCTTTCCCCGCAGGTAACATCGCGAGCCGCTCACCTGGCTGAACCCGATAGGAACCGGTGCCGAAGACGGGCATACCGCTCCTAATTGAGGTTCGTAATGCCCCTGCTCCCTGCCCTCTCTTTTCTGCTGGCTCTGCCTGCTGCCCTGTCTGTGTCCGGCAACGACGCTGCAATGCTTCCGTCCCTGAGCGGATCCGGGCACGCGGAGCGCATTGCCCGGGCGCACTACGCCGACAGTGGCTACAAAGCGCCGCTCTGGACCCGCCTGCGCATGCTGCCATCCGGCACCATACCAGCGAGCGGAGAGGATGACATGCCGAGGGCCGTCGCCCTGCGTCCGGTACTGAGCACGGAAGTGCAGGTGTCGGCCACCGCCACGGCGCTGGACCGTACCGAAGGCTTCCAGAGGCCGATCACACCGCGCGAGATCGAGACCTCCGCCGGAACCTTTGGCGATGTATCGCGCTTCCTGCAGACGCTAGCGGGCGTGGTCTCCGACAATGACCAGCGCAACGATGTGCTGGTGCGCGGCGGCAATCCGTCGGAAAACCTGTTCCTGATCGACAACATCGAGATCCCGTCGATCAACCAGATCGCGCTTTCGGATACCACGGGCGGCTTCGTGTCCATGCTGGACGCCGCGGCGATTCAGCAGGTGACGCTGCACACCGACGCCTATGACAGCCGCTTCGATCAAAGACTCTCGTCGGTGATCGAGATCTCCACCCGCCCCAGCGAGCAGGTGGAGCGGCATGCGACCTGGGAAGCGGGCATGGCTGGCGTCGGTGGATCGATGACGCGTTGCTTCGGCCAGAGTGGTTCGCTGTTCGTCTCCGGCCGCCAGAGCGTGATGAACTGGTTTACCAACGACGTTGGGCTCGACGGCGTGCCGAAGTATCGCAATGCCTTTGTGCGCGGCGAGAACCGCCTGGGCGAGCACGACAGCTGGTGGGGCATCTCGCTGACCGGCATCGACTCGCTCGCCATCCACCCCAGCGCGACCGACTGGGCCGAGACTAACCCCTATGACATCGACTACAGCGGCTGGCGCAACACCACCGGGCTGAACTGGCAGCACGTCTTTACGCCGAAGTTCGTCGGCACCGCCAGCCTGGCGCATGCTGAGCAGGAGCAGACGCTGGACGAAAACGGCCAGCTTCTGGGCGGTTCGCTGGTCTACCACGAGCACACCAGCGATGGCTTCTCCACCGCCAAGTACGACACCACCTGGCAGCCGGCGAAGTGGATGACCTTGACCAGCGGACTTCGGGCATCGGTCGACCAGGTGAACTATGCCGTGGCGCAGCCGATCGGACTCCAGAACCCGTACAGCGACAATCCCGCGCCAGTGGACGCGACGGCGTTCGCCCACAAATTCGCCACCGTCTCTTCGGCGGCGTACGCGCAGGCCGCCATCGAGCTGCCGCATGGCGCGTCGCTGGTGCTGGGGGAACGGGCCATGCAGTGGTCGCTCGGTGGGCACCGGGGCGCGACCGGCAAGGCCCTCTTCTCCGCGCCTATGCTGGGCCGGCTATGGCACGCCGGTGTCTCCGAGTACGAGCAGCTTCCGTCGACGCTCTACCTGCTTAGCTTCAACAATCTGCGACAACTGCAGCCCATCCGCTCACGTCAGCTCACCGCCGGCCTGGTGCTTGCGGATACCCGTCGCGCGCGGGTTACGCTCGAAGCCTACGACAAGCGCTACGCCGATTATCCAGTAGCTCAGAACTTCCCCCAGTTGAGCCTGGCGAACATCGCCGATACCTTCGGACAGGCATTTCTGATGTTTCCCATGGTCGCCGAGGGCAAGGGCCTTGCACGCGGCGTCGAGCTGACCGTACAGGATCACGTCACCTCGGGTTTGAATCTCTCAAGCACCCTGGCGTACAGCCGCAGCCTGTTCACCGGGCTGGACGGAGTCTGGCGCCGCGGCAACTTCGACATTCCGGTGGTGGCGAACTTCAACGCGGTATGGAGCGTTGCCCACCGCGTGGTGCTCTCTTCGCGCTACAGCACAAGCTCCGGGCGGCCCTACACCCCGGACAACCTGGCGCTCAGCACCGCGCAGGATCGGGACGTCTACGATCTTTCGCAGGTGAACGGTGCCCGCTCCTCGGCGTATGCGCGGCTGGACTTCCGCGTCGAGCAGGCGCACAAGCTTGGCCAGGGCACGCTGACCTGGCACGCCGGAATGCAGAACGCGCTCAACCGCCAGAACTTCTACAGCAACGCCTGGCAGCAGCGTGATGGCGGAGGGCAGGCCGAGCAGGACCAGATGCCGCGATTTCCGGATGGCGGCATCAAGTACGCCTTTTAGATGAGCTGATGCACGCGTTCTGATCGAGCGGATCGCTGTTCGCTGGTCCGCACGTTCTAGACGGAGAGCGGAGGCCGCCCGCCGGGGGCGTGCGGCTTCACCGGCGTCCCGGGTCCGGCAATCCCTCTCGCAGCCTCTGTCTGGGTGAGTTCGTGCTGGGGATCCTGCTTGGACTGGCGCATCTCAACCATCAGCGCCGCGATGTGTTCCTGGTAGGCCACCACGCAGTTCTTTCCCGCACGCTTGGCCGCGTACATGGCGTCATCCGCGCAGGCGACCAGCCGTTCCCAGCTTTGGATGGTGGGGTTGGAACAGGCAATTCCAATACTGACCGTCAGCGGCAGCGCGCCGCATGGCCGCTCGCGCAGTCTGCTCTGCACTCTGGTTGCGATCACCTTGGCCTGTTCGGCGTTGGTGTCGGGCAACAGGAAGCCGAACTCTTTCCCGCCCAGGCGGGCTGGCAGATCGCCGATCCGGCCGCTTCCCAGCAGCACCTCGCCCACCACCCGCAACGCCTCGTCGCCGGCAGCATGGCCAAACCGGTCGTTGCGTACCTTGAAGTTGTCGATGTCCATCATCAGCATCGAGAGCGGCCGCTGTTTCCGGCGAGCTACGCTGAACTCCATGGCGATACGTTCTTCGAAGACGCGGCGCACGGGCAGCCCGGTGAGAGAGTCCGTGCGCGCCAGCTCTTCAAGCGCACGGTTGGCTTCGCTCAACGCCTGCTGCTGCCTTACCTGTTCGGTGATGTCCACCGACACCCCCGCCAGCATCTTGTCGCCGTGTGCGTCTCGATAGGTAAACCGGAGCGTTTTGAAGGAGAGCTGGCGGCCGTCCTTGTCGGAAAGCAGCTCGGTCCGCTCCACCATCTCTTCCTGTTGCAGCACCTCCAGATCATGCGCCCGGATGCCATCCGCGATCTCCGCCGGAAACACGTCGTGGTCCGTGCGGCCGATCCACGCCTGCTGGTCGATCTGGTGATGCTCCGCGAAGCGGCGATTGTAGAAGACGTATCGTCCCTCCTCCGTCTTCATATAGATGAAGTTGGGATCCACATCCAGAAACGTTCGAAACAGGAGTTCGCTGGTCTGCAGGCTGTGGGCGAGCTCATTTTTTTCATGAAGGGCTCGCTCGAGCTCCTCACGCTTCTGCATCTCGGCCGAGATATCGATTGAGAGTCCTGCCAGCATGGTCTCACCGGCGTGCGTTTGGATGGGAAACTTTACCGACCTCCAATGCGTCACGGTGGTGCCGTCTTCGCTGTGCGAGACCTCTGGGAATTCGACCGGGACGCCTCCCGCCCAGACGCTCAGATCGTGCGCGCGAAACTGCTCCGCCGTCTCCTGCGACCAGACTTCGTGGTCGGAGAGCCCGAACCATTGCTCCGCGTCCACTCCAAAGCGATCCTGCAGGTGCTTGTTGTAGAAGCGGTAGCGGCCTTCCCGGTCCTTGATATAACCGGCGAACGGGGCGTTATCCATGAAGGCATGGAAGAGGTCGTTGCTCTCCTGCAGCCTCGCCGCCAGGCGCTGGTTGTCGGCGAGCGCCTTCTCGAGCGCCTTCTTTTCCGCCCGCAATGCAATCCGCGCCTGCACCTGCGCTGCCAGGATGGTGAGCGCATCCCGCTGCGACTCCTCAAGCTGGCGCGGCACGGTGTCGATCACGCACAGCGTTCCAATGGCCGCACCGCCGGGTGCCTGCAGTGGAACACCCGCGTAGAAGCGGATCTTAGGCGCGCCGGTTACCAGAAGATTGTTCGCGAACCGTGGGTCAGCAGCGGTATCCGCCACCACAAAGAGTTCATTGCTCTCGATCGCATGGGCGCAGAAGGAAAGCTCTCGCGGAGTCTCCCGAAGCGTCACCCCCAACGCCGCCTTGAACCACTGACGGTTGGCGTCCACCAGCGAGATCAGGCTGATTGGCGTGCCACAGATCGACGCGGCCAGGCGGCATAGCTGGTCATACTCCGATTCCGGAAGGCTGTCGAGCAGGTCGAGTTCACTCAGAGCCTGCAGCCGTTCAGCTTCTTGCATTCCCATCGCGCCTCCTGTGGCGCGTCACGTTACCGTCCAGTCTAAAATGTGCTAGACCGCCTGCGACATCCCACGGATGAATCATTCGCTCTGTCTTGCCAGTTCCGCCGCTGCCGCGGCGTGGTCGCCCGAAAGAAGCAAAAGAAGCATTGGGTTTGGAGAGCTTCGGGGCGGGGGTTTGGAGAGCTTCGGGCGGCCACCCGCGGAACTCCGGTCCCGCTGCCGCGGGACGTTGAGGGCAGACCTGACTTCCAGGTACGGAATCGGAGTGTCGCGCCCGGCCATGGAGTGGAAGATACTGGGTATGAACATGACCTCTTCGCCGAACGCAAAGATGGCAGCCGCAAACCACAAGCTGAAGGTGCCGAGCGTCTTCGCCGGCAAAGCCTGGCAGCAGGTGCTGGCCCGCGACGCGCAAGCTGACGGACAGTTCGTCTACGCGGTGAAAACCACCAGAATCTTCTGCCGCCCGAGCTGTCCCAGCCGGCGTCCGGAACGCAAGAACGTCAGCTTCTTCCCCACCGCGGAGATGGCGCGTGCAGCCGGTTTTCGCGCCTGCCTGCGCTGCGAACCGGAGTCCGCGCTACGCCGCGCCGATCCTCAGTTGGAAGCCATCGAACGTGTGGCCGGGTACCTGACCGGCCATGCCGACGAGCGGACCCGCCTGAAGGATGTCGCCGCCGCCACTGGCGTCGCGCCTTTGACCATCCTGCGCGGCTTCAAACGCGTGCTGGGCGTCAGTCCGCGCGAATTCGCAAAAGCGCAAAGAATGGCGAAATTCAAGGACCGGGTACGGGAGCCTGAAGTCTCGGTGACGGAGGCCATCTATGACGCGGGCTTCGGGTCGAGCAGCCGCCTCTACGAAGGCTCCGACGACACTTTGGGCATGACCCCGAGCGCGATGAAGGCTGGAGGCGCCGGCGAAACCATCCGCTACGCCGTCTCCGAAAGTCCGCTGGGGCCGATGATGGTGGCTGCCACGGCGCGCGGTGTTTGTTCGATTGGCTTTGGATCGGATGAAGCCGAGCTGCTGGCCGACCTGATGCGGCGCTTCCCGAAAGCGGACTGCAAGCGAATGGACTCCGAGCTCACCTACGCCGTGGAAGCGGTCGTCGGCCTGCTGGGCGAGAATCCTCAGGCGATTCGGCTCGACTGGGACGTCCGGGCAACCGCCTTCCAGCTCAAGGTGTGGCGCGCCCTCCGCGGAATTCCACGCGGCACGACCCGCACATACGCTGAGATCGCCCAGGAGATAGGCCACGCCGGCTCCGCGCGCGCCGTCGGCGCGGCGATCGGCCGTAACCCCCTGGCTATCGCGGTTCCCTGCCATCGCGTGGTCGGCAGAGACGGCAGCCTGACCGGATGGCACTGGGGCTTGGAGCGCAAGCGGCTCCTGCTGGAACGGGAGCGCAGCGCATGACCGAATCCCTGCCCCGGTCTTACAAAGCCTGGCTGATCGCGAGCGTGGTGGTTCTGGTGCTGTCGCTGGGGCTGCTCGCGGTCGCCGTCACCGCGGCGTTCTGGAGCTTTGCCGATCTCTCCACGCCACTGTGGGTCGTCGTCATGGGAGCGCTTTCGCTGCTCGGCATCGGCCTGGGCTTCGGCGGAATGTTCCTGCTGCTTGCGACCGCCGGCTGGCGATCCTTCCGTGAGGGGCGCAGAGTGCAGGTGCTTCCGGCGGAGCGGCCTGCAACCGCCTCGAACGATCCGTTTGCCTGAATCCCAAAACCGCAAACTTCCATGCGTCGAAGGCGCTCGCACTTTGCAGCGCCACGCACGCCGGGCCGCGGGTACAGTAGAGCGATGAGTGCCAGTATCGCCCCCGACGAGCGAGAGCAAACCGAGAAGGTGCCCGCTGTCGACGCACGTAAGGTGTACGCGAAGATCACCTGGCATCTGATCCCCTACATCTTTTTTCTGTACATCCTGGCCTATCTCGATCGCGTCAACGTCGGGTTTGCGGCGGTGGAGTTCAAGCGCGATCTTCATCTCTCCGAATCCATCTTCGGCCTGGGCGGCGCTATCTATTTCCTCGGCCAGTTCTGCTTCGATCTGCCCAGCAATCTGCTGCTCGGAAAGATCGGGCCGCGCATCTGGATCGCGCGCATCATGGTCACCTGGGGCATCATCGCGTCGCTGATGACGCTGGTCAAAGGAGCGCATTCGTTCCTCATCCTGCGTTTCCTGCTCGGCGTCAGCGAGGCCGGCTTCTTTCCCGGGATGATCCTTTATCTCACTTACTGGTTTCCTTCGCATGAGCGGGCACGGGCGATCGCCAAGTTCATGACCGCGACCTCCATCGCCGGGGTCATCGGTGGAGTTGTCGCCCACTTCCTTCTGAAGCTCGACGGCATCGCCGGTCTGCATGGCTGGCAGTGGCTGTTTCTCTCGGAAGGCATTCCCACATTCCTGGTGGGATTCTCCGTTCTGTGGGTGCTCAAAGATCATCCCGACGACGCCGGCTGGCTGACCGCGGCGGAGAAGAAGTGGCTGGACGCGGAGTTGGAGAAAGATCGCAACGAGGGCGGTGCCAGCCTGAAGAATCACCTCAGAGACGCCTTCAGGATGCCCATGGTCTGGGTGCTCGCCGCCGTCTTCGCGCTCGACCAGATCGGGGTTTACACCGTCAACATCTGGATGCCGGACATTCTCAATGGCCTGGTCCACCGCGGACACGGAGCCGGAGCGGCGGGAGGCGCAGGCGCCTCCAGCTTTGTCGCGCTTCTCTCTACGCTGCCCTACGTCGCGGCGGCCATCTGCACCGTTGTCGTCGGCTGGAACAGCGACCGCACGCTGGAGCGGCGCTGGCACATCGCGGGCTGCTTCGGGCTCAGCGCGCTCGGATTCGCCGGGGCGGCCTACGCCCACAACCTCTATCCCGCGCTGCTCGCCATGACCCTGGCCGCCATCGGCTACTGGAGCCTGATGGGGCCTTTCTGGGCCCTGCCTACCCGCGTGCTCGGCGGGCAAGGGGCCGCCGGAGGAGTGGCAATCATTACCATGATCGGCAGCCTGGGCGCGTTCGCCGGCCCCTCGCTGACCGGGCGGATGAAGGACCTCACCCACAACTTCACCGCCGGCCTGCTGGTCGTCGGGGGGTTGGCCATCGTCGGCGCGGGCCTGTGCATCCTACTGCAAACCAAGGCCGAGACGCCTCCCGGGACCTCGCCGTCCGCCTGAGTCAAGCGAACCGCGGAACCCAGCGTCCGGGTGACAGAGCAATGCTTCGATTGTGGGACGTCGAAGATTCACTTTGATGGAATAAAGTGGAAGGCGAGATGGGGCCCAGAAACGCACATGAACTCTTCGAAGCTCTGGACCGGGATCAGATCATCCCCTACTTCCAGCCTCTGGTCGATCTCCGCACGGGAGTGCTCACCAGCTTCGAGGTGCTGGCCCGTTGGGATCATCCGGTCGATGGCATCGTCGCGCCGGATGAATTCATCCCGCTCGCCGAAGAGACCGGTTCGATTGGTGAGTTGACGGACCGCCTGCTGCACAAGGTCTTCGCCGTTGCATCGATCATTCCGCCGCACATCACCCTGGCCGTCAACCTCTCGCCACTCCAGTTCCGCGATCTGAACTTCCCCCGTGAACTGCGGCAGGCAGCCTCAGCGGGCAACTTCCAGCTGGACCGCCTGGTCCTCGAAGTCACCGAAAGCGCCCTGGTCGGCAACACTCAGCAGGCGGGTGCGATCGCCCATGAACTGAAGCAACTCGGCGTCAAGCTCGCCCTGGACGACTTCGGCACCGGCTACTCCAGCTTGCGGCACCTGCAGATGCTGCCCTTCGACGAACTCAAGGTGGACGGCAGCTTCGTGCGCTCCATGGGCGTGACCCGCGAGAGCCGGAAGATCGCCGCCGCGGTCATCGGGCTGGGGCAAAGCCTGGGCCTTACCACCGTCGCCGAGGGTGTCGAAACCCGCAACCAGGCCGATATGCTGCTTTGGCTGGGATGTGACCAGGGCCAGGGATGGCTCTACGGACGCCCTGTTCCGATCGCTGAAGTACCCGGGATCCTCGCCCGCGACACCCTGCTCTCCGGCGAAGAGATTCCGGACCAGTTTCTTGGACCCATCGCACCGCACATGGAGGCCCTGCCGGCTCAGCGCCTGGCCCAGCTCGAGGCAATCTACGATGGGATGCCCGTCGGCATCAGCTTCCTGGACCGTCAGTTGCGCTTCCTCAGCGTCAACAAGCGGCTGGCGGAGATCCACGGTTTCAGCGTTGCGGAGCATCTCGGAAGGCGGGTGGAAGATCTGCTGCCCGGCACCTACGCCCTGGTGGCGCATCTGCTCAAGCGTGCTTTGGACGGCGAATCGTTCAGCGGCATTGAAGTTCAGGACCCCCGGCTCGGCCCCCACCTGCGCCGCCGCACCTTCCTCGTATCGCTGCAGCCCGTACGCGACGAAGCCGGAGAGGTGGTCGGCGTCTCCACCTGCAATGTGGACATCAGTAAACGCAAGCAAGCCGAAGAGGCGCTGCGCGAGGCCGAAGACCACTACCACCACCTGGTGGAACTCAACCCGCACATCCCCTGGACCACCGACGCCGACGGTCTGAACGAAGATCTGAGCCCCGCCTGGGAGCGGCTTACCGGGATGCCTCCACACGAGGCTCGTGACCGGGGCTGGATGCGCGCGCTCCACCCGGATGACATTGCAGGAACCTGCGCCGCCAGCCAGCGTTCGGCAGCTACGGGAGAGCCCTTCGACGTGGAGTACAGGCTTCGGGACGCCTCCGGCAACTATCGCTGGATGCGCAGCCGCGGCTTCCCCAGGCGCAACCATGAGGGTCAGATCATTCGCTGGTACGGGAGCCTTGAGGACATCCATGAAGCCAAGACCACGCAACAGGCGCTCATCCGCAGCGAGGCGTTGCTGAAGGCGATCATTAAGGCCGTACCCGTCGGCCTTGTCTTTGCCGAAGCGCCGAGCGGCGCCATCCTGATGAACAATCCGCAGTTCGAGGAGATGCTCCAGCGGCCGGCCATCAGCGCCAGGACGCTCGCGGATTATCAGAAGTCCGGAGCCCGTCACCCTGATGGCCGAATCGTCGAACCCCTGGAGTACCCGCTCGCTCAGGCGATTGTGACCGGCGAGCCAGCCGGTCCGCGAGATATGCTCTTCAAGCGGCCGGATAGTTCGACCACGTGGATCCGCTGTTCGGCTGCGCCCGTCGTCACCGAAGACGGCAAGATTGCCGGCGGCATCGTCGCCACCCTCGACATCGACGAAGCCTTCCGCGAGCGCGAGGCCCTGCTCGAGCGCATCGCCAGCCTTGAGGCGGAACTTTCGGACCTCAAACGTCTGCTCGCCCCCGCGGACTTCGCCCTGGACGTCCCGGTCCCAGGCTGGATGCGTTCTCCCTCGCGCTAGCCGCGGAGCCACAGGGCAGAACGCCGTCACGTAGCATGGAGGGATGACCTGGAAGCTTCCTGCGCTGGCGGAGATGGAGACCGCCGCCAGCCTGATCTACCGCTCGATGCCCCCCACACCACAGTACAACTGGCCGCTCCTCGATCAGGTCGCCGGAACGGAAGTCTGGGTGAAACATGAGAATCACACCCCGGTCGGCGCCTTCAAGATTCGCGGCGGCATCGTCTACATGGATGCATTGCTGCGGGAAAGCCCAAAGGTGAAGGGCGTGGTCGGCGCTACCCGCGGCAATCATGGACAATCCATGGGCTTTGCCGCCCGCCTGGCCGGCATCCCGGCGGTGGTGGTCGTCCCTGACGGCAACAGCCCCGAGAAGAACGCGGCCATGCAGGCGCTGGCCGTGGAGCTGATCGTCGCCGGCCACGACTTCCAGGAGGCGTGCGAGTGCGCGGACCAGATCGCCGGCGAACGCGGGCTGCACCGCCTGCCCAGCCTCGATCCCCTGCTGGTGCGCGGCGTAGCCACCTACTGCCTGGAGTTCCTGCGCGGCGCGCCCGCGCTCGACACCGTCTACGTTCCGGTGGGCATGGGCAGCGGCATCTGCGGCATGCTGGCCGCGCGCAATGCCCTGGGCCTCAAAACCAAGATCGTCGGAGTCGTCTCCACCGGAGCCCCGGCCTACAAGCTCTCCTTCGACGCCGGACGCGCCATCGAACACCCGGTCACCACCCTTCTAGCCGACGGCCTCGCCTGCCGCTCGCCCAATGAAGACGCGCTCCGGGCGATCATCGCCGGCGTAGACCACATCGTGGCGGTGAGCGATGCGGAGGTCGCGGCGGCCATGCGGGCGCTGTTTACCACCACCCACAATGCCGCCGAGGGCGCCGGCGCAGCCTCCCTCGCGGCGCTCCTCACGGAACGCGTGCGCATGCGCGGCAAGCGCGCAGGGGTCATCCTGTGCGGGGGCAACGTGGACGCCGAGGTCTTCGCCCGGGTGCTGGCCGGCGGAGATCAATGACCGATCCATAACCGCAGCGCCGGCCAGTTACCAGGAATTGAGCGGCGGATCGGGAATTTGAAGCGATCAACCTGCACCGTATTTCGCGGTCAGTCCCGCCCTCCCGGTGCTACCCTTAAGATACATAGCTGAGATCCGATCCAAATCAAGGAGTATTGATGGCAACGGCGACAATCACGCAGGTCCAAAATGCAACAAGTGACTACAAGGTAGCGGACATCAGCCTGGCTGGCTTCGGCCGCAAAGAGATTGAGATCGCCGAGCAGGAGATGCCCGGCCTCATGTCCATCCGCCGCAAGTACGCTCCTTCTAAGCCACTCCAGGGCGTCCGCGTCACCGGCTCGCTGCACATGACCATTCAAACCGCTGTCCTGATTGAGACCATGGTCGATCTCGGCGCCGACGTGCGTTGGGCCAGCTGCAACATCTTCTCCACCCAGGACCATGCCGCCGCCGCCATCGCCGCCGCCGGCGTGCCCGTCTTCGCCTGGAAGGGCGAGACCCTCGAAGAGTTCTGGTGGTGCACTAACCAGGCGCTCTCGTTCCCCGACGGGAAGGGCGGCCTGCTCGGCCCGCAACTCGTCATCGATGACGGTGGCGACGTGACCCTGCTCATCCACAAGGGCTACGAGATGGAAGAGGGCCACGACTGGGTCGACTCTGAATCGAGCTCACAGGAAGAGGGCGTCATCAAGCGCCTGCTCAAGCAGGTAAACGCCGAGTACTCTACGCGCTGGCACGACGTGGCCAGGGAGTGGCGCGGCGTCTCCGAGGAGACCACCACCGGCGTTCACCGGCTGTATCACATGATGGCCGCGGGCAAGCTGCTGGTGCCTGCCATCAACGTCAACGACTCCGTTACAAAATCCAAGTTCGACAACCTCTACGGCTGCCGCGAGTCCCTGGTGGATGGCATCAAGCGCGCCACCGACGTCATGATTGCTGGCAAGGTCGCGGTCGTCTGCGGCTTCGGCGATGTCGGCAAGGGCTCGGCGGCGTCGCTGCGCGGCCTCGGCGCCCGCGTTGTCGTCACCGAGATCGACCCCATCAACGCCCTGCAGGCCGCCATCGAGGGCTATGAGGTCACCACCCTCGAGGAGACCCTCGGACGCGGCGATATCTACGTCACCTGCACCGGTAACGTCGACATCATCACCCTCGAGCACATGAAGCTGATGAAGGATCAGGCCATCGTCTGTAACATCGGGCACTTCGACAACGAGATCCAGATGGCGCAGCTCGAGAACTCCGGCGCAACCCGCCTGAACATCAAGCCGCAGGTGGATAAGTACACCTTCGAGAACGGCAATTCGATCTTCATCCTGGCCGAAGGCCGCCTGGTCAACCTGGGTTGCGCCACCGGCCACCCCAGCTTCGTCATGTCGGCCAGCTTCTCCAACCAGACGCTCGCGCAACTCGACCTCTGGGCGAACAAGGATACCTACAAGAACCAGATCTACATCCTGCCGAAGAAGCTCGATGAGGAAGTCGCCCGTCTGCACCTGGAGAAGATCGGCGTCAAGCTGACGACCCTCTCGGAGAAGCAGGCAAAGTACCTTGGCGTCCCGGTCGAGGGGCCCTACAAAGCCGACCTCTACCGCTACTAAAGCGCTTCCATGCAGCGCAGCGTTGAGTCTCCCTGGTCTCTGAGCTTCCGTCCTCGCACGTTGGCGGAAGCTCAGAGGTCCGAGGCTTCGAGATGCCGTTGAAGCGTCCACGAACGGGCCGCGGCGCGGAACCGCGGGGAAGCTCCAAGCGCAGCAATCTGCCGCATGTCTCCATAGTCCGCCTCTCGAAGGATGATGCCGCCAGGGTAAATATCCTGTGAGTTAGAGGTAGCGTTCTCGCTGAACGCCGTTTTCGGCAAGCAAAACGGCACAGGCTAGCTCTTGAGCTCCGGAGCAACCGGAAATTTGCTCCAGGCAACGTATCAAGGCCCTAAAGGGTAATCAGCACGACCGCCACAACAGCCACGCCCATTCCCGCAAGCTGGCGCGCCGTCGGCCGCTCGCCCAACACCCCGGCCGCTAAGAGAATCGTCGAAGCCGGGTAAAGCGATGCCAGCACCGACGCGACATCCAGGCGGCCGGCCCGCGTCGCGGCGATGAACAGCAGGTTGCCGGAAGTATCGAACAGCGCGGTCGAAAGGATCCAGAGAATCATGCGCCGGGAGACGGCGACCGGCCCGGTTGAACGTCCGCCGGCCCGGACGCCGCCCAGAATCAAAACACACGTGGACATACTGCCGACGCGTGCGGTAGCCATCGTCCACAGCGGAGGAGAATGAGCCCCGGCATACTTCAACGCCACGAAGTAGAGACCGAAGCCGATGCCGGCGCCGGTCGCCAGCACGATGGTTTCAAGCGACTCCCGTTCCGCGGGGCCGGCCGCGATCAACCAGATCGCGATGCCCGCGCCCACGAAACCTAACAGCTTGTACGGTCCTGGGGAGCCTTCCAGCAGCAACGTGACGCTAGCCGGGATCGCCGCCGCCAGCAGACCGGAAACCGCAGCCGACGCGCCCATCGCCCCCCGAGAGAGCGCGATGTAGAACCCGGAAAGCGACGCTCCACCAAAGAATCCCGCCAGAAGGCCCCATCCCAGCGCTGCTCCATGCGGAGCCGCATCGCCCCGGAAGAGCACGAGCAACATCAGCACCGTGAAGCTGGTCAGGTGCGAGAACAGCACCACCCGCAGCGCGGCACCCAGCGGCTGCGCGGTCCCGGGAGCCGATTTCACGCTCATCCCGCCGGAAAAGTCGCCCATGCCCCAGAAGCCGGCAGCCAGCAACGCCAGAATGGATGTCATGGAGAAAGGAAGCATGGCGGATCAGACGGTGCGGGTGGGCAGAGAAAAATCTAAGGCCCACCTCGACCGCCCGCGAGGTGGGCCCTTTGGACTCAAGTAGCCGGTTCCAGGTGAACTGCCGGTCAGTCTGCGGCTGGCCGCGTAAGCGGCGAAGGTGGAGTCTGCGCCTGCGGCGTCGGATAGTAGCCCGACTTGGCGATCACCTGCAAGTTGGGCTTCATGATGCGCACCTCCAGCTTGCGGAACTTGCCGTCGATAAACGGCTCACGAGAGTAGTAGCCCACCGTGTACTGCGTCCGCACCTGCTCGGCAATCTTGGCAAAGCTGTTTTCGATTCCGCGGGTACGGTACTCCGCGAAGGCCTGACCGCCGGTTGCAGCCACATAGACTGGCAGCAGGTTGTCGCGCATGGTCAGGGGCAGGTGGATGCGGTCGAGGAAGCCGAGGCCATCCACGCTGGAATCGCCGGTAAGCGTCGCGTAGACCGAGATCTGGTTCGTCTGCAGGTAGCGGATCACGTCCTTCGTCTTGGCCGTTGAACCGTATTCCTTGCCGTCCGAGATGACGTAGATGATGCGGCGCCGACCCTTCGGAGCATGGGAGAGCGATTCCGCTGCCATCAGGATGGCGTCGTTCAGGGTGTGGACCTCGCGCGGCACCTGCTTGATGCCATTTGGTCCACCCGGAGCGTTGCTCGTCAGCGGCGTCAGGTTATCCTGCGCGTGGCCGTTGATTTCTATTCCGCTGCCCAGACCCTCCCCGGCGTCGTAGTACATGGGCTCACGTCCCACGGTCTTCGCGCGATCGACCACCGCAGCCAGCCGCGGACTTTGCCCGCTGGTGAAGTCGGTCTGCAGCTTCGGACCGTTGTTGTAGGTGAAAACGGCCACCTCGTCGTAGGCGGTGAAGGCAGACGGCAAGGCCCCCAGTGCATTGTTGACCCGGGTCATGGTGTCGAACGGAAGGCTCTGATCGATCACAAGCGCGATCGAGAGCGGAAACGGATCGACCGTGAAAACCCGCATCTGCTGGCGAATGCCGTTCTCGTACACCCGCACGTCACGCCAGGTGATGCCCGGAACCAGGTTTCCTTTCGAGTCTTTGACGGTGAACGGAACTTCGACAAAGTTGACGGTCAGGCTCGGCAGCGTGAATGCAGTCGGTCCCTGCCCGGCTGCCGGAAGGTCGGGCACCGGATCGCGATCCGTGGACTGCGGCTGCTGGGCCTGCTGCGGAGTCGAAGGAAGCGTCGAGCCAACCGCCGGCTGATCCGGATCGGACGGCGCGTTGTCCGCCGACGAGGACGATGTGCTGCCAATGCCCGGAGTGACCGGTCCCAGCGGCGACTGCGGCTTCGGCGCGTCGGGGATCGCCTGCTGCTGCGATGCAGGGGCTTGTTGCGGACTGGCTGGCAGCCCCAGAAGGCACAGTGCGAGCGCGCCGGCGATAAGTGCTTGGTTCACGTAAGAAGTCTCCCCGGCCAAGGCCGTGCAATCAACGGTGTAGCTAGTAGAGTATCAGCGCGGCCCCTGCAGACGCCGCCGCCCGGTTCCTCTCCATGGTTGGACGCAGGGACGAAGCCGGTCGTTGCGCCTCTTCCGGCAACCCGCGCGCCCCAGTATCCCTTCGTCGGGTTCAGGATCAAGCGGCCTGAGAAGAGCACCCGGCCCCGGGTACCGCCAGCCTCCAGCAGAACCCCTCGGGCAAGACTTTGGACTGAATCTATCGTCTAATCAGGTATGCGTCTTCATGGGTTTCTCGCTGCTGTCACCGTCTCCGCCTCTCTCCTGGCTCACTCCGGCCTGCGTGCGCAGGAGGCGCCCTCGCCTACCGGGCCCCCGCCCAAGTCCGATGCGCCGGCCCAGGAAGAGCCCAAGGGAGACTTCCAGACGCTGCAGATCGGCACCAACCTGGTCAACGTCTACTTTTCCGCGCGGGATAAGAACGGCTTTATCACCAACCTGAAAAAGGACGACTGCACCATCTACGAGAACAAGGAACCCCAGACCATCAAGAACTTCACCCAGGAGAAGAACCTGCCGCTGACCATCGGCATCCTGCTTGATACCAGCGGTAGCCAGATGAACGTGCTACCGCTCGAACAGACCTCCGGCGCGGAGTTCCTCAAGGACGTCCTGACCCCCAAGGACGAAGCCTTCCTCATCTCGTTCGACATCAACGTCGACCTGCTGGCGGACTATACCAACTCGCCCCGCGAGATCAAGCGCGCGATCGATAAGGCGTCCATCAATACCGGCGCGGGCACAGGCTCCGTCACCGGCAACGGCACCGCGCGCGGCACCCTTCTGTACGACGCGGTCTACCTGGCGGCGAACGAGAAGCTTCGCTCCGAAGCTGGCCGCAAGATCCTGGTGCTGCTCACCGACGGCGGCGACCAGGGCTCGCAGGAGACGCTGAAGACCGCCACCGAGGCCGCCCAGAAATCCAACGCCATCATCTATGTCATTCTGATCGCCGATCGCGGCTTCTACGGCGGCTTCGGCATGGGCTACTCGGGCGACCGCGACATGGAATCGCTGGCCACTGCCACCGGCGGACGTGTGATCAACGTCGGCAACAATGGCAAGAAGCTGGAAGAAGCCTTCGACCAGATCCAGGACGAGCTGCGCACGCAATATCTGCTCAGCTATCGGCCGACGAACACGAACTTCGACGGCAAGTTCCGCACCATCAACCTGGACTGCGGCAAAGGCCTGAAAGTCACCACCCGCAAGGGCTATTACGCGATCCCCGAGGGCGACACCAGGGACTGAGGACCAGCTTTGTTAGTTCTGGTCTTTAGTCCCGTTTCCCGCCTCACGCCTTCAGAATCCCGCTATAGACCGCCATCCCCGCCACGCAGTCCACGCCCATCGCATCGAGCGCATCGATCTCCGACTGCTGCCTGATGCCGCCCGCGACAATCAGCTGTTTGGCCGTACACGCCCGCAGGACGGCCGCCACATCCTCGGGAAATCCCCGCATCGTCCCTTCGGTGTCCACGTGGGTGTAGAGGAACGCGGAGCAGCACTCCTCCAGCCAGGTAACGGCCTCTTCCGGCGTCAGATCGACCGAATCCTTCCACCCGCGCACGGCGACCTTACCCGCCTTGGTGTCGACCGAGAAGCACAGCGCGTCTTCGCCTAAATCTTCTTTCAGCGATTCAGCAAATTCAAGGCGAATGAGCTTGTGGCGGCGTTTGGGCTCTCCGTCCGTTTGCCCGCCGAACAGCGAGCTGCCGAAGATAACTCGCTTGGCCCCAGCATCCAGAAGCGCCTTTGCATCGTCAGCGGTCTTCAGACCGCCCCCCACCTGGCAAGGGAGCCGCTTGCAAATCTCGGCGACCAGCGCACGATTTTCGCCCTGGCGCATGGCAGCATCCAGGTCGATCAGCTGCACGAGCGGATACGAGGAGAATCGTTCGATCCAGTATTCGAAGTCGTCAAAGGCTAGCTTGAGCGTCTCGCCGTGCACAAGCTGCACGATGCGGCCATTCATCAGGTCAATCGAAGGGATCAGCATTGCTAGCTTCCAGTCTCCTGGCTTCCAGCTCCCAGCTAGAGGCCCGTTGAAGTAAGGGTGAAATCAGGCCGCGGACGTGGTTGGCGAGCAGGCACGAGCTAAGAGCCAGAAGCTGTTTCAGCACGGCAGCCTCACCGGAATTCCCACCCGCTGCAGCTCCTGCTTCAGCTCGCGCGAATCCGTCACCCCGAAGTGGAAGATGCTGGCGGCGAGGGCGGCATCCGCTCTTCCCTGCTGAAACACCTCAGCGAAATGCTGCGCAGAGCCGGCGCCCCCCGACGCAATCACCGGGATCTGCACGGCAGCTGAAACCCGCGCCGTCAGCTCCAGGTCGAAGCCCGAGCGCATCCCGTCCGTGTCCATGGACGTGAGCAGAATCTCTCCCGCGCCGCGCTGCTCGGCCTCGCGTGCCCAGTCCAGCACCCGCAGGCCCGCCGGTTTCCGTCCGCCCGACACGTAAACTTCCGCGTCGCCCACGGGGTCTGCAGAGCCCGCCGCCTTGCGAGCGTCGATCGCAACGATCACCGCCTGCGCGCCAAAGCTCTGGCCGATCTCCCCGATCAGCTCCGGCCGGGCGATCGCCGCGGAGTTGAGCGAAACCTTATCGGCGCCCGCATCGAAGACAGCCGCGGCATCTTCCGCCGAGCGAATGCCCCCACCCACGGTAAACGGCACAAAGAGCGTTGCCGCCGTGCGCTTCACCGTGTCAAGCAGCGTCCCGCGGCCTTCGTGCGTCGCCGTAATGTCCAGCAGCACAATCTCGTCCGCGCCGGCGGCGGCGTGGCGGTGCGCCAGTTCGGCAGGGTCGCCGGCGTCGATGATGTCCACGAATTGAACTCCCTTGACGACGCGTCCGGCACGTACATCCAGGCAGGCGATGATGCGTTTTGTCAGCATAGACGCTCGAGAAGACTGTAAGACGGCTGAAACAGGATTGCACCGGCCATCGCCAGGATCTCAGCCGAGGCGGTACGGAATGGCTGCGGGAACGTCAACCTGCTCTCCTTCGCAGACGATGCGCGCGAGCACGTCGCCGTTCTCAAGGACATCGCCGTGCTGAACCAACCAGGCCACCAGCAGGCCCTGCTTCGGCGCAGGGACATGAAACTCCATCCCCCCATCGGTGATCGTAGCCAGCGGCTGGTTGACGCCGACCAGCGTTCCGGCTGGCACGAGCTGCTGCACAAACGTATAGCTTGGCTCTTCGGCGGCTAGTCTGAGTTCGTAGAAGAAAGGCATTTGTTTAGTTCCTGGGTTCCGGGTCAATTCGACAGTGATCGGTTCAAACCCATGTTTTATCCGTTTTACCTTTCGGTTCAAAGGTGAACGAAATTTTGAAGCAGTCGCAGCCCCACGGCGCTGGATTTCTCGGGATGAAACTGCACGCCCATGACACTCTCGCGCTCAACGACCGCCGTAAAGGGGCTGCCATAGTGTGTGACTGAAGCAGTATCAGATATGACCGGAGCCCTCCAGGAATGCGTGTAATACACGAATCCACCGTCGGCAATATTGCGCAGCAGACGCGAATCCGGGCGAATCTGTTCGAGCGAATTCCAGCCGACGTGCGGCGACTTCAGGCCTTCCCCATGGATGCGTAACGGAAAGTGTTCGCAAGTCCCGGCGAAGTGACCCAGGCCCGGTGTATCAGGTGATTCACTCGACCCCTCAAAGAGCCATTGCAAGCCGACGCAGACGCCGAGGAACCAGGCGCCGCGAGCAATGGCCTCGCGGACAGCCTCGGTGATATGAAGATCATGCAGAAGCTGCGTTGCCTGAAAGTGGCCAACGCCGGGAAGGACCATCTTTGACGCTTTGCGGATCACCTCAGGGTCTTGCGTAATCTCTGTCTGAGCGCCGAGGTAGTGCAGCGTCTTGACCACGCTGGTGAGATTGCCCGCTTTGTAGTCGATGACCTGGATCATGATTTTTGAAAGTGGCGAACGAGCTTATCTATCGTCAAGAAGGCAACTCCGCCAGAGAACTCCAGAGCCCAAAAAGCTGTGACAAGGATCGTAAACGTGCATAGCATGCGGTACGCGATGTCTTTGCGAAACGAGTAGAAACGGGCGCTCGCAAAGGCACCGAAAAGCAGCCCGGTCAGAGCTAGGGTATCCGCCTGCAAATCGGTTCTTGGTCCCCACTTTGCGAGGGACGCCGGAATCAACACAGACGACGCAACGAACGCGACGAAGGGCACCATTAGGGTGCGGTTCAACGTCATCACAGCAGTCCTTTTGTGCTCGGCAAGAGTTCCTTCATCCGCTCGTCCCGGCTGCACGCTCCGCGCAGCGCCCTTGCAAGAGCCTTGAAGATCGCCTCGATCTTATGGTGGTTCGACCGTCCGTACATGGTCTTCACGTGAACGTTGCACTTCGCCCCGCGGGCAAAGCCCTCCAGGAAGTCGGTCAGCAGTTCGGTCTGGAAGTCGCCGACAAACTGCACATCGACACCAGATTCAACGGCGTAAGCGGTGCGCCCGCTAAGGTCAACGGCGGCCACCGCCAGGGTCTCATCCATCGGCATGACGAAGTAGCCCGCGCGCATGATCCCTTTCTTATCGCCCAGCGCCTCCAGAAACGCCTCGCCCAGCGCAATCCCGACGTCCTCCACCGTATGGTGCTGATCCACATCCAGGTCGCCCTTGCACGTCAGCTCCAGGTCGAACCCGCCATGCCGCGTAAACAGCTCCAGCATGTGATCGAAGAACCGAAGCCCCGTTGCAACCTGGTACGTCCCCTGCCCATCGACCGTCAGGCGCAGCGCAATCTGCGTCTCCGTGGTATCGCGCTTCACCGTTCCCACGCGCACCCTGTCGTTCATGCTCCCGTCACTCATATTCCCGCTCCAGCCTTGCGTCCGTCCGAGACGCATCCTGCGCGGTCACCGGTCCGCTCCACTGAATCTCCGCCAGCGAGTCCTTCAGCGCGGCCAGACCAGCCGTAACCTGATCCTCAACCCCAACCGTGATCCGCACGAACCCATCGCACCCGGGATCAGCCGAGCGATCCCGCAGCAGCACGCCACGCGCCCGCATCGCGGCGACAAGCTCCTTATGCTTTGCCCCGATCTGCATCAGCACAAAGTTGGCCTCACTGGGAAAGTAGGCAACTCCCAGCGCATCGAGACCGGCCATGATCCGCCCGCGCCCCACGCGGATCTGCTCGACATACCACGCGATGTACGCATCATCCGAAAGCGCCGCCGGCAGACATTGCAGCGCCACCCCATTCACGTTGTAGGGCGAGCTAGCCTTGCGCAGATACCCCATCAAACGCGCATCCCCCGCGACCATCCCGACGCGAAGATTCGCCAGCCCATACGCCTTGGAAAACGTCCGCGCCACCAGCAGATTGGGTACCGTTCCCACATCTGGCAGCGTCGTCTCGCCGTGGAAATGAAAGTAAGCCTCATCCACCAGCAGCACCGCTTGAGGCGCAGCCTTGGCGATCGCCAGCAGGTCTTCCCGCCTCACCACGGCCCCGGTTGGATTGTTCGGCGA